>CAYLPT010000211.1:0-18583 GCA_964385645.1 uncultured bacterium
CCCCAGGGGCCCCCCGCCGCCGCCCGCCGCGCCCCGGCCGAGCCGGCCCGCCCGGCGGCCGCGCTGGGCCCGCAGGGGCCGCCCCGGCTGCCCACCGGCCTGGGAGAGCTCGACCGCGTCCTGGGCGGCGGCCTGGTGCCTGGGGCGGTGATGCTCCTCGCCGGCGACCCCGGCATCGGCAAGTCCACCCTCCTGCTCCAGGCCGCCAACGGCTTCGCCGCCTCCGGAGCGCCCTGCCTCTACGTCTCGGGAGAGGAATCGCTTGCCCAGGTCGCCATGCGCGGCCGGCGACTCGGTCCGCCAGCGGAGGCCCTGCTGCTGTTCGCCGAGACCGAGGTGGGGGCCATCGAGGCCGAGGTGGAGCGCATCTCGCCAGGGATGCTCGTGGTGGACTCCATCCAGGCCACCTACTGCGCCGACGCCGACTCCCTCCCAGGGACGGTCACGCAGGTGCGCGAGTGCGCCGGCCGCTTCCTGCGCATCGCCAAGGACCTGCACCTCCCCACCTTCCTGGTGGGGCATGTGACCAAGGAGGGCGCGGTGGCCGGCCCCCGGTTGTTGGAGCACATGGTGGATGTGGTGCTCTCGCTGGAGGGAGACCGGCACTCGGGCTATCGGGTCCTGCGCTCGTCCAAGAACCGCTTCGGCTCGGCCGACGAGCTGGGCCTGTTCCAGATGAGCGAGCGCGGCCTCGAGGGCGTGCCCGACGCGAGCGCAGCACTCCTGTCCGAGCGTCGCCCGGGGACCCCGGGCTCAGTCGTCGTCGCCGCCGTGGAGGGAAGCCGTCCCCTGCTCGTCGAGGTTCAGGCCCTGGTGGCGCAGGCCCCGCCCTACGGCAGCCCCAGGCGGAGCGTGACGGGCCTTGACTATGCCCGCACCTGCTTGATCCTGGCGGTGCTCGAGAAGCAGGCGGGCCTGCCGCTGGCCGCCCACGACGTGTTCGTCAACGCCCCTGGCGGGGTGCGGGTGACCGAGCCGGCGGTGGATCTGGGGCTGGCGCTGGCGATCGCGAGCAGCTTTCGGGAGGCTCCGGTGCGCCCCGACACCGCCTGTGTGGGGGAGGTGGGGCTCACCGGAGAGGTGAGATCGGTGCCGATGCTCGAGCGCCGGCTCGTCGAGCTCCACCGCCACGGCTTCCGCCGGTGCCTGGTCCCGCCCCGGCCCGGGCCGGGGCCGGCGGGTATCGAGCGCGTGCCCGTCGAAGGGGTGGTCGAGGCCTTCTCGGCCGCTCTTGCGCGCTGAGCGCGACAGATCGCCCCCGTGGCGCGTCGAATAGCCTGGGGAGACTGCCCGTGCGCCAAGGCCGGCGCGCCGAAAGGAGGTGACAGCAGATGCTAGCACGGTCGGTCGGGCTGTTGTTCAGCCTCGCCGTCGCCGCGCTCTCGGCGTGGGTCGCGGCCGCCTGGTCCAAGACCTACGTCCTGCGGGTGGCGGGGGAGGAGGGCTTCCAGCCCTTCGCGTACTTCGAGCAGACCTACACGGTGCTCTTCGCGCTGCTGGGCGTCATCGTCGGCTTCACGCTGGCCAGCCTTATCTACCGTCAGGCGCACGAGCTCTCCCGCGACCTGCTCTCCGACCTGCGCCGCATCCCCGGGCGCGACAAGGCCGCGGTGGTGCTGGGGGTCTTCATCGGCCTGGGCATGACCGCCCTCATCGGGGTCTTCCTCGTCAACGTGCCCAACTTCGGCCGCCAGCTTGTCCTGCTCGTGGGCCTGCTGTGCGTCTACCTGGGCGTCGCCATCACCCTGAGCATGAAGGAGGAGCTCTACTACTTCTTCCCGGGCCTGGCGCGACCGGAGGCCGGGGAGCCGGCGGAGCGCCCTCGGCTGGCGCCCAAGCTGCTCGACACCAACGTCATCATTGACGGCCGGATCGCGGACGTCTGCCGCTCCGGCTTCCTCGAGGGCCCCATCTACATCCCCGGGTTCGTGCTCGAGGAGCTGCACCTCATCGCCGACTCCTCCGACACCCTGAAGCGCAACCGCGGGCGCCGGGGCCTCGACATCCTCAACCAGATGCAGCAGCAGCCCGACCTCCACGTGGAGGTCCTCGACGGGTACAGCGGCCGCGGGGGCGAGCCCGTGGATGCCAGGCTCATCCGCCTCGCCAAGGAGCTCGACGCCGCCATCGTCACGAACGACTTCAACCTCAGCAAAGTGGCCCAGCTCCAGGGGATCCGCGTGCTGAACGTCAACGAGCTGGCGAGCGCCGTCAAGCCGGTCGTCCTGCCCGGCGAGGAGCTGACCGTCACCATCGTGCGGGAGGGCAAGGAGCCCGAGCAGGGAGTCGCATACCTGGACGATGGCACCATGGTCGTCGTCGAGCGCGGCAAGGACCACATCGGCGAGACCCTCTCGATCATCGTCACCAGCGTCCTCCAGACGGTGGCCGGCAAGATGATCTTCGGGAATCCGCAGGACGCGGCCCCGGGCTCCCAGGAGTACTCAGATCGGCATCAGCGGGGTGATAGCGGCGGCGGGCCGCGGCGCAAGAACCGGTCTGCCGGGAAATAAGGCCTTCCTGTCCCTGCGGGGCAGGCCCCTGGTGTCGTACGCCCTGGAGGCGCTCCGCGCCTGCCCCGAGGTCGGGGAGATCGTCCTGGTCGTCGCGCCAGAGGACGTCGAGCGCGCCCGGCGCTCCCTGATCCGGCGCGAAGACGAGCGCACGGAGCGGGTCGTGGCAGGGGGCGCCGACCGCCAGGCCTCGGTGCGGGCGGCCCTCGCTGAAGTGAGCCCGACCTGCGACCTCGTGCTCGTCCACGACGGGGCCCGTCCCCTCCTCTCGCCCGCACTCGTGCGCCGCTGCCTGGAGGCCGCGCGGCTCCACGGCGCGGCCGTCTCCGCCCTGCCGGCCAGCGACACCGTCAAGGAGGTGGACTCCGAAGGGCGGGTCAGGGCGACCCTCGACCGGTCTCGCCTGTGGCTCGTGCAGACACCCCAGGCCTTCCGCCGGGACCTGCTGGCGGCCGCCCACGAGGCCGCGGCGCGGGAGGGCGTCCTCGGCACCGACGACGCCTACCTTGTGGAGCGGCTGGGGCGACCGGTGCAGGTCGTGTTGGGCGATCGGCACAATGTCAAGGTGACCTACCCCGAGGACTTGCTCTGGTGCGAGGAGTTTCTCAGACAAGGGCGCAAGGATGGGCAGAGGAGAATGGCGACGCGTTCGGGTATAGGATATGATGCACATCCCTTGACAGAGGGGCGACCGTTGGTGCTCGCTGGAGTGAGGATTCCGTCCGAGCGGGGGCTCCTGGGGCACTCTGACGCCGATGTGGTGTGCCACGCGGTCAGCGACGCCCTCCTCGGCGCGGCCGCCGCGGGCGACATCGGGGAGCACTTCCCCGCCTCCGATCCCCGGCACGCAGGGGTCTCGAGCCTCTCGCTGCTCGCCCAGGTCTCGGCGATGGTGCGGGCCCGAGGCTGGGAGATCGAGAACGTGGACGCCGTGATCATCGCCGACGCGCCGCCCCTCGGCGGGCACCTGCCCGAGATGCGCCGGGCGCTCGCCTCCGCGATGGATGTGGACCTCGCCCGCGTGAGCGCCAAGGCCAAACGCACCGAGGGCCTGGGCTTCACCGGGCGGGGGGAGGGGATCGCGAGCCAGGCGATCTGCCTCCTGCGCCGGACCACCCGGCGGGGCCGGGATCGAGCTGTGCGAGGAGAGAGATGCTAGTCAACATCACCGCCAAGGGCGTAGCCGTGCCGCCTAGCCTCAAGGAGATCACCGAGCGCAAGCTCAGCAAGCTCGAGCGGCTCCTGCGCACAATAGACAGCGTGGACGTGACCTGCTCGCGGGAGCGGCAGTGGCGGGTCGTCGAGATCGTCATCAACGCCAACGGGCTGCTCGTGCGAGGGGAGGACCGGGCGGCCGACCTCCAGTCGGCCGTGGACAGCCTGGTGGACAAGCTGGAGCGCCAGATCAAGAAGTCCCGCAGCAAGCTCATCGAGCGGTACCGTCAGGCGCCCGAGACGCGGCAGGCCTGGGAGACAGAGCCGGGCGACCGCCCCGACGAGTTCACCCCCCGCCTCGTGCGCACCAAGCGCTTCGCCGTCAAGCCGATGAGCCCCGAGGAGGCGGCCGCGCAGATGGAGCTGCTCGGGCACGATTTCTACGTCTTCACGAACGCCGAGAGCGAACAGGTGAACGTCCTCTACCGCCGAAAGGATGGTCACTACGGGCTGATCGAGCCCGAATACTGAACCGCCGGAGGCGGGTGGGCGCGACGCCGGTGGAGCTGGCCGAGTTCCGTGAGCAGGTGAAGAGGGAGTTCGGGCCGCGGCTGGAGAGGGCCACGCCGGCAAGCGTGCGCGAGTTCCTCGACCGCATGCAGGTCCGGCTCCAGGAGGAGTCGGGCTCCGGTCCGCCCTACACCCTCGACGAGGACGGGCGCGCCCGCAGCTACGAGGAGATCGTCTCCGAGTTCTTCGCCCGCGCCCTCGACTACCCGTCGGACCAGGCCGTCGTCATCCTCTGGCTCTTCGCCCTCGAGCAGCACTTCGCCATGCTCGAGGAGGACTACGCGCGCCGCTTCGTCACCATCTTCGGCGAGAGCGAACCCGACTGACCGATGCCTCGCCGCCCTCCCGGCCGCTCCCCGGGCGCCGCGCGCGGCCCTCGCCGCGGGGGGCGGAAGGCCGGGGCGAGGGATGAAGGCGTCTGACTTCGACTACGAGCTGCCGCCCGCGCTCATCGCTCAGGAGCCGGCCCGCCCGCGGGGCGCGTCCCGCCTGCTGGTGCTCGACCGGACGCGCCAGACTATCGCCCACCGGCGCTTCCGGGACTTGCCCCAGTACCTCACTCCCGACGATGTGGTGGTCCTCAACGATACCCGCGTCGTGCGGGCGCGGCTGCGCGGCCGCCGCCCGGGCGGCGGCAGGGCGGAGGTGCTTCTGCTGGAGCCGCGCGCGGATGGGCTCTGGGAGGCGCTCGTCAGCCCTGGCCGGCGGCTCCCCCCGGGGCGCAGCGTCGTCTTCGGCGAGGGTGAGCTTGAGGCCGAGATCGTCGCCCGCACCCCCACCGGCGGCCGTCTGCTGCGCTTCCGGGGCGAAGGCGACGTGGCCGCGCTGGTCGCCCAACAGGGGGAGCTCCCCTTGCCGCCCTACATACAGGGGCCGCTCCACAGCGAGTCCGACTACCAGACCGTCTACGCCCGGGAACCGGGCTCCAGCGCCGCGCCGACGGCAGGGCTCCACTTCACCCCGGAGGTCCTCGACGCGGTGCGCGGCCGCGTCCGGGCCCTCGTCACTCTCACCCTCCATATCGGCCCGGGTACCTTCCGGCCCATCCGCACCCAGCGCGTCGAAGACCACGACATGCACTCGGAGTCTTACCTCATCCCCCAGCAGACCGCGGACGCCGTGAGCCGGGCCCTGGCGGAGGGCCGCCGGGTGGTCGCCGTCGGCACCAGCACCGCCCGCGCGCTGGAGGCGGCGGCCGAGGGGGGGCAGGTGCGCCCCGGCGCGGGCAGAACCGACCTCTTCATCCGCCCCGGCTACCGGTTCGGCGTCGTCGGCGCACTGGTGACCAACTTTCACCTGCCCCGCTCGACGGTGTTGGTGCTCGTGTGCGCCTTCGCCGGCCGGGAGGCCGTCCTGGGCGCCTATCAGGAGGCAATCGCGCGGCGCTACCGCTTCCTCAGCTTCGGGGACTCGATGCTCATCCTGTGAGCGCCGCGAGGAGGGACCGTGCGGGCCGCCGAGCTGGCCAAGATGTTCGAGCTCGAGGACACCTACTGGTGGTTCGCCGCCCGGCGCCAGCTCGTCGCCGACCTTATCGCCCGCCACCGGCCCCGCCCAGGGCCGCTGAGGCTGCTCGACGTAGGCTGCGGCACCGGGGCCACTCTCGGGCGGCTACAGGCCTTCGGCCTCGTGGTCGGGCTGGACCGCTCCCCGGAGGCCCTGCGCTACTGCCGCCGCCGCGACCACCAGGGCCTCGTGCGCGCCCGCGTCGAGCAGCTCCCCATCGCCTCCGCATCGGTGGATGTCATCGCCGCGCTCGACCTCCTGGAACACGTACCCGACGACGCCGCGGCCGCGGCCGAGCTGGCGCGCGCGCTGCGCCCCGGCGGGCTGCTCGTGCTGACGGTCCCCGCGCTGCCTGCGCTTTGGAGCGAACACGACGAGGCCCTCGAGCACCGCCGCCGCTACCGCGCCCGGCGCCTCCGCAGCCTGCTCGAGGCGGCCGGCCTGCGCGTGGTGCGCCTGTCGCCGCTCATCACCGCCCTGCTACCCCCCATCGCCGTGCTCCGCTTCGCCCAGCGCCTCCTGCCCCGACGCCGCGGCGCCCCGCAGACGGCCTTCATCGTCCCGCCCCGTCCGGTCAACCGCCTGCTCACCTTGCTGCTGCGCGTGGAGAGCCGATGGGTGCTCGGCCGCGATCTACCCGCCGGGGTCTCCCTCATGGCGGTGGCGCGCAAGCCCTGAGGGCGGCGGGCGGCCGCGGCGCTTGCTCCGGCCCTAGCAGGGTGCTATAATCCCATACGAGAGCGCTCGGCAATGGCCGTTCAGATCCGGATCATCGGTAAAGGATGCTTCTTCTGTGACCAGCTTCGCACCATTGTCGAGGGCCTTGTCGCCGAGCTGAACATACAGGATGCCACCATAGAGAGCGTCCAGGACGTGGGAGAACTGCTGGAGTACGGTGTGGTCAACCCGCCCGCGCTGGTGGTGAACGGGAAGCTGAAGCTCATGGGCCGGGTGCTGGTGCGCAGCCGCGTCCGCAGGGCCCTCGAGGAGGAGCTGGGCGCGGCCGCCGACCCCGCAGCGGGGCAGAGAAAGGACTGACGGGCCCGCGGTGACCGCTAAGGAGAGGGAGAAGGAGAGCTTCGGGCAGGGCCGCAAGGTCCTGGTGGTTGACGACGAAGACTCCGTCAGAGAGCTAATGGAGCTCTATCTGACGAAGGAGGGCTTCGAGGTGCTGCACGCCCGCGATGGGCGAGAGGCCCTCCGCGTCAACGGGGAACACCACCCCGACCTGGTGGTGCTGGACCTCATGCTCCCGGGCCTGGATGGATGGGAGGTCTGCCGGCAGATTCGCTCCAGCTCCCGGGTGCCGATCATCATGCTCACCGCCCGCTCCGAGGAGGTGGACCGCATCGTGGGCCTGGAGCTGGGCGCCGACGACTACGTCGTCAAGCCCTTCAGCCCCCGTGAGCTGGTCGCCCGCGTCAAGGCTGTGCTGCGCCGAGGCGTCTCCGCCGCCGAGGAGGCGGAGACGCTCACCTTCCCGGGTCTGCGGGTGGACCGCGTCCAGCACCGCGTGCTGGTGGACGGCGAGGAGGTCCACCTCACGCCCACCGAGTTCCGCCTGCTGTGGTGCCTCGCCAGCCACCCCGGACGGGTCTTCAGTCGGGGGGAGCTGCTGGACCGCATCTGGGGCTACGACTCCGAGTCTGACGCCCGCACCGTGGATGTGCACGTGAAGCGGCTGCGGCAGAAGACCGGCGCCGCCGCCGGCAGGCCCTTCGCCATCACCACCGTCTGGGGGATCGGCTACAAGTTCGAGACCCGCGCCGGGTGATGCGCACCCTCTTCGCCAAGCTGTTCCTGGCCCATCTCCTCACCCTGCTCATCGCGCTCGGGGTGGTCAGCCTTCTGCTGCCCTCTGCCCTCCAGCGGGTGCTCTCCCCCCTGTACATGCAGGCCGCCTCCGGCCGGCTGCTGGCGGATGCCGAGCACATCGCCGGCGCCATCGAGCCCCTCGCAGGCGAGCCCGAGCGAGCCGAGGAGCTCCGGCGTGCCATCCGAAGCATCTCCGCCACCACCGGGCTGCGCCTCTGTCTGGTGTCGCCGGGGACCGACGCGGAGTCGCTCGTCCAAGACCCCTCCGGCCGGCGGGTGGACCAGCCGGGGCCGGTGGCCGGCCGGCTGCCGGCGGGTGAGACGACGGTGGCGCGAGCGGGGGTGTTCCGCTGCACGGAGGACTTCCTGGTGGCGCACTGGCCCCTGCCGGGAAACAAGGGGGCGCTGTTGGTGGGGGCGAGCGTCGCGGCGGCGATCGCCGACGACGTGGCGCGGGTGCGCAGAATCGTCTTCTATGCGGGGGTGGTGGCGGCCGCGCTCTCCCTGCTCGTCGCGCTGGCACTCTCCGAGCGCATCTCCGGGCCGCTGCGGCGCATGACCCGGCTGGCCACCCAGATGGCCTCCGGCGACTTCAGCCAGCGCCTCCGCATCCGCGCCGGCGACGAGGTGGGCGCGCTCGGCCGCTCCTTCGATAGCCTGGCCGACAGCCTCGCTCGGACCCTCGCCGAGCTCCAGGAGGAGCAGGGGCGCCTGCGCTCCATCCTCGCCTCCGTCGGCGACGGGATCGTCGCCGTGGACGCGAAGGGCCGCGTGACGCTGCTCAACCCCCAGGCGGCGGCGCTCCTGCGGCTGGACCAGGATTCCTGCCTGGGCCGGCACATCGGCGAGCTCGGCCTGCCTCAGGCGCCGGTGGCGCGCTTCCTTCAGTGCGTTGAGAGCGGCCAGGCCTGCGAGGTGGAGTTCCACGCCGGCGCGCCCGAGCGCCAGTATGTCCTGCACGTCGCCCCCGTGCGGCCCCCCACACCGGAGGGCTGGGGCGCGGTCGGCGTCCTGCGCGACGTCACCGAGGGGCGCCGCCTCGAGCAGATGCGTCGGCGCTTCATCAGCGACGCCTCCCACGAGATCAAGACCCCCCTCACCGCCATCGGCGGCTTCGCCTCCGCCATCGCCGACGGCACTGCCGCCACCCCCGAGCAGCGTATCCGCAGCGCCACCCTCATCGTCCGTGAGGTCGAGCGCCTCAACCGCCTCGTCAACGACCTGCTCGATTTGTCCCGCATCGAGTCTGGGGCGGTCCAGCTCGACCTGGAGGAGGTGGACGTCCCCGACCTCATCCGCTCCGCCGTGGAGGCCTTCGAGACCCAGAGCCGCGAGCGCGACATCGAGGTGGACGTCGTCGTGCCGGACGACCTGCCCAGGGCGCGGGGCGACTCCGACCGCCTCTACCAGGTGCTCGTCAATCTGCTCTCGAACGCGCTGCGCTTCAACCGCGACCAGGGCCGGATCACCATCGGCGCGCGCTGCGAGAACGGGTTCATCCGCGTCGAGGTGAGCGACACGGGGCCGGGCATCCCGGCCGTCGAGCTGCCCCACATCTGGGAGCGGTTTCACCGGGCCGACGCCTCCCGCGCCCGAAGCGAGGGCGGAACCGGCCTGGGCCTCGCCATCGTGCGCTCCATCGTCGAGGCCCACGGCGGACAGGTCTCCGCCGAGAGCACGCCCGGCGTCGGGTCCACCTTCACCTTCACCGTGCCGGTCGGATGAGCGACCACCCCGCCGCCCCCTCCTGGGTCGAGGTAGACCTCGCCGCTGTCCGCCACAACTTGCGTGCGCTGGCCGCGCTGCTCGGCCCCCGGTGCGACGCCTGGGCGGTGGTCAAGGCCGACGCCTACGGCCACGGGGCCGCTCCTGTGGCGAGGGCCGCGCTCGAGGGCGGCGCCCTTGGGCTCGCTGTCGCCTCCCTGGAGGAGGCCCTCGCGCTGCGGGAGGCGGGCCTCCAGGCCCCGGTGCTGCTGCTCTCGGCCGGCGAGCCGCACCGCGCCGAGGAGGTGGTACGGCGCGACCTGATCCAGGCCGCCTGCGAGCCAGCGATGGTGGAGGCCCTCTCCGCCGCCGCCGTCGCCCTCGGCCGGCCTGCTCGCGTTCACCTCAAGCTCGACACCGGCATGAGCCGCCTCGGCGTCCCCGCGGAGGAGGCGGCCGCCTTCGCGCAGTCGCACCTCTCGCGGCCGGGGCTGCAGATGGAGGGCGTCTTCTCCCACCTGGCGACCGCGGAGGACCCTGACCCCTCATTCGCCTGGGAGCAGATGCGGCGCCTCGAGGATGCGCTGGTCCAGCTCAGGGCGGCCGGCCTGGACCCCGGTATGCGCCACCTCGCCAACAGCGCCGCCGCCCTCCGGTTCCCCGCCATGCGCCTCGACGCGGTACGGGTGGGCCTGCTGGTGTACGGCTTGACGCCCGACGCGCCCGAGCTCGCGCCCCTTGATCTGCGGCCGGCCCTCACCTGGAGGACACGCCTGGCCTTCGTGCGCGAGGCGCCCGCCGGCGCCTCCGTCTCCTATGGCCGGACGTTCGTGACCAGGCGCCCGTCGCGACTCGCGGTGCTGCCCCTGGGCTATGCAGACGGCTACCCCCGGCAGGCCTCGAATCGCGCCCATGTGCTGGTGCGGGGGACCCCTTGCCCCGTGGTGGGCATGGTCTGCATGGACCACGTGATCGTGGACATCACCGACGCGCCAGGCGCCCGGATGGGCGACGAAGCGGTCCTCATCGGCCGACAGGGGAGGAGCCGCGTCACGGCGAACCACCTCGCGCGATGGGCCGGCACGGTGGTCCACGCCTGTACCACCGCGATCGGCCGGCGCGTGGCGCGGGTCTACTGCGACGAGGGCCGTCCCCTCGACCCCGGCCTCGGCCCGGAGAGGTGAGCCCATATGCGCCGCCCCGTGACAGTCGCCCTCACGCTGCTGCTGGGCCTGGCGAGCGCCCCCTCGCCGGCCGCCGCACCTGGGGAGCCTGCCCCGGCCCCCGCGGCGCGTCCTGCTGCGGCCGCCCTGGGCGAGTCGGTCGTGCAGCTCGCCGAGTTCGTCTCGGCCACCCTCGCGGAGGTGGGCCGCGTGCCCGACTGGGTGCAGGTGCAGACCGCCGGGGGCGCCATCAGGGCGCTGTCTGCGGCCCAGGCCTTCGCTCTGCTCGCGCGCACCGTGTACCTGTGGGATACCCTCGGCTACCTGCCGGAGACCGTGCCCATCACCCCCGAGGAGGTCCGCCCGCCCGTCGTTGACCCCGAGGACCTGCCGGCCGGTGACTTCGATCCGGAGACGGGCCGCGAGGTGCCCACCCAGGCCTTCCTCGCCCAGGCGGAGGCCACGGTGCGGTGGGTGGACCGGCTGGGCGTGGTGCCCACCGCGGTCTGGGTGGATGGCCAGCGGCTCTCGGCCGCCGAGTACCTCGGCGGGCTGGCGATCTGCATCCAGTACGCCTACCACGAAGGTGGGCTGTACGACTGGGTCTTCCTGCCCCACTACGCTCCCCCGCCCTCCTGGGTCGCCGCGGCCCAGCTGGCCCCGGTGGTGGGCTACGAGGGGCCGGAGGAGGAGACCATGGGGTGGTGGGAGGAAGGGGAGGAGCTGAACTGGCTGGAGAGCGAGGAGCCCGTCGCCGCCGCAGCGGAGCCTCAGCTGCCACGGCTAGGCGTCCTGCCCGAGCCAGGCGCGACTGTGAGCGGAATCGTGGACCTGGTGGCGAGCTACTCCGGGCCGCCAGCGAAGGTGGTGATCTTCAGCGTCGCCGGCCGCGCGCGCGCCGTCATGGACTCGCCGCCCTACAGCTACCGCTGGGACACCTCGGGACTCGAGCCGGGGGTCCATCTGGTGGGCGTGCGCGTGCTGGGCGATGGGGATCTCTTGCTCGCTAACCAGGTTAGCGCTTACATAGTAGAGCCGGGCGCAGCGACCGAGCCGGCCGACGACCTGTAGGCCCCGCGGGCAGCGGGGCGATACCCTCGATCGCGGGCGAGTGAGGCGAGCGGGAAGGCGATAGTGGCCCCGATAAGCCCAGACATCGTCTTGCTCAACTGGCTACTGCTTCTTCCCTTCTTCGCGGCCGCCTGCGCCGCGCTGCTCCCGCTTCTCTCCCGCCGCCCTAGCCTCGCCCGAGAGCAGGAGGCGCTCGCCCGCAGTCCTTTCTACCTGGGGGCCTTCGCCTCGCTCATGGCGCTCAGCCTCGGCGTCTCGCTGCTGCCCGCGGCGGGCCTCGGCGGGCGGGTGTCTGCCGACTACTGGTGGACGCGCGACCTCCACCAGCTCCAGTTCCGCGCCGATGCGTACGCGGCCGGCATCCTCGTCGCCGTCCACGCGCTGGGCCTGCTGCTGCACCTGCGTCTGCTGGGCCTGCCCGACAGAGGGCGGGCCCATCGGCGGGCCGCGCTGCTCCTGTGCGCCCAGGGCTGCGGCGCGGCGGCCGTGCTGGCGGCCGACCTGGTCGCGATCGCCTTCTTCCTCGATCTGATGCTGCTCTGCCTGTGGGGGCTCTGCGCGCTCGATGCCCGCGCGCCGGCCGACCGCCTGCTCGCGACGGCCTACGCGGGCAGCGTCGCCTTCCTGGGCGGCGTCGCGCTCATCTGGGTCGCCTCCGGCGAGACCTTCCAGCCTGACCTCGCGCTGCTCCTCATCTCGCGGGACGCCGGGGCGCTGCGGCTCATGGGCGTGTTGGCGCTCGTCGGGCTGCTCCCGCGCCTGGCCGCGGTCCCTGGCCATGGGTGGGTTCCCGTGCTGGAGGCCGACCGTGCGGGCGGCGCGCTGGCGCCGGCCGTCCTCCTGCTGCCGGTGGGCGGCTCCGTGCTGCTGCGGCTGCTCACCAGCTCCTTCGTCCTCCCTGCCATCCCGGCGGTTAGCGACCTCGCGCTCTTCCTCGGGGTGGCCTCCCTGGGCTGGGGCGCGCTGCGGGCCTGGTTCGCGAGGGCCCTGCGCCACGTCCCGGTGTGGCTGGCGGTCGCGCAGTCGGGCTATCTGCTGATCGCGCTGGCCGGCCTCGCGGGCCCAGGCGGCGGCGCGCCCGAGCTGACGCGCGCCGCCGCCCTGCACCTGCTCTGGGCGCCGCTGGCGCTGGTGGTCATGTGGTCGGCCGCGGCCGGCCTGGCGGCGCGCGCGGGCGCGGATGCGCTCGCCGGGCTCAGCGGCCTGCTGCGCCGCGCTCCCATTGAGGCGCTGGCCTTCCTGGCCGGGGGCCTCTCGCTTGCGGGCGTCCCCCCGCTGCCCGGCTATCAGGTCCAGCGCCTGCTCGTCTCGGGGCTGTTCGCCTCCGGCCGGCCCGCCCTCGCGGCCATGGTCTTGATCGGGAGCCTCTTCGTCGCGCTCGCGGTCGCCGACGCCTTCCGGCAGGCGTTCCTGCGCCGCGAGCCTCCGCCTGCGCTGACCCGCGCCTCCCGCTGGGCCAGCGCCCAGCTCCTCGTCGGCCTCTCCGCGCTGCTCGCCTCCGGCCTCCTGGCGAGCCCCGCCCTTCGCTGGAGCGAGGCTGTGTCCCGCGCCGCCCTCACCATCGCCCCATGACCCCCTCCCTGACCATCATCGCCATCCTGCTCGGCGGCGGCGCGATCGCCGCCGGGACCGCCCTCTCCATCCGCGCCCGGCCCGCCCCGCGGGCGAGCTTCGGCTGGGCGGTCGCGGCCGCCTGCGGCTCCAGCGTACTCGCGGCCGCTGCCGGCCTCGCGGCCCCGGTTAGCGACGGCCTGCGCGGGGCCGGGCTCCAGCTCCTCGCCGTGCTCCTCGCGGCGGCGCTCGGCGCGCTCTGTCACGGGGGCCCGGCGGAGGGCGCCGTTCAGGCGAGCCACGTCTGGTCAATCGGGCGAGCGGTCGCCTGGCTGAC
Organism: uncultured bacterium; assembly: GCA_964385645.1. GTDB lineage: Bacteria > Armatimonadota > Hebobacteria > Hebobacterales > Hebobacteraceae > CAYLPT01. The sequence continues at coordinate 13,386 of CAYLPT010000211.1, forward strand.
CGTGATCGGCCTCCCCCCCACGGTTGGGTTTCATGGAAAGATACTGGTGTACCGCGCGCTGCTGGCGGCCGGCTGGGGCTGGCTTGCTGTGCTGGCGGGGGCGGCGAGCGTAGCCGCGCTGGCCCCAGCCCTGTGGGCGATCCGCCCGGGGGCTGCGGGGCCTGCGGGGGCGCTGCGGGCGGCCATCGCCGTGGCGCTCATCGCGGCCGTCTGCCTCCTGGGCCTGTGCCCGCAGCCGGCCCTGGAGATCGCGGGGGCGCTCGCGAGCCCAGCCATCGCGCGCTGAAAGAGGGGTTGCACTGGAGGCGGCTTTGTGCTAGGGTGTTGCGACCCGCGCGGCGCCCAGTGCTGCTTCACAGACAAGACCGCGGCGCGTGACGCACCTCCCGCGCGGGCCGAGTGTGCGTGTCCGCCGCGGCAGCCAACGGGGATGCAGGCTATCATGCGCGATCATCGAAGACTCCCGTGGGGTGGGTTGGGAGTTCTCGCGGGCATCTTGCTGCTCTCGTATCCCGCGGCCGCCGACACTCAGTACACGGTAAGAGAGGGCGACTCGGTCTGGTCCATCGCCCGCGCCTTCGGCGTATCCCACCGCTCGGTACTCGCGGCCAACGGCCTCGCCGAGGACGACATCATCCGGCCCGGCCGCGTCCTCACCATCCCGGGCGTGGGCGCGCAGGAGGGTGAGCCCGAGCCGGCCGAGGAGGTCATCCACGTCGTCGCCGAGGGCGAGAGCCTGTGGCTCATCGCGCGTCGCTATGGCACCACCGTCTCCGCGCTGGCCGCCGCGAACGATCTCGACCCCCACCGCGTGCTGTCCGTCGGAGCGCGCCTGCGCGTGCCGTTGGGCGCAAGCGGAGGGCAGCGTGCCGGCTCGCCACCACCTGACGACGGGCCCCGCGCCGTCCACGTCGTCCGCAGCGGCGAGAGCCTGTGGACCATCGCGCGGCGCTATGGCACCACCGTCTCCGCGCTGGCCGCCGCCAACGGGATCCGCCCGGAGGCCGTGCTGCCGGTGGGCCGCCGGCTGGAGGTGCCGGGCGCTCCGGCCGCGGCGACGGAGAGCGCAGAGCCGGGAGAGCCCCAGCACGACTTCGTGGAGACGGCCCTCGAGTACCAGGGCGTCAGGTACCGCTACGGCGGCATGACCACCCGCGGGATGGACTGCTCGGGCCTCGTCGCGCGCGTGCTCGGCCGGCATGGGATTGACGCTCCCCGGACCTCGCGGGCGCTCTATGGCATCGGCACCCCTGTGTCGAAGGCCGACCTCGAGCCCGGCGATCTGGTCTTCTTCTCCACCGTGCGCGCGGGCGTCTCCCACGTGGGCATCTACATCGGCGGAAACCGCTTCATCCACGCCTCCAGCCGCGGCGGCGGCGTGCGCATAGACCGCCTCGACACCGGGTACTACCGGCAACGCTACGTCGGCGCCCGCCGCGTCAACTGACGGCCCCTCCTCCCAGAGGGATTGGGCCCGCCGGAGCGAAGCTCCCCACCCAGGCCTTCGCAGGGTGAGAGCGCAGTGGGCGACCTGATCCTCCATGTCGAGCAGCTTCCCGGCGCCTCCGATCTGCCGGCGCCCGCCTACATGAGCCAGCAGGCCTCCGGCCTCGACCTGTACGCGGCCGTGCCCACCTCCCTCACCCTCGCCCCGGGGGAACGCGCGGTGATCCCCACCGGCATCCGCATCGCCGTCCCGCCGGGCTACGAGGGACAGGTGCGGCCCCGCAGCGGGCTCGCCGTCCACCACAAGGTAACCGTCCTCAATGCCCCCGGCACCATAGACGCGGACTACCGGGGCGAGGTGTCCGTCGTGCTTGTGAACCACGGGCGGGAGCCCTTCCTCATCCGCCGCGGGGACCGCATCGCCCAGCTCGTCATCGCGCCCGTGGCGCACGTGACGGTGGCGCTCGTCACCGCGCTGGAGGCCACCGCGCGCGGCGACGGCGGCTTCGGCCACACTGGCCGGTGAGCGGAGATGCCTCGCGCCTACGTCATCGGCATCGGCGGGGGCTCAGGCTCGGGCAAGTCCGAGCTGGCCCAGCGGCTGCGCGCGCGGCTCCATCCCCTGCGCGTCCGGGTCATCAACCAGGACGCCTACTTCCTGCCCGCCTCCGCCTTGCCCACACACCGGGCCCGCCGCAGCGGCCGCGTCTGGCCCGACCACAACCACCCCGACTCCTTCGACTTCGCCCGCCTGCGCACCGACCTGCGCGCCGCCCGCCAGGGGGACGCCGACGTGGTGATCGTCGAGGGCATCCTCGCCCTGCACGACCCCGCCTTGCGCGCCCTCATGGATCTGCGCGTCTTCGTGGACTGTGAGGCCGACGAGCGGGTGCTGCGCCGCCTGCTTCGCAACGTCGCCGCCGGCTGCGACTTCGCGGAGGCCTGTGAGTTCTACCTCGACTCGGTGCGCTACCGACACCGCGAGTTCTGCGAACCCACGCGCGCGCACGCCGACCTCATCCTGCCCGCCGGCCGCGACGAGCCCGAGCGCACCGAGCAGGTGCTCGAGGAGGTTCGCCGGCGCGCCCTGCGAGCCGCGCCCGTCGAGACCGCCCGCCAGCGCGCCGCCGAGCCATGAGAGCTCTCTACGCCGATCTCCACATCCACATCGGGCGCACCCGCGCCGGCCGGCCCGTCAAGATCACCGCCGCCCGCGACCTCACCCTCGAGAACATCGCCCGCGAGTGCGCCGCCCGCAAGGGCATCGAGATCGCCGGCGTCGTGGACTGCGGCTCCCCGGCCGTGATCGAGGACATCGAGCACCTCCTCGCCGGCGGCGAGATGGTCGAGCTGCCCGGCGGCGGGCTTCGCTACCGCGGGGCCACCACCATTCTGCCGGGGTGTGAGCTCGAGACCGTCGAGGACGACGGAGCGCCCTCCCACCACGTCTCCTACTTCCCCACCCTGGAGGACCTTCGCGGCTTTGTGGGGATGCTGCGCGGGCTCGTGACCAACCTCGAGCTCAGCTCCCAGCGCTGCCGCCTCCCGGCCCGCAAGCTCCTGCGACTCACCCAGTCAGCCGGCGGCGTCTTCATGCCCGCCCACGCCTTCACGCCCCACAAGAGCCCCTATGGAAGCTGCGCGCGCCGCCTCAGCGACGTGTTCGGCCCCGGCGGGATGGACCAGTTGCTCGCCGTCGAGCTCGGCCTCAGCGCCGACAGCGCCCTCGCCGATCGCATCGCCGAGCTCGCCCCGCTGACATTCACCTCCAACTCGGACGCCCACTCCCTGCCCCGCATCGCGCGGGAGTACAATGTCCTGCAGGTGGAGGAGGCGAGCTTCTCCGAGGTCGTCCTCGCGCTGAGGCGGGCGCAAGGCCGCCGGGTACTCGCGAACTACGGGCTCGACCCGCGTCTGGGCAAGTACCACCGCACCCACTGCCCGGGCTGCGACCACATCGCCTCCAGCCTCCCACCGCCCGTCCTCGCCTGCCCGCTGTGTGGCAAGGCGGAGGTGGTGAAGGGGGTCCTCGACCGCATCGCCGAGATCGCTGACTACCACGAGCCCCGGCCCCCCGACCACCGGCCACCCTACCGATACCAGGTGCCGCTCCAGTTCCTGCCGGGCCTGGGCGCCGTCGCGCTGGGGAAGCTGCTGAACCGCTTCCAGACCGAGATGCGCGTCCTGCACGAGGCGAGCCAGGCCGACCTCGAGATGGTCGTGGGCGCGCGGCTGGCCCAGCTCGTCGTGCAGGCCCGCGCGGGCGAGCTCCCGCTGCTGTCCGGCGGGGGCGGACGCTACGGCAGGCCGGTGGCCAACGCCTCCGAGACCCAGCTCGAGATGGGGTGGTAGGATGGCCGGCCTCTTCATCACCCTGGAGGGCATAGACGGCTGCGGCAAGTCAACCCAGGCGCGGCTGCTCGCCGAGTGGCTGCGCGGCCTGGGCCACCACGTGGTGCTCACCCACGAGCCGGGGGGCACGAGGGCCGGCGAGGGCCTGCGGGCGCTGCTGCTCGCCCCCGAGGGGCGGGTCCCCGCGGCGGCCGAGCTGTTCCTCTACCTCGCCGACCGGGCGATCCACGTCGCCGAGGTGATCCGCCCCGCACTCGCGCAGGGCCGCGTGGTGGTCTGTGAGCGCTACACCGACTCCACCCTCGCCTACCAGGGAGCCGGGCGCGGCCTGGGCGCCGAACTGGTGCGCCAGCTCAACGAGCTGGCGACCGGGGGCCTCGTCCCTGACCTCACGGTGGTGCTCGACGTGGCCCCCGGTCAGGCGCGACTGGACGAGGGCCGGCTGGATAGGCTAGAATCGGAGGGCAGGCAGTTCCGCGGGCGCGTCGCGGCGGCCTTCCGCCGTCTGGCGGAGGAGGAGCCGCAGCGGGTGAAGCTCGTGGACGGGGCGGCCGAGGTGGGTGTCGTGCACGAGAAGGTTGCTGGGCTGGTGGCAGAGTTGCTGCGGAGAAGGCCGCTTGGGCACAGCGAGCCAAGGGAGGGCCCATGAAGCTGATCATCGCGGTCGTCCAGGACAAGGACCAGCGCAAGGTGACCGACGCGCTGCTCGAGCGCGGCTACCAGTTCACCAACATCGCGACCACGGGCGGGCTGCTGCGGGAGGGTAACGTGACCTTCCTGATCGGCGTCGAGGAGGACCAGGTGGACGACGTGATCCAGGTCCTCGGCGCGCACTCCAAGACGCGCGAGCAGCTCGTCAACGTCTTCCCGCCCACCATCGAGCCCATCGGCACGTGCATCCCAAGCCCGGTGAAGGTTCAGGTGGGCGGGGCCACCGTGTTCGTGCTCGACGTGGAGCGCTTCGCCAAACTCTGAGGCCCGCACTGGTGCCGTGAGACTCGACGAGATCATCGGCCAGCCGCGCGCCGTGGCCGTGCTCCGCAACGCCATCCGCCGCGGCCGCGTCGCCCACGCCTACCTGTTCCATGGCCCCGAGGGGCTCGGCAAGTCATCGGCCGCGCTCGCCTTCGCGCAGGCCCTCAACTGCACTGACGAGTCCCTCGCCGCCTCCGGCGACGCCTGCGGCCAGTGTGCCTCCTGCCGGCTCGCCGCCCGCGGCAACCACCCCGACCTCAGGGCCATCGGGCTCGAGGTCGGGCAGGATGGGAAGCTGCGCACCGAGATCAGCATCCACCAGATCCGCCAGGATCCCAAGCAGCCCTATCAGACGCCGCGGCCCCTGCTGCAGGACGCCTACCTCCAGCCCGCGCTGGGCCGGTTCAAGGTCTACGTCGTGGATC
>CAYLPT010000212.1:0-3607 GCA_964385645.1 uncultured bacterium
CCACCCGCCCTTCCTTCGGCAGCACCCGGATCACCCGGCCCCGCCGCCCCGCGCGGCGCTGCACCTCCCGCCGCTGCTCCTCCGGGCTCATCCGCTCCGCCTCCTCCGCCGCCAGGCGGCTCTCCCGGTCCCTCCCCCGGCGCACGTACACCGTGTCCCCTTCCTTGATGTGCATCTTCGCCTTGCCCATCTCAGACCACCTCCGGCGCCAGCGACACGATGCGCATGAACTTGCGCTCCCGCAGCTCCCGCGCCACCGGCCCGAACACGCGGGTGCCCCGGGGGTCCTGCTGCTCCCCCACCAGCACCACCGCGTTCTCGTCGAAGCGGATCGTCGAGCCGTCCGGCCGCCGCAGCGGCTGCGCCTGCCTCACCACCACCGCCCGCGCCATCTCCCCCTTGCGGATCGGCGCCCCGGGGGTCACCTGCTTGATCGAGACCACGATCACGTCCCCGATGCGCGCGTATTTGCGGTTCGATCCGCCCAGCACCCGGATGCACTCCACCACCCGGGCGCCCGTGTTGTCCGCGACCTTGAGTCTCGTGCGAAGCTGGATCATGTCGGCATCCTCCGGGCTACCGGCCCCCGGCCTGCTGCTGCTCCTTCTCCCGGCGCGCCGCCTCCACGATCGGCTGCGCCAAGTGCGGCGGCACCTCCTGGTAGTGCGAGAAGCGCATCGTGTAGGTCCCCCGGCCCCCCGTCAGCGCCCGCACCTCGGAGCCGAAGGTCGCCATCTCCGCCAGCGGCACCAGCGCCCGCACCACCTGCGAGCGCCCGCTCGGCTCCATCCCCAGGATGCTGCCCCGCTTGCTGTTCAGCGCCCCGATCACGTCTCCCATCTGCTCAGCCGGCACCACCACCTCCACCTCCACCACCGGCTCCAGCAACTGCAGGCCCGCCTCCTCCACCGCCTTCTGCAGGGCAATCGAGCCCGCGATCCGAAACGCCTGGTCGCTGGAGTCCACCGGGTGGTGAGACCCATCGTCCAGCGTCGCCCGCAGGTCGGTCAGCGGGTACCCCGCCAGCGCCCCCCGCTCCAGGGCCTCCCGGATGCCCTTCTCCACCGCCGGGATGAAGTTGCGCGGCACCACCCCGCCCTTGACCGCGTCCACGAACTCGAACCCCGCGCCCCGCGGCAGCGGCTCCACGCGGACCCACACATCCCCAAACTGCCCCCGGCCCCCTGTCTGTCGCTTGAAGCGCCCCTGCACCCGCGCCTGGCCCCGCACCGTCTCCCGATAGGGGATCTTGGGCGCCCCCGTCTCCACCTGCACCCCGTAGCGCCGCTGCAGCCGCGACACCGCCACCTCCAGGTGCAGTTCTCCCAGCCCCGACAGAATGCTCTCCTTCGTGTCCGGGTTCATCGAGAACTGGATCGTCGGGTCCTCCTCCGACAGCCGCGCCATGGCGCTGCCCACCTTGTCCTCATCCGCCCGCGACTGCGCCGCAATCGCCCGGGAGAAGACCGGGGCGGGGAACTCGATCGGGGCCAGCGTGATCGGCTGCGCCTCGTCGCACAGCGTGTCCCCCGTCACCGTCGCATGCAGCTTCGCCACCAGCCCGATGTCCCCGGCCGCCACCGCCGGCACCGCCTCCTGCCTCCGCCCCACCGGCGACAGCAGCGAGCCAATCCGCTCCCGCTGACCCCGGGTGGAGTTGTATACTGTCGAGTCGCTGTGCAGCGTCCCCGAGAACACCCGGAAGTGCGTCAGCCGTCCGGCATACGGGTCGGAGGTGGTCTTGAACACCAACGCGCACAGCGGCGCCTGGGGGTCGGCCGACCGGCGCTCGACCTCCCCGGTGTGGGGGTTCTTACCCTCCACCGGCGGGCGATCCCCCGGCCCCGGCAGGTTCGCCGCAATGGCGTCCAGCAGACTCCGCACCCCGATCTTCTTCGTCGGCGCCACCGCCACCGCGGGCACGATTTTGCCCGCCACCGTCGCCCCCCGCAGCCCGCGCACCATCTCCTCCGGCGTCAGGCTCTCCTCCTCCAGGTACTTCTCCATCAGCTCGTCGTCTGCCTCAGCCGCCGCCTCCACCAGCCGCTCCCGATGCTCCGCCACCACCTCCGCCAGCTCCGGCGGAATCTGCTCCTCCCGCTCCCGGCCCCCCTCCGCCACATAGGCCACCTGCCGCACCAGGTCCACCACCCCGCGCATCCCGAGTTGCTCCCCCAGGGGGAGGGTCAGGGCTACCGCGGTGCAGCCCAGGCGCTGGCCCACCTCGGCCAGCGTGCGCCCGTAGTCCGTGTGCTCACGGTCGAGCTTGGTCACCGCCACCATCCGCGGCAGGCCGCGCTCGGCCGCCATCGCCGCGTAGCGCTCGGTCTGCACCTCCACCCCCGCGCTCGCCTCCACCACTACTATCGCCGCATCTACCGCCCGCAGCGCCGCGCTCACCTCCCCCGCGAAGTCCGCGTAGCCGGGCGTGTCGAGCAGGTTGATCTTGTAGGAGCCGTGTTCGCAGGGCACAAAGGCCAGCGAGATCGAGATCTTGCGCGCCACCTCCTCCGGGTCCGAGTCGGGCACCGTGGTCCCCTCGTCCACCGACCCCAGCCGCTCCACTCGCCCGGTGGCGAAGAGCACGGCCTCGGCAAGCGAGGTCTTGCCCGACTGTCCGTGGCCCACCAGCGCCACGTTGCGCACGTGCTCTGGATCGTGCACTCTCATGCTCCCAGGGCCTCCCGACAGGCGCCGCCGCCCGGCGTCACCTGGCCTTCTCCAACACTGAGACCACCCGCCACCGCTTCGTCTTGCTCAGCGGGCGCGTCTCCACGATCCGCACCCGATCCCCGATGCGGCACTCGTTGCCCTCATCGTGGGCCGTGCAGCGGCTTCGTCGCCGCACCACTCGCTGGTAGCGCGGGTGGCGAACCAGCCGCCCCACCTCCACGACCACCGTCTTGTCCATGCGGTCGCTCACCACCACGCCCTCGCGGGTCTTCCGGGTCCCTCTCTCGCTCATCGCGCGACCTCGCCTTCCCGCTCCGACAGCAGGGTCAGGATGCGGGCGATCTGCTTGCGCACCTGCCCCACGCGCCGCGGGTTCTCGAGCTGCTGCACCGCAGCCTGGAACCGCAGGTTCATCAGCTCCTGCCGGTCTCGCTCGAGCTGCTCTTGCAGCTCCGCCGTCGTCATCTCCCTCAGCCGCGCCGCCTTCACCCTGCTACACTCCTATCTCGTCCCGCATCACCATCCGCGTCGGCACCGGCAGCTTGTGCGCCGCCTTGCGCAGCGCCTCCCGCGCCGTCTCCGGCGGCACCCCTCCCATCTCGAACAGCACTCGCCCCCGCTTCACCACCGCCACCCAGTGCTCTGGCGAGCCCTTCCCCCCACCCATGCGCGTCTCCGCCGGCTTCGCCGTCACCGGCTTGTCCGGGAACACCCGCACCCACACCTTGCCCGCCCGCCTGATGTAGCGCGTCATCGCCACCCGCGCGGCCTCGATCTGCCGGCTCGTCAGCCAGCAGTTTCCGAGCGCCACCAGGCCGTACTCGCCAGAGACGATCGTGTTGCCCCGGGTCGCCTTACCGGCCCTCCGGCCCCTCTGCTGCTTCCGATACTTCACCTTCGCTGGCATCAGCATCGCGCGGCTGCTCCTCTGCTC
>CAYLPT010000213.1:0-24100 GCA_964385645.1 uncultured bacterium
CCGCTCCGCGGCAGCGATAGTTTGCTCGGTGAGGGAAAGCACGATGGACTCCTGGTACGCGGCCGCCAGCCGCGCCCGCTCCCGCTCGGACAGGCTGCGGCCCTCCACCCGGCGGGCCAGCGCCGTCTTCACGCCGCTGAAGCTGAAGTCCAGCGAGCCGCCCAGCTGCGCCCGCGGCAGCGGCTCGACTCGGCCCTGCCAAGAGTCGGCCAGCGCCGCCAGCCGCGGCCCGGCCGGATAGCCCAGCCCCAGCAGTCGCCCGCCCTTCTCGAACGCCTCCCCTGGCGCGTCATCCCGCGTCCGACCCAGCACCTCGTACTTGCCATGCCCCCGCATCAGCACCAGGTGGCTGTGTCCCCCCGAGGCGATGAGCGCCAGCAGTGGAAGCGGCAGCGGCCCCTCAATCGCCGCCGCGTAGATGTGCCCCTCCAGGTGATGGATGCCCGCGAGTGGCAGGTGCCTCGCCCGCGCCAGGCCCTTTGCGGTCGCCAGCCCCACCACCAGCGACCCGATGAGCCCGGGTCCATTCGTCACCGCGATCCCGTCGAGGTCCTCCCAGCCCACGCCCGCGCGGCCCATCGCCTCCTTGATGACCGGCACCATAGCCTCGATGTGCCGCCGAGAGGCAACCTCCGGTACGATGCCTCCGAAGTGCGCGTGCAGGTCGTCCTGAGACGCCACCACAGACGAAATGAGCTCCACCCCGCGCTTGTCCGGGCCGCGCGCCACGGCCGCCGCGGTCTCGTCACAGCTGGTCTCAATCCCCAGCACGATCACGCCTCCGTGTTTCCAGCCGCACGGGCGACGAACCTGCCCGCGACGGGCAGGAGCGGCCGGCCGAGGGCAGAAGTGTCCCCGCCCTGAAGCCCGAAGGAGGTGGCATCCCCGTGCCCGCCCTGCGCAGCGATACGGTGAACCTGTGCGGCCCGCAGGAGTCGCTGTGGCGGCTCGAGCCGGCCGGGGCGGATGGCGCGATTCACCGGCCCGGCCTGGGCGCGGGCTCGCCCCTGACCCTGACGCTCGCAGGCGCGGGGCGGTGGCGCTGCGCGCCGCGGCACGTCGAGCCCGAGCGCCCCTATGTGGTCGAGTGCGAGGCGCGGGGCGCGGCGCGCATCGGGCTGCTGTGGGTCCGGGAGGGCCGGCCCCTCGGGGGGGCCCAGCCCGCCGCGCCCGAGGTGTGGACCTCTCCCGACGGCACCCCACAGTCGGCGGCCCTCACCGGACTCGGCGAAGTCTGGTCGCCGGCGGTTCGGGCGAGCGATTGGCAGCGGCTGGCAGTGAGCGGCACCAGCCCCGGCGCGGCGAACCGCCTTCAGGTGGTCCTCGAGTCGCTGGGCGAGGGCGAGGTCGCCTTCGACCACCCCTACTGCGATGGGCTGGGCGCGGTCGAGGTCGAGATCGCCATGCCCCCGTGCTACCACCCCGCGAGCGCCAAGCAGGCGATGGTGATGGTGCGCGAGCCCGTCGCCGGGGGGACCTTCGAGGTGCTCGCGGGCGAACGCGTCGCCTACTCCGGCGAGCTCACCCGCTGGGGCGAGTACCTCTGGGCGCGCGAGCACTGGCTGGCCGATCTCACCGCCCTTCGAGAGGAGGGCCGCTATCGGCTCCGGGTCCGCCTCCCTGACGGCCGGCAGGCGATCTCGGGCGAGTTCGAGGTTGGCCGGCGCGTCTACCTCGACCTGTCCCACCTCACGCTCGGGTGGTACTACACCCAGCGCTGCGGCGTCGAGGTCCCGGGCTGGCACCCCGCCTGCCATCTTGACGACGCGCTGCTGGGCGAGAGCCGCAACCGGCCTCTCGGTCCCGGCGGGGAGTGGACCATCACCGGCGAGGCCGACCTGACCGGCGGCTGGCATGATGCGGGCGACAACCACAAGTACATCTGCTGGGCCTACCTCGCGCTGTGGGCCCTGGCGCGGCTGCATCGCGCCTCGCCCGAGGAGCGCCACAAGCTCGGCGATCCTCTACCCGACCCGCTCGCCGAGGCGGCCTGGGAGGCGCGCTTCCTGCTGAAGACCATGAGCGCCGACGGCCTCTTCCCCTTGGGGGTGATCTCGCGCTTCGGCTGGGTCAGCCGGCCCCTCCACGAGGAGACAGACAACATCCGCGGCACCGGCGACGAGCGCGCCCTGCCCAGCCCGCACGAGCGCATCTGCGACCTCCCCACCTATGGCCCGGTGTTCACCTCCGCCCTCGTCTCCAGCTCCCTGGCCGACCTGGCGCTCGCCCTCCGCGGCTGGGATGACGAGCTCGCCGAGCACTGCCTCCGCGCCGCCATGACCACCTGGGACAAGCACCACCGCGCCTCGCCCCCCGATCCCGAGTACCTGCGCTGGCATGCCGCCTTCGCCCTCCTCGACGCCTCCCTCTACCGCCACCAGCCCGGCCCCGAGCTGCGGCGCGACCTGGAGCAGAGGGTGGCGCGCATCATCGCCCAGCAGAAGCCCGAGGGCGTCTTCCCCTTCCCGAAGGAGTGCGCCGACTACCGGGAGCAGGTGCTGGGGCCGACCCGGGAGGAGCGGGCCACGCTGCCCGACCTGTCACCCCAGCGCGCCCGCTACACCATCTCGCACGAGCCCTGCGGAATTGACTACATCCCCGCTGCCTTCACCTACCTGCACGCGCTGCTGGACTACCTGGAGCTGTTCCCCGACTCGGCCCGGGCCGGGCCGGCCCGCCGCGCGCTGGGCCGTACCATGGACCTCGCGCTATCCCTGTGCGAGCGCACGCCCTTCGGCCAGATGATGGAGTGGACCTTCGCCCCCGACCCGGTGAACTTCGTGCACATGTTCCACGGCTACAACTGCGCGCTGCTATCCCTGGCCGCCGCCGCCTGCCGCGCGGCTGGCGAGCTGCGCCGCCCCGAGCTGCTGGAGCTGGCCGAGCGGCAGCTCCAGTGGGTCCTGGGGCGCAACCCGCGGGCCACCAGCCTGGTCGCAGGCGTCGGACACAAGCAGCTCGGGATCTACCACACCGGGCTGTCCCGCTACCCGGAGCACCGCACCGGCGAGCAGCCCGGCGGCGTGGTGAACGGCTTCGTCTCCATGGGCGCCCCGCGCTTCAGCTATGCCGGGCCCAGCTACCCTTGGGACTTCCCTTACCTGGACCTGCGCTCCCCGTCCGAAGAGGCCGAGTGGCGGGGCGCGGACGCTGACTGGTGGACGAACGAGACCTGGGTCCCGAACTGCTCCTGGTTCATCCTTGCCGCCACCGCGCTCCACCAGGCGCTGGAGGAGCGCGGCTAGCGGACCTTTCCGTTCGCGCCGTTGCCCCTGCGCAGGGCGGGCTCTCCGCAGCTGCGTGGCGGGGGCCCCGCGCCTACAGCGACGGCGCTGGCTCCGTCCAGGTGCGCAGGAAGCCGAGTCGCCAGCGCTCGTGGTTCAGGTGCACTGGCTTGAGCCCGAGCCTCGCTGCCATGCGCTCGGGCGCCGGGTCGCCCACCACCGCGCCCCCGTACAGGCGGGTGTAGCCCAGCCCCCTCATGTGGGCCCGGGAGAGCTTCTGAAGCTCGGTGTAGAGCCCCCGGCGCCGGAAGCGCGGCAGGGTCACGGAACCGTAGTGGACACACTCGCCCGGCCCCAGCCTCAGCCCGTGGGCCCGGGCTGCGTGCGAGTCAGCCTCCGTCGCCACCCACGCGTAGGAGCCGATCTTCCCCTCCACCTCCGCGACGAAGAACACCTGCCCGCGGTTAAGCCGCCAGTGGAACAGCCGGATCAACGAGGGCGGCAGTTCGTCCCTAAGGCGATCCACGTCCCCTGGCCCGCCCACTCTCGCCACCACCCCCGGCACCGGCTGATAGTCCGGCCAGGAGGCCAGCTCGGTCACGTGGACCAGGGTCACCTGGTGGGATGCCATCCGCCTCCCCAGCCGCACCCAGGCGCTGCGCAGCACCCGCCACAGACCGCGGGGCAGCCCGGCGCGGCGGATCTGCCAGGTGAGATCACACAGCGGCAGGACCCGCTCTCTCATGCCGCCGCCCCTCTGGCCATCTGCGAGACCACAGCCACCCGCCGCAGGCACGCATCTTGCGTCACGAAAGGACGGGGAGGCCGCGGCTCCGTTGTCCCGCCGCTGGCCACGGCTCCCTGGAGCCGACCCGTGCAAGAGCCGGAGCCGACCCGACAGCCGAAGCTCATCATAAACGCCGCCCTCACCGGGATGGTCCCCACCAGGGATATGTGCCCGGACCTCCCCATCACGCCGGAGGAGATCGCGGCCGACGTCGCCGCCGTCCGCCAGGCCGGCGCCTGCATCGTCCACCTCCATGCCCGGGATGCCGAAGGCCGGCCCAGCCACGACACTCACCTGTACGCGGACATTCTCGCCGCCGTGCGCGCCTCCTGCCCTGACATCATCGTCTGCGTCACCACCAGCGGACGCCAGGTCCAGGACCTCGACCTGCGCGCCGCCGCCCTCAACGTGCCCGAGGAGCTCCGCCCGGACATGGCCAGTCTCACCCTCGGCTCGCTCAACTTCCCCAGGCAGGCGAGCGTGAACAGCCCGGAGACCATCGCCGAGCTGGCGCGCCGGATCTCCGACCGCGGCATCAAGCCCGAGCTGGAGATCTTCGAGCCCGGCATGGCGAACCTCGCCCGCTATCTCCTCGACAAGGGCGTGCTGGAGCCGCCCGTCTACGCCAACCTGCTGCTGGGCTCCCTCGGCACCATCCCCGGGGACGCGCGCGACCTCGCCTACCTGGTGAGCCTGCTACCCGAGGGCGTCGTCTGGGCGGCCGCCGGGATCGGCCGCTACCAGCTCAAGATCAACGCCCTCGCCATCGCCATGGGCGGCCACGTGCGCACCGGCCTCGAGGACAACCCCTACCTCGACTGGCACACTCGCACCCCCGCCTCCAACCGCCAGCTCGTCGCCCGGGTGGCCAGCCTCGCCGAGCTGCTGGGCCGGGAGTTGGCCAGCCCCGAGGAGGTGCGCGCCCTACTCGCCCTGCCGAGCCGGCTCCCCGCCACTGCCCCTGTCTCGTAGTGGGCGTCCCCTCCTGCCTCCCGCGGTCCCACCTTGTTTGTGCGGCCGAAATCGGCTAGAATGCGGACACGCTAAGATCCGCGGGGGTGACCCACCATGAGAGCAACCATCGCGCTGGCCGCGCTGCTGCTGCTCGCCGTGCCTGCCGGGGCCGGCGCGCAGGGCCAGGCGGAGCCGGTGTCGGCCCAGGAGGCCGAGTCGGTGATCGTTGAGGCGCGTGACTTCATCGCCAATCTGCTCTGGGAGGCCACTGAGGAGTACTGGCACGTGGGCCGCTGGGATGAGTGCATCCGGCTGTGCAAGCAGGCCATCCAGGTGGACCCGCACTTCGTCGAGGCCTACACGAGCGCGGCCTGGATGCTGTGGAACCTGGAGCGGGACGAGGAGGCGGTCGCCATCTTCGAGGCCGGCATCGAGGCCAACCCCGAGCGGTGGGAGATCCACCACGAGTTCGGCATGTACTACTGGCAGCGCCAGAACCTCGAGCCCGCCCTCGAGCAGTTTCGCCAGTCGGTCGCCCGGGGCGCGCCCATGCACCACCAGCACATGCTGCCCAATGTCCTCGAGCGGCTGGGCCGCAGCCGCGAGGCGCTCGCAGAGTGGCGGGCCATCCTCGAGCGATTCCCCGACAACCCCGTCGCCCGCCGGCGCATCGAGGCCCTCGAGGCCGAGGCGGGCATCCCTATCTGACGCCTCCCTCGCCATCCTGCACAGCGGAGCACCCACCTGTGACACACGTGGTGGTCCTCGGCGGCGGCCCTGCCGGTTATGTGGCGGCCGTGAGGGGCCGACAACTTGGCGCCGAAGTCACGCTCGTCGAGATGGACCGCCTCGGCGGCGTCTGCCTCCACCGCGGCTGCATCCCCAGCAAGGTCCTGCTCAGGTCGGCCGAGCTGGCCCGCCTGGCGCCGGGGCTGGATGAATTCGGCGTCCGCGCCGACTACCGGGGCTTCGACTGGCCGCAAGCCCTTCGCCGCAAGGAGCGCATCGTCGCCCAACTCGCCCAGGCCATCGAGCAGCTCCTGGCGCGCCGAGGCGTCACCGTCATACAGGGCCGCGGGAGGCTGCTGGAGCCCCGGGTGGTCGAGGTAGAGACCCACCGCGGGGTGGAGGTCCTCCGCGCCGACCGGGTGCTGCTGTGCCCGGGATCATCGCCCGCGCCCCTCCCCGTCCCCGGCGGAGACGCCGCCGGCCTCCTCACCAGCGACGAGCTGCTGGCCCGCGAGGAGCCGCCGGAGAGCATCATCATCATCGGCGGCGGCTACATCGGGGCCGAGTTCGCCGACCTCCTCAACGCCGTCGGGGTTCGGGTCACTGTCATCGAGATGCTCCCCCGCCTGCTCCCACAGGCCGACGAGGAGGTGTCCACCGAGGTCGCCCGCGCCTTCCGCAGGCGGCGGATCGAAGTCTTCACCGGCGCCCGGGTGACCGGGATCGCGCCCTCCGACGGCGGCTGGACGGTCCACTTGCGGCAGGGGGACAAGGAGCGGACTGCCCAGGCGGCGGCCGTGCTGGTCGCGGTGGGCAGGACGCCGAACACCCGCGGCCTGGGCCTCGAGGAGGCGGGCATCGCGCTCGAGCGAGGCCGCGTCGTCGCCAACGAGCGGCTGGAGACCAGCGCGGAGGGCGTGTACGCCTGCGGGGACGTCCTGGGGCGGATCATGCTCGCGCACGTCGCCTCCGCGGAGGGCAAGGTGGCCATCGCAAACGCCCTGGGCGCCGACCTTCAGATAGACTACCGCGCCATACCCTCCGCCATCTTCACCCACCCGGAGGTCGGCTCGGTCGGCCTCACCGAGGAGCAGGCGCGGGCCGATGGGCGGGAGGTGAAGGTGGGCCGGTTCTCCTTCCGGGGGGTCGGCAAGGCGCTCGCGGAGGGCGACCGGGACGGGCTGGTGAAGATCGTGTCCGATGCGCGCACCGGCGAAGTGCTGGGGGGCCACATCGTCGGCCTCCACGCAACCGAGATGGTCCACGAGCTGGCCCTCGCCATCCACCTGCGGGCCCGGGCCGAGGACATCGCCGAGCTGGTGCACGCCCACCCGTCGCTCAGTGAGCCCATCATGGAGGCGGCCGAGGACGTGCTCGGCCGCGCCATCCACAAGTAGGAGGAAGGGGGACATGGAGGAGATCCTGGAGCTGCTGGCCCAAGAGGCGCGGCTGACGCCCGCCCAGATCGCAGAGCGCACCGGCCGGCCTGAGGCCGAGGTCGAGGCCGCTATCCGCAAGCTCGAGGCCGACGGCGTCATCCGCCGCTACAAGGCGGTCATAGACTGGAGCAAGGCGGGGGTCGAGCACGTCTTCGGCTTCATCGAGGTGCGGGTCTCGCCCCAGCGGGGGGTGGGCTTCGACGCGGTCGCCGAGCGCATCATGGGCTTCCCGGAGGTGCACTCGCTGTATCTCATGTCCGGAACCTACGACCTCCTCGTGGTCGTCCAGGGCGCCACCATGCGGGACGTCGCCTTCTTCGTCGCCGAGAAGCTCGCCCCGCTCGAACACGTGCTCAGCACCACCACCCACTTCGTGCTCAAGCGCTACAAGGTGGACGGCGACCCCATGGAGGGCCGCGCCGAGCCCAAGCGCCTGCCGGTGACCCCCTAGCCCGACGGAGGCCAGCCCCGGTGCCCCCCAACAAACCCCGCATCGCCCAGCGTGTGAGCGACCTGCCCTCCTCCGGCATCCGCCGCTTCTTCGACCTCGTCGAGCAGATGCCGGAGGCGATCTCGCTCGGCATCGGAGAGCCCGACTTCGTCACCCCCTGGCGCATCCGCGAGGCCGCGGTCTACTCCCTGGAGCGGGGCCACACCCATTACACGCCGAACATGGGCATCCAGGAGCTGCGGGAGGAGCTCTCCGCGTATCTGGCGCGGCGCTTTGGGCTCTCCTACGACCCGGGGCGCGAGCTGCTCGTCACCGTGGGCGCGAGCGAGGCCATTGACATCGCCCTTCGCACCCTCCTCGAGCCCGGCGACGGCGTGCTGATCCCGGAGCCATGCTTCGTCTCCTACCCGGCCTGCACTCTGCTCGCCGGCGGCCGCCCGATCCCGGTGCCCACCACCGCCGCCCACGAGTTCCGCGTCCGCGCCGAGGACCTGGCCGCGGCCTGGGACGAGCGCGTCGTCGCCCTGCTCATGGGCTACCCCAATAACCCGACGGGGGCCATCCTGCCGGCGGAGGACATGGCCGCGGTGATGCGCTTCGCCGACGAGCGGGGCCTGCTCGTCATCTCTGACGAGATCTACGCCGAGCTGACCTACGACGGCCCGCATGTGCCGGCCGCCTGCGCGCCAGGCGGCCGGGAGCGCACCATCCTGGTGGGCGGGTTCTCGAAGGCCTGGGCGATGACCGGGTGGCGGCTGGGCTTCGCCGCCGGCCCGGCGGAGATCATCTCGGCGATGACTAAGGTGCACAGCTACACCGTCATGTGCACCCCCACCACCGCGCAGGAGGCGGCCGTGGAGGCGCTGCGGGCCGGCGACGAGGAGGTCGCCCGGATGCGCCGCGAGTACAACCACCGCCGCCGCGTCGTGGTGAACCGCCTCAACGCCATGGGCCTGGAGTGCTTCGAGCCCAAGGGCGCCTTCTATGCCTTCCCCTCCATCGCGCGCACCGGCCTCAGCGCGGAGGGGTTCGCCGAGCGGCTGCTGCGCGAGCAGCAGGTGGCCGTTGTGCCGGGGACGGCCTTCGGCGCCTCCGGCGAGGGCTTCGTGCGCTGCTCCTACGCCACCTCGATGGCCCTCCTGGAAGAGGCCCTCTCCCGCATCGCCGCCTTCGTCCAGGGGTTGGGCCGCTGAGCGTGGACATCATCGTCGCCGACAACGCCGGCTTCTGCTTCGGCGTCAAGCGCGCCCTCGACCTGGTGGCGCGCGCCGCCGAGCGACCTGGCCCCGTCTACACCCTCGGCCCCCTCATCCACAACCCCCAGGAGATCGCTCGCCTCGAGCGCCAGGGCGTCCGCGGCATTGACTCCCTCGAGGGCGCCCCTGGCGAGGGCGTCCTTGTCCTCCCTGCCCACGGCGTCGCCCCGGCCCTCGAGGACGCCGCGCGGGCCCGCGGCCTGGAGGTCGTGGACGCCACCTGCCCCTTCGTCAAGGCAGCCCACGCCCACATCCGCACCCTCTCGGACCAAGGCTACTCGGTGGTCATCCTGGGCGACCGCGGCCACCCGGAGGTCGCCGGGCTGGCCGCCCGCGCCGGCGCGCAGGCCCACATCGTGACCTCCGCCGCGGAAGCGGAGGCGCTTCCCTTCGCCCCTCGATACGGCCTGGTCGTGCAGACCACCCAACATCCCCAGGTCCTGCGGGAGGTGGCGGCGGCGCTGGTGGCCCGCGGCCGCGAGCTGCGCGTGTTCAACACCATCTGCGAGGCCACCATCAGGCGGCAAGAGAGCGCCCGGCGGCTGGCCGCCAAGGTGGACGTCATGGTCGTCATCGGCGGCCGGAACAGCGCCAATACCCGCCGCCTGCACGAGATCTGCGCCGCCACCGGCACTCCCACCCACCACCTCGAGACCGCAGCCGAGCTCCGGCCCGCCTGGATCGAGGGCGCAGCCCGCGTCGGGGTCGCCGCCGGCGCCTCCACGCCGGACTGGATCATCGCCGAGGTGGTCGCCAGCCTCCGCGCATTGGCCCCCGACCCCCCGCGCCCATGATCCCTCCCAGGCCGGCCGAGATCCTCTCCGTCCGCCCCGGCAGCAAGGCCGAGGCCGCCGGCCTCACGCCAGGCGAGCGGGTCCTGCGCGTCAACGGCCGGGCGCCCGCCGACTACATCGAGTACCGCTACCTCGCCGCCGAGCCGCAGATCCGCCTGACCGTGCTCGACACCGCCGGCCGGCGCCGGCGCATCACCATCCATAAGGCCCTCGACGAGGACCTGGGCCTGCGCTTCACCAGCGACCTCTTCGACGGCCTGCTGACCTGCCGCAACCGCTGCGCCTTCTGCTTCGTGGACCAGCTCCCGCCCGGGCTCCGCCCCGCCCTCTACCTGCACGACGACGACTACCGGCTCTCCTTCCTCCACGGCGCTTTCGTCACCCTCACCAACCTCACCCCAGCCCACCGCGCCCGCATCGCCCGACTTCGCCTGTCGCCGCTCTACGTTTCCATCCACGCGACCGAGCCGGAGGTGCGAGCGACCCTCTTCGGCCGGCCCACGCCCGACCCCCGGCGCGAGATCGAGCGGCTCGGCCGCCGCGGCATCGAGTTCCACACTCAGGTGGTGCTGTGCCCCGGGGTGAACGATGGCATCCACCTCGCCCGCACCATCACCGACCTGGCTGCCCTCCACCCCGCGGTCCGCTCCATCGGCGTTGTCCCCGTCGGGCTCACCCGCCACCGCCGCGGCCTCCCCCGGGTGCGACCCGTGAGCCCCCGGCTGGCCCGGGAGACGCTCGCGCGCCTGCGCCGCTGGCAGCGAAGCTTCCTCCGGCAGCTCGGCACTCGGCTCGTCTTCGCCGCAGACGAGCTCTACCTGCTCGCCGGCGAACCGCTCCCCGCCGCCCGCCACTACGAGGGCTTCCCCCAGCTCGCCAACGGCATCGGCGGCGTCCGACTCTTCCGGGACAGCGTGCGGCGGCTGCGACCGCTCGCCCTGGCGCGGCCCCTGGGCGCCACTCTGGTCACCGGCGAGCTGGCCGCGCCCTTCGTGCTGGAGCTGGCGCGCAAGCTGGAGGCCGGCGGCCGGGTGACAGCGCGGGTGTGCGTAGTGCCCAACCGACTCCTGGGACGCCGGGTGGGCGTGGCCGGCCTGCTCTCCGGCCGCGATGTGCTCCACGCGCTGAGGGGAACGCCGCCAGGCGACGTCGTATTCGTGCCCGGGACCGCGATCAGAGAGGGGGAAGGGTTCCTGGACGGCATGACCACCGAGCGGCTCTCACAGCAGCTGGGCGTGCCAGTCGTCCCCGCCACCGCGCCCCGCCAGGTGACGGCCGCGCTGCGACGGCTCGCCCGTCGGGGAGGCCGGGTGTGAGCGCGCGCGACCGAGGCCTGGTCGCCATCGTGGGCCGGCCCAACGTCGGCAAGTCCACGCTGTTCAACCGGCTGGCCGGGCGGCGCATCGCCATCGAGGAGCCCTCCCCCGGCATCACCCGGGACCGCGTCTACGCCGACTGCGAGTGGCGCGGCCGGCGTTTCACCCTCATTGACACCGGCGGCCTCCAGGTCCCCTCCACCCCCCTCGAGGAGCAGGTGCTCCGCCAGGTCGAGTTCGCACTGGAGGAGGCCGACGTAATCGTCTTCGTGGTGGACGCGAAGGTTGGTCTGTCGCCCTTCGACGAGCAGATCGCCGACCGGCTGCGCAAGACCGGCAAGCCGGTGATACTGGCCGTCAACAAGGTTGACAGCCCCCAGCGCGAGGACGCCCTGCCCGACTTCCACCGCCTCCAGGTCGGAGAGCTCGTCGCCGTCTCCGCCGCCCACGGCCTCTACGCCGACGACCTGCTCGACCTCATCGCCGAGCGACTCGACCAGGAGCTTGCCTCCTGCCCCGCCGCCCCTGAGGCGGAGGACACCCTCCGCATCGCCATCGTGGGCCGGCCCAATGTCGGCAAGTCCTCCCTGCTCAACGCCCTCCTCCAGGAGGAGCGGGCGGTCGTGGACGCCGAGCCCGGCACCACCCGCGACTCCCTGGACACGCCCTTCACCTGGCGCGAGCGCCCCCTGTTGCTCATAGACACGGCCGGCATCAGGCGCCAGAGCCGGGTCAAGGAGCCCTTCGAGTACTACAGCGTGCTGCGCGCCTTCGACGCCATCGGCCGCTGCGATGTCACCCTCACGCTCATTGATGCGGGCGAGGGCCTCACCGACCAGGACAAGCGCATCGCCGGCCACGCGCACCAGCAGGGCCGGGCCCAGGTGTTGGTGGTCAGCAAATGGGACCTGCGGGCGCCCGAGGGGCTCGACCCCGCGCAGGAGCGGACCCTGATGGCCGACTTCTCCCGGGAGCTGCACGCCTGGCTGCCCGAGATCGCCTACGCCCCGGTCGCCTTCACCTCCGCGCACCAGCGCCGGGGCCTGGAGGCCCTGCTCGATACCGCCCTCCGCGTCGCCGATCACCACGCCTTCCGCTTCCAGACCGCGACCCTCAACCGCCTGCTCGAGGAGGCCACCTGGGAGCGCGATCTCTCCCGCAAGGGTCGGGCCCTGAAGATCTACTACGCCACCCAGGTGAGGACCCGACCCCCCACCATCGTCCTCTTCGTGAACGACCCCGAGCTCATGCACTTCTCCCACCTCGCTTACCTCGAAAACCAGATCCGCGCCCGCGTCGGGCTGGAGGGCACACCGCTGCGCCTCCTCGTGCGGCCGGCCCACAAGCGCGAGCGGGCCCGCGGGGGCTGAGCGATGCGCCTCTCGCTGCTGCTCACCGCCGCCTACCTGCTGGGCAGCATCCCCTTCGGCGTGCTGGTCAGCCGCGCCCGCGGCGTGGACATCCGCCGCCTTGGCAGCGGCAACATCGGCTTCTCGAACGTCCTGCGCGCCCTCGGCCCCCGGCCCGCGGCCATCGTGCTCCTTGCCGATGTCGCCAAGGGCGCCCTCCCCGTGCTCGCCGGCCGGTCGCTGCTGGTGCGCTGGCACCTGGCCGACCCCGACCTCTGGGTGCTCGCCCTCGCCCTCGCGCCCATCGCCGGCCACAGCTTCTCGGTGTTCCTGGGGTTCCGGGGGGGCCGAGCGGTGGCGACGACGCTGGGCGTGCTGCTCGCCGTGGCCTGGCCGGCGGCCCTGCTGGGGCTCGGCGTGTGGGTGCTGCTGGTGGCCACCACCCGCTACATCTCGGTCGGCTCGATGGCCGGCGCGGCGGTGGTGCCCATCTACCTCGCCTGGGCCGGCGTGCGCTGGGAATGGCTGGCCTTCTGGTGCGCCATCGCCGCCCTGGTCATCCTCCGGCACGTGCCGAACCTCCAGCGCCTCCTGGCGGGGACGGAGGCGAAGATCGGGGAGAGGGTGAGAGCTGACGACGATTCGGGCCCGGGGATCCCTCGTGCCTGACGCCTCCCCCATCGCCATCATCGGCGCCGGAAGCTGGGGTACGGCCCTCAGCATCGCGCTCGGCCGCGCCGGCTGGCCGGTGCGCCTCTGGGCGCGCCGCCGCGAGCTGGCGGAGGCCATCGGCCGCCGGCGGCACAACCCCCAGTACCTGCTCGAGTTCGAGCTGCCGGAAGCGGTGGCGCCCACCAGCGAGCTGGCGAAGGCGGTCGCTGGCGCCGCAATGGTCCTGCTGGCCGTCCCGTCAGACGGGATCGCCGAAGTGTGCGAGCTGCTAGCCCCACTGCTCCAGCCCGATCAAGGCCTCGTCTGCGCGGCCAAGGGCCTCGAGCACCACAGCGGCCGGCGACTGTCCGAGGTGATCGCTGACCGGCTCGGCCCCGACCGCCATCTCGCGGTGCTGTCCGGCCCCAACCTCGCCCCCGAGGTCGCCGCGGGCATCGCCTCCGCCACGGTGGCCGCCTCCCACGACCGGGAGTTCGCGACCCTCGTGCAGCAGACCCTCGCCACCCCCCACCTGCGCGTCTACACCAACCCCGACCTCGTGGGTGTGGAGCTGGGCGGGGCGCTCAAGAACATCATCGCCATCGCCGCGGGAGCCAGCGACGGGCTGGGCTTCGGCGACAACACCAAGGCCGCGCTGATCACCCGGGGGCTCGCCGAGATCACCCGCCTCGGCGTGGCGCTCGGCGCCCGCGCCGAGACCTTCCGCGGCCTGTCCGGCATGGGCGACCTGGTCGCCACCTGCGCCGGCCCCAAGAGCCGCAACCACCGGCTGGGGCTGGAGCTGGCCAGGGGGAGGACGCTGGCCGAGGCGCTGGCCGACATTGGCCAGGTCGCCGAGGGCGTCCACACCACCCGCGCCGCCCTGCGCCTGGCGACCGAGGCGGGCGTGGAGATGCCCATCGCGGCCGCCGTCCATGCGCTGCTCTTCGAGGGCCTGGCGGCCGAAGAGGCGGTGCGCGCCCTGATGACCCGCGCCGCGCGCGACGAGCTGGAGAGCTGAGGCGCGGCTACACCGAAACCGCGCGCCCCGAGGCCATCTGCTCCAGCAGGACCTTCACCTGCGAGAGGCTGAAAGGCTTGCACAGGCAGGCCGAGGCCCCGCTCCGCAGCGCCTCGTCAATGATGTCGCCCTTCGCATAGCCGGTGATCATCACGAAGGTCGCCTCCGGCTGCAGCCCGCGCAGCCCCTTGAGCGCCTCCAGCCCGCTCATGCCCGGCATCCGGATGTCCAGGAACACCAGGTCGAAGCGCCGCTCCCGCGCCAGCTCCAGCGCACTCGCCCCATCCTGGCACACCGTCACGCGGTGCCCGAAGCGCACCAGGACATCCTTCAGCAGCAGGCAGATGCTGTGTTCGTCATCCACCACCAGTATCTCGAGCCCGTCCATCGCGGCTTCCCTGTTCCCGCGGCCGGCCCCTCGCCACGCCGTCACTCTGCATAGGGGTTTATTCCACATAGGCCGGCCCGCGGACGCCGAGAGGAGGCCCGCGCCAGGCCGTCGAAGCAGCCCCCAAGCGAGTCGGGAGAGGAGCCCGCAGATGGACAACCGTCGCCGCTTCATCAGCTACGGTGTCGTCATAGTCGTCGCCCTCGTACTCATCGGCTGGCTCATTGCCTCCTACCTGGTCAAGCGCGGCCACCTGCTCACCCTGGGCACCAACGAAATGCCCCTTCGCGTCCAGGCCGCCCGCCACCTGCTGGAGAAGGAGCAGCTCGAGCCCTCCCTCCCCGCCCAGCCCATCATCCGCCGCAGCAAGGCCGCCGAGGCCCTCGGCCTGATCGCCGCCGACCCCGAGCTGCCCCTGCGCACCCGGGAGGAGGCGCTGCGCGTCCTGGGCGTCATCCTCCGCGACCAGGAGGACGCACCCCGCCGCTGGGCCCGCCGCGCCCTGGTCGAGCAGGGCGACCGCGCCGTGCCCACCCTCATGGCTGCCCTCTACGCTGGCGGCGGCACCGCGGAGCAGGCCATCATAGCCCTCCATCAGATCGGCCCCCAGACCTCAGAGTTTGTGCGCATGCTGCTCGCCGAAGGCGGCGCCCGGGCGGCTGCGGCAGAGGCGCTCGCCAAAGCCGGCGGCGTGGGCATCGAGGCGCTGCTGCGGGCCTGCTACAACGCCGAGGGCGGCCTACGCGTGGCGGCCATGAACAACCTGGGCCAGCAGAGGGTCAAGGCCGCTGTGGACGCCTGCCTGTTCAACCTCCAGCCCATCGCTGGCAGTGAGAAGGGCGCCGCCATCAGCGCCCTGGGCCTCATCGGAGAGCGCCGGGCGGTCCCTTATCTGATCCCGTTCCTGACCGATCCCGGCCACCGCCGCGGCGCCGCCACCTCCCTGGGCCTGATCGGCGACCCCCGGGCCGTCGAGCCCCTCCTCGCCACCCTGACCGAAACCGAGCGGGAGTACCGCGAGGCCGCCATCCTCGCCCTCCGGCGCATCGGCGCCCCTGCCCTCCCGGCCCTCGTGCGCGAGCTTCAGTCGCCCGAAGTGCTCATGCGCCGAGCCGCCGCCTCCGCCCTCATCGGGGCCGGCGCCGCCCATGTCAACCCCGCCCTCGCCCGCGCTCTGCGCGACCCCGACGACGAGGTCCGCGCCTCGGCCGCCCTCGCCCTCGGCTGGAGCGGCAACACCGGGGCCGTCCCCTTCCTCGTCGCCGCCCTCGATGATCGGGACTGGCGGGTCGTGGACGCCGCCGTCGAGGCCCTCGGCGACATCGGGCCGGCCGCCGTCGGCCAGCTTCTTGCCGTCCTCCGCGACCCCTCGCACAGCGCCACAATCCACTACCAGGTGGCGCGGGGCCTGGCCCATATGGGGCGGCCCGCCGTGCCCGCGCTCCTCGAGGCCCTCTCCAGCCCCGAGGCCAATGTTCAGAAGTGGGTCGCTGTCGCCCTTGGCGAGATCGGCGACCAGCGCGCCGTCCCTGCCCTGCGCGCGCTCGCCGAGCGGGCCTCCGGCGACCTCAGGTGGGTGGTCGAGGAGCAGATCCGGCTGCTGGCGGGCATCGCGGGCAGCTAGCCGCGGCTGCTAAAAGCCTCATGTGCGGATTGTCCGCGCTAGTCCCTTGACAAAGGCGTTATCAAGGGGCTAGAATCGGGCAAACTAACGAGGATTCACTCAGCGACCCCGGCCGCCCGGCCCGAGGGCCGCGAGACTGATCCGCAAACACCCGAGGGAGGTGCACTGACGTGGCCAAGGTCATCGGCATTGACCTAGGGACGACCAACTCGGTCGTCGCCGTCATCGAGGGCGGCGAGCCCACCGTGATCACGAACGCCGAGGGGGGCCGACTCACCCCCTCCGTGGTCGGGTTCTCGAAGAGCGGAGAGCGCCTGGTGGGCCAGCCGGCGAAGCGCCAGGCGGTGATCAACGCCGAGAACACCGTCTACTCCATCAAGCGCTTCATGGGGCGCCGGTACTCCGAGGTGGAGAAGGAGCGCGCCATGGTGCCCTACCGCGTCGTCGAGGGCCGCAACGGCATGGCGGTGGTGCAGATCGGGGAGAAGCAGTACACCCCGGAGGAGATCTCGGCGATGGTCCTGCGCAAGCTCAAGGAGGACGCCGAGGCCTACCTCGGGGAGAAGGTCACCCGCGCCGTCATCACCGTCCCCGCCTACTTCAACGACGCCCAGCGCACGGCCACCAAGAATGCCGGCGAGATCGCCGGCCTCGAGGTCCTGCGCATTATCAATGAGCCCACCGCGGCCTCCCTCGCCTACGGCTTCGGCCGGGACACCTCCCGTGAGCAGACCATTCTCGTCTTCGACCTGGGCGGCGGCACCTTCGACGTCTCCCTGCTCGAGGTCGGCGAGAACGTCACCGAGGTCAAGGCCACCAACGGCGACACCCACCTCGGCGGCGATGACTGGGACGAGCGCATCGTCCACTATGTCGCCGATCAGTTCCAGCGGGAGCAGGGCATTGACCTGCGCAAGGACCGCCAGGCGCTTCAGCGCCTCCGGGAGGCGGCCGAGAAGGCCAAGGTCGAGCTCTCCACCCAGGTCCAGACCAGCATCAACCTGCCCTTCATCACCGCCGATCAGACCGGCCCCAAGCACCTGGACGTGAACCTCACCCGCGCCAAGTTCGAGGAGCTCACCAAGGACCTGCTCGACCGCACCGTCGGGCCCTTCAAGCAGGCCCTCGCCGACGCCAAGCTCAGGGCCGAGGACCTCGACGCCGTGGTCCTCGTGGGCGGCGCCACCCGCATGCCCATGGTCCAGGAGCTGATCCGCAGCCTCACCGGCAAGGAGCCCCACAAGGGCGTCAACCCCGACGAGGTCGTCGCCATGGGCGCCGCCATCCAGGCCGGCATCATCGTGCGCGAGGTCGAGGACGTGCTGCTGCTGGACGTGACGCCCCTCTCCCTCGGCGTCGAGACCCTCGGCGGGGTCATGACCAAGCTCATCGAGCGCAACACCACCATCCCCACCCAGAAGACCGAGAAGTTCACCACCGCCGCCGACGGCCAGACCGAGGTGGAGATCCACGTGCTCCAGGGCGAGCGGCCCATGGCCGCCGACAACCGCAGCCTGGGCCGGTTCCGGCTGTCTGGCATCCCGCCGGCCCCCCGCGGTGTGCCCCAGATCGAGGTCGCGTTCAACATAGACGTGAACGGCATCCTGAACGTCTCCGCCCGCGACCTGGCCACAGGCAACAAACAGGAGATCACCATCTCCGGGGCCAGCCAGCTCGAGCGCAGCGAGATCGAGCGCATGGTCAAGGACGCCGAGCAGCACGCCGAGGAAGATCGCCGACGCCGGGAGCAGGCCGACACCCGCAATCAGGCCGAGCAGCTCATGTACACCGCCGAGCGCAGCCTCAAGGACCTGGGCGACAAGGTCCCCCAGGCCGACCGCGAGGCCGCCCAGCAGGCGGTTGACCGGGTCCGCAAGGCCCTCGAGGGCGGCGACATCGCCGACATCCGCGCCGCCGCCGACGAGCTGCAGCGCGCCTTCGCCCGCGTCTCCGAGGCCGCCTACCGCCAGGCCGCCGGCGCCCAGGCGTCCTCCGCGGAGGGGCAGCCCCGCCAGGAGGGCGGCGACGAGGGCGTCATCGACGCGGAGTTCCGCGAGAGCGACTGACACAGAGGAGGCACGCCGCCGTGGCCTTTGGCGAGCACGATATCTTCCAGGAGATGGCCCGCCTCCGCCGCCGGATCGAGGGGCTCGCCTCCTCGCCCCCGGCCGCGGAGGAGGGGCCGTGGGCCCCCCCTGTGGACATCCGGGAGAGCGAGCGCGCCCTGGTGTTGTCCTTCGACCTGCCCGGGCTGCGCCGGGAGGACATAGAGCTGCGCGTTGATCGGGACGGGCTGACCCTCCAGGGCGAGCGGCCCCCGGCCGAGCGCCTGCGCGCGGTGCGCCTCGAGCGCCCCGCGGGGCCCTTTCGGCGCTCCTTCCGCATCGGCATCCCCATCAACCCGGCCGGCGTGCAGGCCACCTACCGGGACGGCGTGCTCGAGATCACTATCCCCAAGGCCGAGGCGCCCACGCCCACCCGCGTGAACGTGGACACCGCGTGAGCCGAACTGCCATGGCCGACAGCCCCCGCCGAGACTACTACGAGGTCCTCGGCGTCGGCCGCGACGCCGACGAGAAAGAGATCAAGCGGGCCTTCCGCCGGCTCGCCCGCAAGTATCACCCGGACGTCAACCCCGGCAACAAGGAGGCCGAGCGGCGGTTCAAGGAGATCAGCGAGGCCTACGAGGTGCTGCGCAACCCCGAGAAGCGCGCGCGATACGACCGCGAGGGCCACCTGGGCGGCTTCGGAGCCCCACCTCAGGGCGGCTTCCGCTGGCAGGCCACCGCCGGACCCGACTTCGGCTTCGGCGGCCTCGATGACTGGCTCGAGGAGCTCCTCAGCGGCCGGCGCGGCGCCCGCACCCGCACCCGGCCCCGCCGCGGCGAAGACCTC
Source organism: uncultured bacterium (assembly GCA_964385645.1). Lineage (GTDB taxonomy): Bacteria > Armatimonadota > Hebobacteria > Hebobacterales > Hebobacteraceae > CAYLPT01. The sequence continues at coordinate 18,879 of CAYLPT010000213.1, forward strand.
CAGGCCAACCTCGACCTCACTCTCGAGGAGGCCTACCACGGCGCCACCAAGCAGATCGCGGTGCCCATCCCTCAGCCCTGCCCCGCCTGCCGCGGCGGCGGGCTGACTGACCAGGGCGCCCCCTGTCCAAGCTGTGGCGGCCGCGGCCGCAGCGAGCAGCTCAAGAACCTCGAGGTCAAGGTCCCGGCGGGCGTGCACGCGGGGGCCAGAATCCGGCTCGCCGGTCAGGGTCTGCCTGGGTCCACGGGCGAGCGGGGCGACCTCTACCTGATCGCCCGCATCGCTCCCCACCCCTTCTTCGAGCGCCGCGGCGACGACCTCTACTGCGAGCTGCCTGTGGCCTTCTGGGAAGCCGCCCTGGGGGCCGAGATAGATGTGCCCACGCTGAACGGTCGGGTGAAGGCCAAGCTTCCCCCGGAGACCTCCTCGGGCCGCCAGCTCCGCCTCGCGGGCAAGGGCATGCCGCGGGTGCGGGGCGGGGGCCGGGGTGACCTGTATTGCCGGATCAAGATCGTGGCGCCCAAGAACCTGACACGGGAGGAGAAAGAGCTGATCGAACGTCTGGGAAGGATGCGCCGTGAGAGCCCCCGCGCCAACCTTCGCGCCTGAGGGAGCCGGCCGCGCCAGCCCGCCGGGCGAGGGAAGGAGGCGATAGACAATGACACGAGGCAGCAAGGAACCGGTCTACGTGATCAGCGTCGCCGCCAAGCTGGTGGAGATGCACCCCCAGACTCTCCGCCTGTACGAGCGGCTCGGCCTCATCAAGCCGTTCCGCACAGAGAATAACATCCGCCTCTACTCGGATGAGGACATCGAGCGGCTCCGCCAGATCCAGCGCCTGACCAGCGTCGGCCTCAACCTCGCCGGCGTCGAGATGGTGCTGGAGCTGCTCGACCGCATGGAGGCCATGCGCCGCGAGATGCAGCAGGAGATGGCCCGCCGGGAGGAGGAGATGGAGCGCGAAATCAGGCAGCTGCGCAGCGCGGTCTCCTCCGCCCTGCGCGACTAGGAGGGCACGGGTGGCGAATCGCCAGCCCATCGGCCTCTCCCTCCTGCCCCTGCTGGGGCTGCTCGGCGTCGGCATCGCCTACTACTCCGCCGCCCAGCAGCCCGGCGATCGGGCCCCCGCCGCCCCCGCGCGGCTCGCCCTCGAGCTGGGCGGGGCCGGCGCCCTCGGCTTCTGGCTGGCCCTGCGCCTCAGCGGCTTCGGCGTGCGCGGGGGCCTCATGCCAGGCGCCCTCGCCCCGCTCGCCATCGGCGTCGCGGCATGGGCCCTGGCCCTCTGGCCCCTCGCCGCCTGGCGGCTCGAGCGGCTCCTGCGGCTGCCCCCTCACCGCTCCCACGATGCCGCCACCCACCTGTGTGGGCTCATGCTGCTGGGATTCCTCATCGTCGGCAGCGCCTCCGTGGCGCTGCACTACCTGACCGAGCGGTAGCCTTACGCCGGAGAGCATCATGGACATCAACAAGTTTACCGATAGAGCTAAGCAGGCGGTCATGGCCAGCCAGGAGGTCATGCGCCGCTATCAGCACTCCCAGGTGGATGTCGAACACCTGCTCCTGGCCCTGCTGGAGTCCAGCGATGGGCTGGCCGCGCGCATCATCGAGGCCGCCGGCGGCGACCCCACCGGCGTGCAGCGGGACCTCGAGCGCGCCCTCGCGCGGGGCCCCAAGGTCGAGGTCCGCGGCGGCGGCACAGGACAGGTGTATGTGACGCCGGCTCTGCTGGAGGTCCTCGAGCGCACGGCCTGGGAGCAGGCCCAGGCGCTGGGGGACTCCCTGATTGCCGTCGAGCACCTGCTGCTCGCCATCGTCGTCCAGGGCAGCTCGGAGGCCGCCCGCATCCTGCGCGCCCGGGGTGTCACTCAGGAGGGGATCGCGCGCGCCCTGCCCGGCATCCGGGGCGGCCGGGCGGTCACCGACGAGGGCGCGGAGGGCCGCTACCAGGCCCTGGAGCGCTACAGCCGCGACCTCACCCAGGCCGCCCGCCAGGGCAAGCTCGACCCGGTCATCGGCCGGGACGTGGAGATCCAGCGCGTCATCCAGATCCTCAGCCGTCGCACCAAGAACAACCCGGTGCTCATCGGCGACCCGGGGGTGGGCAAGACAGCAATCGTGGAGGGGCTGGCCCAGCGCATCGTCTCCGGCCAGGCCCCCCGCACCCTGAAGGACAAGCGCCTCCTCCAGCTCGACCTCGGCGCGCTGGTGGCCGGCTCGAAGTTTCGAGGCGAATTCGAGGAGCGCATGAAGGCGGTGATGGACGAGGTCCGCCAGGCCCAGGGCCGCATCATCGTGTTCATAGACGAGCTGCACACGGTGGTGGGCGCGGGGGCCGCCGAGGGGGCCATTGACGCCTCGAACATGCTCAAGCCCGCCCTCGCCCGGGGCGAGCTCCAGTGCATCGGCGCCACCACCCTCGACGAGTACCGCAAGCACATCGAGAAGGACGCCGCCCTCGAGCGGCGCTTCGCTCCGGTCTACGTCGAGGAACCCTCCGTAGAGGACACCATCGCCATCCTCCAGGGCCTCCGCGACCGCTACCAGGAGCACCACCAGGTCACCTACCGCGACGAGGCGCTCGCGGCCGCCGCCCGGCTCTCAGCCCGCTACATCACCGATCGCTTCCTGCCCGACAAGGCCATTGACCTGCTCGACGAGGCGGGATCGCGCAAGCATCTTCAGGCCGTGATGTCGCCCCCGGAGATCGCCCGCCTCGAGGCCGACATCGCGCGCCTCGAGGAGCAGCGGGAGGCCGCCGCGCTCCGCCAGGACTACGAGACCGCAGCCCGCATCAAGCAGGAGATCGAGGTGCTCCGCTCCAAGCTCGCCGAACAGCAGCGCAAGTGGGAGCAGGAGGCCGGAGCCCAGAACACCGAGGTGACCGAGGAGGACATCGCCCACATCGTAGCCACCTGGACCGGCATCCCCGTCTCCCGCATGTTCGAGGGGGAGACCGAGAAGCTCCTGCGCATGGAGGAGGAGCTCCACAAGCGCATCATCGGACAGGAGGAGGCCGTCCACGCGCTGGCCGAGAGCATCCGCCGGGCCCGCGCGGGGCTCAAGGACCCCAAGCGCCCTATCGGCTCCTTCATCTTCCTCGGCCCCACCGGGGTGGGCAAGACCGAGCTCGCCCGCGCGCTCGCCGAGTTCCTGTTCGACGACGAGGAGGCGATGGTCCGCCTCGACATGTCCGAGTACATGGAGCGCTTCGCCGTCTCCCGCATGATCGGCGCCCCGCCCGGCTACGTCGGCTACGAGGAGGGCGGCCAGCTCACCGAGGCCGTGAGACGCCGGCCCTACCGCGTCATCCTCCTCGACGAGATCGAGAAGGCCCACCCCGATGTGTTCAACATCCTGCTCCAGATCCTGGAGGACGGCCGGCTCACCGACGCCGCGGGGCGAGTGGTGGACTTCAAGAACACCGTCATCATCATGACCAGCAACCTGGGCAGCCAGCACCTGCGCTCCGGCCGCCTTGGCCTGGGGGCCGACGGCGCGGAATTCGCCCGCACCCGGGAGGAGATGCTCGCCGAGCTGCGCCGCACCTTCCGCCCCGAGCTCCTCAACCGCATTGACGAGATCATCGTCTTCGAGCCCCTCTCCCAGGAGCAGATCCTCCAGATCGTGGACCTCATGCTCGACCGAGTGCGCGAGCAGCTCGCTGACCGCAACGTCAAGCTCCAGGCCAGCGACGAGGCCCGCGCCCTGCTCGCGCAGCAGGGCTTCGACCCCGAGTACGGCGCCCGGCCCCTGCGCCGGACCATCCAGCGGCTCGTCGAGAACCCCATCGCCCGCGGCCTGCTCCAGGGCGAGTACCGCGACGGGGACACCGTCGTCCTCGACGTCGAGGAGGGACAGCTAGTCCCCCGGCTCCTGGTGCCGGCCGCCCAGGCGCGCCCCTCAGGCGCCTCCGGCGCCTGAGGGGCGCGCCCGCGAAGCGCCTGCCTTCGGTCATAGTTCCTTCACAGCCGCCGGCTACTCTCTAGCACAACCCGGCCGCGCCCATCCGGTGCGGCCGCCGAGCGCCGGAGGCCTGTGTGGGCACAATTGGGCAGGCGGTCAACCTCTTCGAGTGCTGCATCTTCACCCTGGACGCCTTCACCATCGTCCTGCCCGCCTTCCTGGTCGCCGGGGCCATCGTCGTCTTCCTGCCCAGCGATGCGGTCATGCGCTACTTCGGCGCCCGCGCCAACCGCTTCGTCTCCTACGGCGCCGCCGCCATCTCCGGCAACATCCTCAGCGTGTGCTCCTGCAACGTGGTGCCCATCTTCGCGGGCATCCTCCGCCGCGGCGCCGGCATCGGGCCGGCCTTCTGCTTCGTCTTCGCCGCCCCCGCCATCCACATCGTCAACACCATGTTCACCTACCAGGTCATCGGCCTCAAGCTCGCCTTCTGGCGCTTCATCACCGTGCCCATCATCGCCGTCCTGGTCGGGCTCGCCATGGCCTTCCTGTTCCGCCGTGAGGAGCGCGCCGCCCTCGCGCGGCCCGCCAGCAACCCGGCCGTCGCGCTTGTCTCCCAGTCGCCCGGCGAGCTCCACAAGGGCGCTGGCTTCCTCGGCCTGCTGGTGGCGGTGATGGTCTTCGGCGCCTGGAAGCCCCTCGACCCCCACCTGCCCGGCCACCTCGCTCACTTCGCCCGCGTCGGCGGCGTCCTGCTCGCCCTGGCCGCGCTGGTGCCCCTCGCCCTGCGCTGGTTCGGGCGCGAGGAGACCCTCGAGTGGGCCCGTCAGACCTGGCTGCTCATCCGCATGATCGTGCCCATCTTCGCCGTCGCGGTGATCGTCATCGCCCTCATCGTCAGCGCCATCCCCCTGACCTGGATCATGCCCACCGCCGCCGCGGAGGGCACCCTGGTGTTCGGACACCCCCACGGCAACCGCTTCCTCCCCATCCTCATCTCCTCCGTCTTCTCCACGCTCATGTACTTCCCCATGCTCACCGAGGTCGCGTTCACCAAGGGCCTGCTCCTCAAGTACTTCGCCCTCGGCCCCGCGCTCGCGCTCCTGCTCGGCGGCCCCGGCCTCAGCCTCCCCGGGCTGCTCCTCCTCAGCCGCATCGCCGGCTGGAAGAAGACCGTCGCCTACTGGCTCATCATGGTCTCCCTCATCACCCTCGTCGCCCTCTTCTTCGGATCCTACTTCGGCCAGTACATCTGCTCTTGCCAGCTCCGCTGAGGCCCAGCCCGGCGTCTGCGCAACAGGACCCCGCACCCCGGGGGC
>CAYLPT010000214.1:0-50146 GCA_964385645.1 uncultured bacterium
TGGTTGTCCTTGATAAGCACTCCGTCGAACAGCCCCACCCGATGGTTGCGCCCCCCACCCATGCGCACCGCGTACTTGTCCAGGGCCCGCAGCCCGGGCGCCGTCTTGCGGGTGTCGCAGATGCGCGCGCCGGTGCCCCCGACCGCCTCCACGAAGCGCGCCGTCAGAGTCGCGATCCCGCACATGCGCTGGAGGAAGTTCAGGGCGGTTCGCTCAGCGGCCAGGATCGCCGCGGCCGAACCCTCCACCACCGCCAGCGTGTCCCCGGCCGCCGCCCGCTGACCCTCGCGGGCGGCGGGCTCGAAGCGCGCTTGTGGGTCGAGCCGGCGGAAGGTCGCCCCCGCGGCGAAGAGCCCCGCGACCACGCCCTCCGCCTTCGCCACGATGCGCCCCCGGCCCCGCGCGCCGGGCTCCAGCACTGCGGCCGTGGTGATGTCGCCCGGACCCAGGTCCTCGGCCAGCGCGCGGGAGACGATCTCGCTCACCACCGGCTCGGGCACGCCCCAGTCCATCATACGACCTCGAGCATCCGCTCGATCGCCCGCCTGGCGGGGCCGGCTATGTCCTCCGGCACCTCGACCGGATGCTCCATGTCCTCCAGCGCCCACGCCACCTTCTCCAGCGTGATGCGCTTCATGTTAGGGCAAGTCGTGAGCAGGGTGACGGGGAGGAAGCGCTTGTCCGGGCTGTCCTTCTGCAGGCGGTGGATGAGCCCCACCTCGGTCCCGACGATGACCTCACGCGCGGGGGTCTCCCTCGCCCAGCGCACCATCTGGCCGGTGGATAGCACCTCGTCGGCCAGCGCGATGACCTCCGGCGTGCACTCCGGGTGAACGACCACCGGGGCGCCGGGGTGCTGGGCCTTGAGGCGACTGATGTCCTGGGCGCGGATGCGCTGGTGGGTCGGGCAGTAGCCGTCCCAGAGGATCACTTCTTTGTCGGTGTGGCGCTGGACCCAGAGCCCGAGGTTGCGGTCGGGCAGGAAGAGGAGCCGCTGCTCGGGCAGGCTGTTGACCACCGCGGCGGCGTTGGCCGAGGTGCAGCAGATGTCGGCCTCCGCCTTGACCGCGGCGGTGGTGTTCACATACGCAACGACGGGCACGCCCGGCAAGTCGGCCTTACGCTTGCGCACTGCCTCTGCGGGCGCCATGTCGCACATCGGGCAGCCGGCCCGGGGGTCGGGGATGAGCACCGTGCGCTCGGGGGAGAGCAGCTTCGCGGTCTCGGCCATGAACATGACGCCGCAGAAGACGATCACCTCCGCCTCCGTCGCGGCGGCCTTCCGGCTGAGCTCGAGGGAGTCGCCGACGAAGTCTGCGACGTCCTGCACCTCGCCGAGCTGGTAGTTATGCGCGAGGATGACGGCGTTGCGCTCCCGCTTGAGGCGCGCGATGCGCTCTGCCAGCTCCACTCTCGGATCGGCAGCGACCTGACTCATCTCACACCTGCTCCACCCCCCCGGCCATTATCACCCGCGGCGGGCGCCCTGTCAAACGGGTCGCGGCGGGAGCATGGCAGTGCACCGCCTATCGGCCCCACGCCGACCCCGCAGAGGCGGCGCCGTTGCCGCGACCCTGCGCGCAGGAGCGGCATTCCTGCCGCGCCCGGCTCCACAGATAGACCAGCCCGTCCCGATAGGAAGGTCAGTCCTACGCACAGGGGGTTCGGCCGCGCCATGGGCGCGGCCGTCGAGAAGGGCTTTGGGCGACCTTGAGCGAACTGTGGTGCCGGTGGAGGGATTCGAACCCCCACGGGCTCGCGCCCACCTGATTTTGAGTCAGGCGCGTCTGCCTTTCCGCCACACCGGCCCGGTCGCGAGTATACTGAGTACCCTCCGCCGGCGTCAAGGACGCCTAGCCGCGGGAGCGTGCAAGGAGAGATTGCGATGGCCTCCGAGCTGCCGCCGACCTCGTCCTCGTCCCACCCCACCGCCTCCGCCGGCCCCGGCTACGGCGGGCCGACCGGCCCCCCGCGGGGCCGCAGCGCCGCCTGGCGCTGGGGGTGCGCCCTCGGGCTGGCCGGCTGCCTCATCGTGGTGGTGATCGGCGTGCTGCTTGTGCTCATGGCCGCGCTCGCGAGCAGCGGCGGGATCCAGGAGCTGGCGGCGCGGGGCGAGCGCATCGCCCTGGTGCGGGTGGAGGGCATGATCGTCGCCGGCCGCTCGGGCTTCAGCCTGCTGGGGGGCGCTGCGACCGGCTCCGACGATGTTATCAAGCAGATCGAGCGCGCCATTGAGGACACCCAGGTCCGAGGCATCCTGCTGCGGGTGAACAGCCCCGGCGGCTCCGCGGCTGCCTCCCAGGAGATCTACCGCGCTGTCAAGCGGGCCCGCGAGCAGGGCGTGGTCGTGGTGGCATCCATGGCCGACGTGGCGGCCTCCGGCGGCTACTACGTGGCCGCAGCGGCGGATGCCATCTACGCCGACCCGGCCACCATGACCGGCAGCATCGGCGCCATCGCCGTCCTCGAGGACCTATCCGGGCTGCTGGACAAGCTCGGCGTGGAGGCCCAGGTGGTGAAGAGCGGGGAGCTGAAGGACCTCTTTTCGCCCCTGGGCGGGAGGACCGAGGAGGAGCTGGCGATCGTGCGCGCCCTCGTCGCGCAGGTGCACGAGCAGTTCATCGCCGATGTAGCCGCCGGCCGGGGGATGGATCTGGCGGAGCTGCGTCGGCTCGCCGACGGCCGGGTCTACACGGGAGAGCAGGCCAAGGAGAACGGGCTCGTTGACGAACTGGGCGGCATGCACGAGGCGCTGCTGGCGGCCGGCGAGCTGGCCGGGATACCTGAGCGGCCGCGCCTGAAGGAGTACGAGGCCCCCGGATTGTTGCGGTGGCTCCTGGGCGGCGGAAGCGTCCGGGCCGAGCGGCCGGTGACGGTGTCGGGCGGGCTGCTCTACAGCGAGCTGGCGGCGAGCCTGACCGGGGGCGCGCTGGGGCGCATGCCGACCGGCGGGCCTGAGCGCCGACTGCTCCTGGAAGGCATGTGAGCGACCGCCCGCGACAGAAGCTGGTTCTGGTAGACGGCAACAGCCTGCTCTACCGGGCCTTCTTCGCGCTCCCGCCCCTCACCAACACCCAGGGGGAGATGACGAACGCAGTCTACGGCTTCACCATGATGCTCCTCAAGGTCCTCGACGAGGAGCAGCCGGACCTGGTCGCGGTCGCCTTCGACCTGCCCGGCCCCACCTTCCGCCACCGGCGCTATCCCGAATACAAGGCGACCCGCGAGCGCATGCCCGACGAGCTGAGCCCCCAGATCGAGATGGCGCGCGCGGTCCTCGACGCCATGCACATCCCCGCCTACGAGCTGGAGGGCTATGAGGCCGACGACGTCATCGGTACGCTTGCCGCGAAGGCCGAGCAGGCCGGCCACGAGGTCCTCATCGTCACCGGTGACCTCGACGAGCTCCAGCTCGTCTCCGACCGCGTCTCCGTGCTGGTGACCCGCCGCGGCATCACCGACACTCACCTCTACGACCGCGCCGCGGTCCGCGAGCGCTACGGCTTCGAGCCCGAGAAGCTGCCGGACTTCCGCGCCCTGAGGGGAGACACCACCGACAACATCCCGGGCGTGCCGGGCGTGGGCGAGAAGACCGCCTCCGCCCTCATCCGCGACTACGGCTCCCTCGACTCGCTGCTCGAGAAGGCGGAGGAGGTGAAGCCGGCGCGCATCGCCGACGCCCTCCAGGCGTACGGCGACATCGCCCGCGAGTCCAGGGAGCTCTCCCTGATCGTGCGCGACTTGCCGCTGCCCCTGGACGAGGAGCGGCTACGCCGCCGGCCGCCCGACGCCGCCCGCCTCGCCGACCTCTTCCGGCGGCTCGGCTTCCGCACTCTGCTCTCCCGATTCGAGGGGCCGCCAGAGCCGGAGACCCCGTCCGCCGAGCACCGCGCCATCTCCCAGGCCAAGCAGGCGCGGGCGCTGGCGGAGGAGCTGAGGGGTGAGCAGCGTCTGGTCCTGCACCCCCTGGCCGAGGGCGGGCCGCCGCTGCGGGCGAAGCTGAAGGGCCTGGGTCTGCTTGCCGGCGGCCGCGCGGTGCTGCTGACCGCGGAGGGGGAGGGGCGCATCGGCGAGCTGCTCGCACCCCTCAAGGGCGTGCTCGAATCACCCTCGGCGCCCAAGGTCGGGCACGACCTGAAGCGCCTCACGCTGCTGCTGGGGCGGCACGGCATCATGCCGGCCGGCCTCAGCTTCGACACCATGGTCGCGGCCTACTTGGTGGACCCGTCGCGGCGCTCCCAGGACCTCGCCGAGGTCGCCTTCGACCACCTGCCCGCGCCCGCGCAGCCCAGGGAGGGGGCAGACCGCGCCGCCGGGCCCGAGGCCGCGGCTGCAGCCCTGCACGACATCGCGGCCCTGGAGGGGCGGCTCAGCGAGGCGCTCCGGGAGTTGGACCTCTGGCAGCTCTTCGTGGAGATGGAGATGCCGCTCGTGCCGGTACTCGCCGACATGGAGAGGACCGGCGTCGCGCTGGATACGGGCGTGCTCGCGGCGCTCTCCTCTCGGCTGGCCGAGCGCATAAGCGAGCTGGAGCGCGAGATCTACGCCCTCGCCGGCCAGGAGTTCAACATCAGCTCGCCCAAGCAGCTCCGGGAGATCCTCTTCGACAAGCTCGGCCTGCCGCCCGACAAGTCGCGGCGCACCAAGACCGGCTACTCGACCGACGCGGCCGTGCTGGCCGGCCTGAGCGACCACGAGATCGTGGCCAAGATCCTGGAGTACCGGGAGGTCACCAAGCTCAAGTCCACCTACGTGGATGCGCTGCCGAAGCTCGTGGACCCGGAGACCGGGCGGCTTCACACCTCCCTGAACCAGACGGTCACGGCCACCGGGCGGCTCAGCAGCAGCGACCCCAATCTGCAGAACATCCCCGTGCGGAGCGAGCTGGGCATGGAGATTCGGCGGGCCTTCGTCGCCGGGCTGCCCGGGCACGTGCTGCTGGGGGCGGACTACTCACAGATCGAGCTGCGCATCCTCGCCCACATCACGGGGGATGAGAACCTCACCGAGATCTTCCTGCGGGACGAGGACCTGCACCGGGCGGCCGCGGCGGAGATATTCGGCGTCGCGCCGGAGGCGGTGACGCCCCCGATGCGCTCCTTCGCGAAGATGGTGAACTTCGGCATCCCCTATGGCATCAGCGAGTTCCGCCTGGGGCGGGAGATGGGCATCCCAGTCGAGGAGGCGCGCCGGTACGTGAGCCGCTACTTCGCGCGCTTCCCGAAGGTGCACGAGTACGTGGAGGAGATGCCGCGCCGGGCGCGGGAGGCCGGCTACGTGACCACGCTGTTCGGCCGGCGTCGCCCCCTCCCTGAGCTGCGCACCCGCGCCCCGGCCCAGCGGCAGGCCGCGGAGCGCATGGCGATCAACACCCCCATGCAGGGCACGGCCGCCGACATCATCAAAGTGGCGATGCTGCGGGTGGCGGAGGGACTGCGGGACAGGGGCCTGGGGGCGCGCATGATCCTGCAGGTGCACGACGAGCTGCTGCTCGAGGTCCCCGAGGCCGAAGTGAGAGACACCGCGCGCCTGGTGGCGGACTGCATGTCTCAGGCCTACCAGCTGCGGGTGCCCCTGAAGGTCGCGGTGCGCGCGGGCCCGAACTGGCTCGAGATGGAGCCCGTGGATACCAGGGGGTAAGCCTGCGCCCACAGGGAAGGATGGGGGCCGGGGGTGTCGAAGGCTGCTAGTGCTAGGGAGTACGCTGTGCAGCCGCGTGGGCCCCTCGGCCCTTCCAGGCCGAGCGCCGGGGCCCGGTGACAGGACGGCGGGCGCGGATCGCCGCCGGAGCGTAGCCTCGCCGCAGTGGGCGGGGACGGCCAGGCGGAGAGGGCAGGCGGAACCATGGACCGGCAAGAGGATGGTCTGAGGGCGGAGCAGGAAGAAGCGGCGTCGCAGGAGCACGAGCAGGCGTCGCCCGGAACCCGAGGGCGCGGGTCGGCCGAGGCCGAGGGCCAGCAAGGGGCGATGGAGATGCCCATGAGGTCGCTGACCACCGGCCAGATCGTGGACGGCATGATCGTGCGCATAGACGAGCAGGGCGCCTTCGTGGATGTGGGCACCAAGTCGGAGGGCCACATCTCCCGGGAGGAGCTCGCCGGCGGGACCACCGATGACGGCCGACCTCTGGAGGTGGGCGATCGGGTGGCCGTCTACGTGGTGCGGCCCGAGGGCGAGGCCGGTACGCCCCTGCTCTCCAAGAAGCGGGCCGACTACGAGCGGATGTGGCAGCGCCTGACCAAGGCCTACGAAGAGGGCGAAGCGCTCAGCGCGATGGTCACCGACCGGGTCAAGGGGGGCCTGGTGGTGGACCTTGGGGTGAGGGGGTTCCTGCCCGCCTCCCACGTACAGACGCGCAACGTGCGCGCGCTCGACCGCTTCGTCGGCCAGTCGGTGAAGGTGAAGATCATCGAGGTGGATCGCGGGCGCAAGCGCGTCGTGGTCTCCCAGCGGCAGGCGCTTGAGCAGGAGCGCCGCGAGCGCCGGGAGAAGACGCTGCTCTCGCTGCGGGAGAACCAGGTCTACAAGGGGATCGTCCGCAGGATCACCGACTACGGGGCCTTCGTGGACCTGGGCGGCGTGGATGGGCTGCTGCATGTCACCGAGATGGCCTGGACTCGCATCGAGCACCCCTCCGAGGTCGTCAAGGTCGGTGACAAGATAGACGTCATGGTGCTGCGCTTCGACCGGGAGCAGAACCGCATCTCGCTGGGCCTCAAGCAGATCCTGCCCGACCCCTGGGAGGACGCGCGGGAGCGCTACCAGGTGGGGCAGACGGTGGCCGCCACCGTCTCCCGGCTGGTACCCTTCGGCGCCTTCGTGCGTCTCGAGGACGGCATCGAGGCCATCGTGCCAAACGCCGAGCTCCCCGGCGAACGGGGCCAGCGGGCCCCAGATGTGCTCAAGGTCGGCGAAGTGGTCCGCGCCAAGGTCGTCAACATCCGCCCCAGCGAGCGGCGCATGACCCTCAGCCTGCGCCAGGTCGAGCAGGCCGAGCAGCGCCGCGAGCTCCGCGAGTACATGGCCCGCCAGGAGGAAAGCAGCCGCGTCACCATTGGCGACCTGGTGGGCGACCTCCTGTCCGAGCGCGCGGCGGGCCGCGACGCCGGCGGCGAGGAGTCCCAGCCCGAGCGGGAGAGCGCCGCCGAGCCGGAGGCCCCGCAGCCCCCCGAGCTGCCGGAGCCAGATGAGGACCAGGCATGGTCGTCCTCGGGATCACCGGGGGAATCGGAGCAGGAAAGGGCCTAGCGACCGAGTTCTTCCGCACCCGGGGGGCGGTGATCATTGACGCGGACCAGGTTTCCCGGGAGCTCACGGGGCCGGGCTCGCCTCTCGTGGCGCAGATCGCCTCCGCCCTCGGGGCCGAGTACGTGCGGCCGGACGGCAGCCTGGACCGGGCGCGGCTGGGGCGGCGGGTGTTCGGGGATCGGGCGGCCCTGGCGAAGCTGAACGAGATCATGCATCCGCCGATCCTGGCCGAGGTGGAGCGGCGGATCGAGGCGGCGAGGCGGGCGGGGGCCCAGGTGGTGTGTGTGGTGGCGCCGCTGCTGCTGGAGGCGGGCGGCCGGGGGCTGGTGGACCGCCTCCTCGTGGTGACCGCCCAGGAGGAGGAGCGGGTGCGCAGGGTGAGGGAGCGGGACGGGCTGAGCGAGGCTGAGGTAAGGGAGCGGATGGCAGCTCAGATGCTGACCGGCGAGCAGCGCCGACAGGCGGACTGGGTGGTGGACACCACGGAGAGCCGGGAGGCGGCGCGGCGCCAGCTAGAGCAGGTCTGGGCCGAACTGAAGCGAAGCCGTCCGCGTCCAAAGAGCTAGGAGAGCGGCTCCTTTACATGCCTGGGGGGCTGTGGTAGAATGCGCAGGCAGGCGCTGGTGGGCGGGGCTCGGGCTTGTGGGGGACGAACCGCAGGGCGATTCGACGCGGCATAGGCAGAGCAAGGAGAGGACCGAACCATGCGCGCACTCTCTCGGGGACCCCTGGCGCGAGTAGTGGCGTACTGCCTCACCTCCGTCTTCGCGTGCTCGGTGGCGTTGATGTTCGCGGCGCCGGCTGGCGCCCAGGTCGCCACCCGGACCGCGCAGACCCAGTCCATGGCCGTACTGCCCTTCTGCGACCTCAGCGGGCTGCCGCCTGATCTCTACCCGACTCTCGGCGAGGACGCCAGCGCCGCGGTCGCGGTGGAGCTTCGTGACCGGCTGCTCGTTGACGTGTTGCCCAGGGCCGACGTGAACCTAGTGCTGCGCGACCTGGGGATGACCCCGCCCCTGAGCGACTCGCAGCTGGTCCGCATGGCGACCGAGCTGGAGGTGGACCTGGTGGTGGACGGGCAGATCCGCCAGGCCGAGATCCACCGCAGCCCCGAGGGTCGCTATGCGGAGGTGGTCCTCGCCGTGCGCGTGTTCGACCGGGTGGCGCAGGCCGACGTGAACGGCGCCCTCACCACCGCCCGGGGGCCGGCCTCCATGGACCTGGGAGAGGAGGCCCTGCTGCGCAAGGCCGTCGAGCAGGCCGCCTTCCAGGCCGTCCAGGAGATGCGCTCCCGGCCCTCCGTCCTGGCCATGGTCCTGTGGGCGCGCGATGACGTGGTGTTCCTGAACGTGGGCAGCCGGGGCGGCATCAAGCCCGGCATGCGCATGGTGGCCATCCGGGCCGGCCAGCGCATCGGGCTCGCCCAGGTGACCGAGGCCGACGCCCTGGGCTCCTACGCCACCATCCTAGAGGGCCCGCCGCTGCGCACCGGTGACCACATGCGCGCCGTCTACGTGCTGCCCATCGGCGTCCGCCCCGACCTGCCCGAGAAGGTCGCCCAGAGCAGGACCCGCATCGAGCGCCTGGCCCTTGCCGCAGCCGCGCTCATCGGCGTCGCCGACCTGGGCTCGACCTCCCGGATGCTGCTCAAGGGCGATCACGCCATGCCGGCCTTCACCGTCTCCAACCTCGCCAACCAGGCCGAGCTGTGGTACAACGTGGCTCCGACGATGGTGGGCGCGGCCCTCATGACCTGGCGCCCCTACAGCGACACTGAGGCCACCCGCATCGCCGCCTACGAGATCTACGCCGGCGGTCAGCTCGTAGGCGTCGTCCGTCCGACCGACGGGGACTTCATGATCTGGTCTGACTACTGGTTCTACCCCGGGTTCTACTGGGAGGCCGTGCTCGCGCTTGCCGACAACGCCCTGGGCACCATAAGCTGGAGTTCCGTTACGGTCACGGACGATGACCCGTCGGACGTGGCTGGGCTCGAGGTGGAGACCGATACCTACGGGGCAACCTCCATCACCTACCGGTGGCTGCCCATCGGGCCCATCACCGGGGTCCCCTATGTGTACCGCGTGCGCCCGGTGGTGCTGGTGAAGAGGCGGATCGAGGCAGGGGTCTACGAATGGCGGTTCGAGCGCGAGACCGAGTGGTCCTCGCCGCGCAACTACATCATGACCGTCGGCCCGCCCTTCGCCTCCCACGCGCTGGTGTCCCCCGGCAACATCGCCACCTTCTTCTTCTACTCACCGATCGGGGCTGATGAGGCCATCGTCCAGGTGGCCCGCGACCCCTACAACACCTTCCCGCCTGACAGGACCTACCAGCAGACCATCCCCGGCGTCTGGACCGACTATCAGGCGTACGCGCTTCACAGCGTCCAGGTGAACCTGAACCAAGTCCCCGGCACAGGTAACATCCTCTGGTGGCGAGTTGGCGCACGGAACCGGGAGGACCCGACCCAGCCCCGGCCGTGGCCCCTGGATCGTGTGAACGATTACGGCTGGGTCTGGAGCCAGCGGGAGCGCCTCGTGCTGCTCTCCTCCTCGCTGGAGCGCGCCAGCGAGATCCACCGCGACCGCGAGGCCCTGGCGCGGGCGCGCGTGCCCGGCGAGAGGCTGCCCCAGCACCCCCGCCAGGACCGAGTGCTGCGGACCCAGGACAGGCCCGTGCTCAGGGCCCAGTAGGGCATAGAGTGGCTGGCCTTGGCGGGGCCCCGGGGATGGGGGCCCCGCCGTTCCTTGGAGAGCGGGCATGAGGTCGGCATGCTGAGCAGGCGGACACTGTGGCTGGCGGCCGCGCTGATCGCGCTGGCGACCGGGGCCGCCTGGGCGCAGAGCCCGGCCGGCTACCTCCTCGAGCTGCGGGCCGATCCCCAGCGCGCCCCGGCCGACGGCGAGACCCCAGTCGCCATCACCGTCGAGGTGCGCGACCTGCTCGGGCGGCCAGCCCCCGACGGCACGCTGGTGCGGTTCGTGACCACCCTCGGTGAGATTGTCTCCCCCGTCCAGACCCTCGGCGGCCTCGCCCAGACCGCGCTCAGGCCCTCCACCGCGGCGGGCACGGCCCTGGTCTCGGCCATGGTCGGCGCCAGCCGGGGCACCCTCGAGGTCGAGTTCTACGGCACGCCCGGCAGCGCGCCGCGGGGCTCGGCCGTGGTGGAGCTCTCCGCGGAGGAGGTGGCTTACAGCCCCAGCCAGCGCGTCTTCGTCGCCTCCTGGGGAGCGGCGCTCCGCCATCAAGCCCTCGAGATCCGGGCCGACGCCATCCAGTATGAGGTGAGTCCCAGCCGCGTATGCGCCCAGGGGAATGTGGTCCTGCGCTCGGGAGACCGGGAGCTGCGCGCCGACGCGCTGCGCTACGACCTGCTCTCCCTGCGGGGCCGGCTGCTGCGCGTGGAGGAGGAGGTGGTGCGCCTCGTCGTGGAGGGCGACCGGCTCGACATCCGTCCCGACGAGCGGGAGGAGGCCGGCCTGTGGGACCCCCTGGACACCGGCGACACCCGCACCTGGGTGAAGGCCGAGCGGGCGCTCGTGGACCCCGGCCGCAGGGTGGTGCTCGACCACGCGACCTTCTACGTGGACGACACCAGGGTGATGAGCCTCCGGCGCCACGTCCTCGACCCCATGTCGGGGGATGCCGTCTTCAGCGATGTCCTCGGGTTCAGCTCCGCGGAGGGCGTGAGCCTCGATGTGCCCTATTACTACCGCGCGACCGCCAACCGGATCGGCTCACTCCACCTCACCCGCAACCGGGCTCTCGCGGGCGCCCAGTACGAGCTGGGCTGGTCGCTGGGGCTGCGGGAATCCTACAGCAGCCCCGGCCGCAGCGAGGGGGCCCTGACGCTCGATGACGTCACCGACCCCCGCCGCGCCATCCGCTGGGAGCATCGTCAGGAGCTGGCCGGCGGCTCCCGGGTGACCGCGGACGCCAGCCTGCTCAACTTCGAGGACAGCCCGGGCTTTCGCGGCGCGGGGCTTAACTACTTCCGCCCCACGCCCGGCGGGCGGCTGTCGCTCTCACTCTCCGCCAGCCGCTTCGGCGGCTCGCAGGACTACTTCGCCGACGGGGGCTACCGATTCCAGAGCACCCGGCTGGGCGCCGGTGTGCTCATGACCCCCTCCCTTCACCTGCGCCACTCGGTCAGCCACCCCGGTGACGACGACCTCGCCGGCCTCGTGCTCCTCGACCCGGCCACGGGCGAGCCGCTGGTGCTCGCCGAGCGCAGCTCCTCCCGCACCACCTCGCCAGGGCTCGACCTCAGCTTCGACCTGCCCACCCGGCCCCTGGGCCGCGGCGCCGACCTCGCCGCGAGCCTCAGAACGGGCTACGCGTGGGCGCTCGATGGCGGCGCGCGGGGGCTGCTCGACGGCCGCCTGACGCTCCACCGCCGGTTCGACGCCACCAGCAACGCCAGCCTGACCTACAGCTACTCGGGCGCCGCCCGCGGCGTGCGGCCCACCCTCTTCGACACGGGCCGGCAACTACTCACCCTCCGGGGCAGCGGCGACGTGCAGGGCGTCAACCTCCAGTTCAGCGCCTCTCAGGAGCTGGACGGCTCCCGGCAGTTCGGCTCCGTCCGGCTCACCCACGCCCTGCCCCTGGGCCGCGACCGGGCGGGGCGACCCCTGTGGAGCTTCGAGCTGGACCACTTCTACTCCCGACTGGACGTCTACGCGGTGCGCACCACGCGCCTGGCGCTCAGCCGCGCGCTGGGCCGCTACCGCGCCTCGCTGTGCTACTCGCCCCAGGGCGTCGGGGACTACGGGAGCCGCCCCTGGGTGAGCCCCTTCGGCTACGGGTATACGCACTCCGGGGGGCGCCACTTCTGGCTCGAGCTGAGGGCCAGCGCCCAGTAGCATCGGGGCGGCGCAACCACCCTCCCCAAACGTCCGTCTGTATGGTATAATGGCAGTTCGAGGTATCCCATGGCCCGGCCGTTCGAGTTGCTCACCGAGCTCACCCCGCGGGGCGATCAGCCGCAGGCCATCGCCCGGCTGGCCGAGGGGGTGCTGAAGGGCATGAAGCGCCAGACCCTGCTCGGCGTCACCGGCTCCGGCAAGACCTTCACTATCGCCCACGTCATCGCGCGGGTCCAGCGGCCCACGCTGGTGCTCGCGCACAACAAGACCCTCGCCGCCCAGCTCTGCGGCGAGTTCCGCGAGTTTTTCCCCAACAACGCGGTGGCCTACTTCGTCAGCTACTACGACTACTACCAGCCCGAGGCCTACCTGCCCCAGACCGACACCTACATCGAGAAGGACTCCTCCGTCAACGAGGAGATTGACCGCCTGCGCCACTACGCCACCCAGGCCCTCTTCGAGCGCCGAGACGTGATCGTGGTGGCCAGCGTCTCCTGCATCTACGCCCTCGGCTCCCCCCAGGAGTACGAGCGCTCCACCTTTCACGTCCAGCGAGGCGGGACCTACGACCGGGACCGGCTGCTGCGCCGGCTGGTGGACATGCAGTTCAAGCGCAACGACACCGCGCTGGCGCGGGGGACCTTCCGGGTCCGGGGCGATGTGCTGGAGGTCCTCCCTGTGGACGAGGAGCGCATCACCCGCATCGAGATGTTCGGGGACGAGGTCGAGCGCATCCTCTCCGTGGACCCGGTCACCGGCGAGGTGACGGAGGAGCGGGAGGCGGCGATGATCTTCCCCGCCACGCACTACGTCTCCACCCTGGAGCAGCAGGAGCGCGCGCTCCAGTCCATCGCCGAGGAGCTGGAGGAGCGGCTGCGCTACTTCCGGGAGCGGGGGATGCTGCTGGAGGCCCAGCGGCTGGAGCAGCGCACCCGCTATGACATGGAGATGATCCGCGAGATCGGCTACTGCGCCGGCATCGAGAACTACTCCCGCCACTTCGACGGCCGCGGCCCGGGGCAGCCCCCCTACACGCTGCTCGACTACTTCCCGGACGACTTCCTCCTCATCGTGGACGAGAGCCACCAGACCATCCCCCAGATCATGGGCCAGCACGCCGGTGACCGCTCCCGCAAGGACAGCCTGGTCCAGCACGGCTTCCGGCTCCCCTCCGCCTATGACAACCGGCCCCTCACCTTCGAGGAGTTCGAGGCGCGCATCGGCCAGGTTATCTTCACCTCCGCCACCCCGGGGCCCTACGAGCTGCGGGTCAGCGAGCAGGTCGTCGAGCAGATCATCCGGCCCACCGGGCTCGTGGACCCCGAAGTGATCGTGCGCCCGACCAAGGGCCAGGTGGACGACCTCATCGGCGAGATCCAGGGCCGGGTGTCCCGCGGCGAGCGGGTGCTGGTGACCACGCTGACCAAGAAGATGGCCGAGGACCTGGCCGAGTACCTGGAGGAGATGGGCCTGAAGGTCCACTATCTGCACTCCGAGATCGAGACCCTGGTGCGGAGCGAGATCCTGCGGGACCTGCGCCTGGGCGTCTACGATGTGGTGGTCGGGATCAACCTGCTGCGGGAGGGGCTCGACCTGCCAGAGGTGAGCCTGGTGGCGATCCTCGACGCCGACAAGGAGGGCTTCCTGCGCTCGGAGATCTCGCTCATCCAGACCATCGGCCGCGCCGCGCGGCACCTCTCCGGGCAGGTGATCATGTACGCGGACGAGATGACCGACTCGATGCGCCGCGCCATCGAGGAGACGAACCGGCGCCGAGAGCGCCAGCTGGAGTACAACCGGGAGCGCGGCATCACGCCCGAGTCGGTGCGCAAGGCCATCCGCGACCTGCTGGTCGAGGGGGTGGCCGAGGAAGAGGCGATCTACAGCGCCGGCGACGGTCTGCCGGAGGACCAGCTCCCGAACGTCATCGCGGAACTCGAGCACGACATGAGGCTGGCCGCCCAGGAGCTGCGCTTCGAGGAGGCGGCGAAGCTGCGGGACCGCATCCGCGGCCTCCAGCAGGCCCCCGGCCGCCCGCTCGCTTCCCCGGCCAAGCGCCGCACGCCCAAGCGCAGACGGCGCTGAGGGAGAGGGCGCCCCGGCGGGGTCCGGCGCCGCCGGGTGTCATCCTGAGCGCAGCGAAGACACTCCGACCCACGGGTCTACATTCCCCAGGAGGGCGAAGCGCTCCTCTCGTTCTCGATCTCCGTGCCGAAGGAGGCGCTGGCGCGAGCGCGTTCGTGAGCCGAAGCCCAAACGCTGGTGCTATCCAAGTGCCACTCTCGAATGGGAAGCGACCCCTCAAGAACGAGAGTTCCCCACGTGCAGCAGGTCCCCCTGTCGCACGAGGTTGCCCTTACGAATCAGGTGGTTCAGTATCTGCTCGAGCTGCCGACGGATTCGATATCCGGTCCGCTCGAAGCCGAAGACTCGCGCGACTTCCACGATGAGCGCGTCGGCAGAGACACCTACGCCTGCCTGAACAATATGCCGCATCGCTTGTGCAATCTCGGTCGGCGATACGTGCTCTACCCGTCGCATCGTCTTCTCATTACCCGGTACGGGGATTCTCACGGCCAGACGAAACTCCGGGTTGCTGGGCCAGAGGAAGTCGCCTACACGCTTGACCTTGCCTCGGCGCACTCCAAGACCAATCGCTTCCTCAATGGCAGCTTGCATCCGGCTGCCTACTCGCTGCAACCCCCATGCCTCCGCAAGCCTGCGCCCTACCAACTCCACGTGGACGGGTCCCTCCAGGGCGACAATCTCTTCGACCAGGCGGACTTGTTCTGGGCGGTGTTCGGGAAGATAGAAGTTGGGGTCAACGCTACCTCTTGCCCTGAGTCTGCTGACTTGGTAGGGCGTTGTCCACGATAGGCCGGCTGGCGAGTCGTTCCCATTACCAACCTCCACGGTCTTCACGCTCGGAGGCGGGAGGCTCCGACCAGCCGGGCCCGGGTTATCGGAACAAGACGGTTGGCTTCGTGCACCCGACCGTCCACTCCGTGCCTGTTCAATTGCTGTTCTCAAACGTTCGACTTCAGTGGTGCGCCGGTTCACCCAATCTGGTGACCAGATGCGATGGATACGCCAGCCCAGTCGCTCCAGAACCTCCTGCCTGAGGCGATCCTTGTCGCGAGCGACATAGGAGTGGTGGTAACTGGCACCGTCACACTCAATACCCACCAGGAAACAACCTGGTTGGCCGGGGTCAACGACACCGAGGTCAATGCGGAACCCACTACACCCAACCTGTGGGACGACGTCGTAGCCCATTTCTCGGATCGCTTGAGCGACGTCCCTCTCCAAGGGCGATTCGAAATCCCCTCCTGTTGCGGCCGAAAGCTCCAGCGCGACTACGCCTCGTTCTGCATAGTCCAGGTATCGGTGCAGCATGAGAACGCCGGGAGCTTGAGTTGCCGATAAGTCGATGTCGGCA
Organism: uncultured bacterium; assembly: GCA_964385645.1. GTDB lineage: Bacteria > Armatimonadota > Hebobacteria > Hebobacterales > Hebobacteraceae > CAYLPT01. Next base: position 15,559 of record CAYLPT010000214.1, read on the forward strand.
GCGCGAATCGAGCTAACGAGGATAACCTTCTCGCGCGCACGCGTGACGGCGACATTCAGTCTGCGCTCGCCGCCGGCCTGGTTCAGCGGGCCAAAGTTCATGGTCATGCGACCTGTTCGGTCTTTGCCGTAGCCGATGCTGAAGATCATGACATCCCGCTCGTCCCCTTGGACGTTCTCCAGGTTCTTCACGAAAAACCCTTCCATGCGGTCGCCCGTGAAGTAGCGCTCCATCTCAGGCCGTTCTCTCCGACGCCGTTCCAGCTCGTCCTCAATCGTCTCCATCTGGGCCTGACTGAATGCCACCACGCCCAGGGACTTGCTTGTCTGGTGCCGCAGGAAGTGTTCGAACACCAGATCCGCGACGACTTCAGCCTCGCGCGCATTGTCGCGCTTACCACCTCGGTCATAGACTCCGTCTGCGACGTGAACGAACTTGATGCCCAGGTCCTCATGTTCCTGAAAGCAAGATGGGAACGTGACCAGGCGCCAGTCGTAGAAGCGGCTATTCGAGAAGGCAATCAACGATTCGTGACGACTCCGGTAGTGCCACCGGAGCCATCCCTCGCGCATGTTCATTGCGAGACACTCGTCGAGCACGCTGTCCAACGGGGCGAACTCCTCTTGGTCACCTGGTTCATCCTCATCGAACTCTTCAGACATCCCGGCCTGAAAGAAGGCCGTCGGAGGAAGCTGCTTGCGGTCGCCACATACAAGCAGTTGCGCGCCCCGATAGATCGCACCTACGGCATCCTCGGTGCAGATTTGAGATGCTTCATCAAACACAATCAGGTCGAAGTTCATCGTAGGACTCAGGAACTGGCTCACCGAGACGGGACTCATCAACAGACAAGGTTTGAGCCGTGTGACAAGCAGTGGAATCCTGTCGAAGAGCTTCCGTATGGGTAGGTGACGGCTCTTCTTGAGGGCCTCATGCTTCAGCAAGCTGATCTCCGAGCCGCTGGGCACGTAGTCCACATGTGGCTTGTGCTTGTTAACCTCAGCGATCACTCGATGCGCGCCCACTTCCCAGTGACGACGGTCGAGCTCTCTGAACTCCGCGATAAGCTTCTCGTGATCCTGTCCCCTGAATCTGCCAAGTGCTGGCTCCTGCTCGAACACGTGCTCAACCCACTTCTGCAGGACGGCGCGCCGCACAACCTGTGGTATGAGGTCAGCGGCGGGCATGTGTGCTTCCAACTGAGGGAAGAGGTCGCCGAGTCCCACATCGACAAAATCCGCTCGGCGCGCCTGGAAATCCACCCAGTCGCGGATATCATCGAGTCGTCTCACCATCTCCGCGACGCGGCTCAAGATTCGCTCAAATGAGTGATCGCGCAGCGGCACCCCTTCCAGAGCCGGCGTTTCCTCAAATCTTGCCTCGAGTGTGGCGAGGTCGCCTTCGGCCTGTCGCAGGAGCGCATCGAGCGTGTCTGGATCGGGCGCTTCAGACGGCCTGTCAACTGCGACATTAACGAAGGCCGGCGTCATCTCACGGCCGCTGAAGTGGCGTCGTGCGCGAGCTGCCCACTCCAGTCCCATCAGCACATCTTCCCACGAGGTATCCATCCCACGGAAGCGTTGGCCGTATGCCCGTCTTAGGCGCTCGCTCTCGCCAGCAATCTGTGCGTCCAGCTCTCGCAGTTGGCAGACCATGTCCAGGTCGGATAGCAGCTCACCGATGGTTTCGGGTAGGCCGCCCGTGGAGGCCTGTGCTGCTGCCTGAATCCCGTCACCTAGGTGGCTCGCCGCGACAGCGAGAGCCGCGGCCCACTTCCGAAGTTGGGGCAAAGGTGTTTGAGCCGGAGGCAATGAGGAAGTCGGCAACCTGGCGATTGACAGCACAGCCCCGACGAGATTCGCTGAGGTCTGCGACTCCGCAAGGCTGTCGCACAGCCGCGCAGCGGTATCTCGCGCCTCTGCTGATACCATTCCGTCTAGCGCGAGCTGGCCTCGAAGCAGGTCTGGCAGCGGGGTGCACCCGGCCAGATTGAGGGCCTCGGTGGCTATGGCGAGAGCGCGTTCCACTCTCTCGAAATCGGTATCATACCCTCGATAGTAAGCCCCTATCAGGGCCTCGACCTGCTGGGCCTGGCTATCAAGCTTGGCTCTGCGCCGCTTCGTCTCCCGCGCTAGGACAAGGTCATCGCGCACCGTTCGAGACACTCGACCGTCCAGGGAACATCGGGCTATCGCCCTTCTGTCGCGATGGAAACTAGGCCGCAACCACCGCAGCCAGGATGCATATCTTCCTGAAAACGCTTCGACAAGGCGATCCAGATCAAGGCCGAGGAAGTCCTCAGTGTAACGCCTGCGCAGATTGTCTCGACCAGTCAGGTAAGCACTGTAGGCCCCGCGAAGACGAGGGAGTTCCTCCCCAACTTCTCGGCACTGCCGTGGGTCCAGCCATCTCCCGTCAGGCTTCGGTTCCACCGCACAGAGTTCAACAAGCCGAATGAGCTCCTTCACTCTCTTCGTCGTCACCACTTGGTCGGGTAGACCGAGCAGGTCCACAAGTCTGCGCCCGTCGGTTTCCCACTCTGCGGCTCGCTGGGCCAAGTCCTCGGCCCACTTTGCGATGTCTTGGGCGTTGGCAAGTAGCGCCCGCTCATCCGTGGCGTCCCCTTGGAGCAAGACGGCTGTGTCGCGATGTGCTGTGGCAATCGTGTCTCGCAGGGAGGTTGGAAGGTTGAGGAAACTAGGGCCGTGACGAGTCAGTACCTTTTGGCGGATGCCCCGGTAGGTCTGTGTGAGTGCCTGTAGGCGGCGCGCCTCGTCGACCAGCGGATCGAGGTCAGGAGTCACCAGCCACGAAGGGTCAGGGCGAGGACTCCCCGCAAGAAGCCGCAGCGTCTCGACGAGCCAACGGCAGCCGTCGAAGGTGGAGGGGCATGGTGTCGCGCCGACCGTCTCGGCCGCCGACCGGGAAGCGTCGGCAAGTCGAGCCACAGAGTTGGCGCATCTCTCTAGCACCTGCTGGTAGGAAGTACGCGTCGCCGCTGTGTAGGCGCGCTCAACGCAGCCGTTCCAAGGAAACGCCGGCCCTTCCAGTGCTACATGCCACACAGTCTGGAGACGGCTCGCACTCTCGCCTATCTGCGCGAGCAGGGATGGCGAGAGAGCGGGCACATCGGGATAGTCAAACGGTACAAGAGGAACCCGGTGAAGCCCCGAGAGCTCCGCGAGAATGTCGAAGGTGCTTCGTGCCATTGGCTCCCGCACGAGATGAAGGGCGTGAACGTAGTCGCAGAGCTGCTGTCTCCTCCTGATCAGGGTTTCCAGTTCGTGCGCGGAAAGCCTCCCCTTCGCTTCCAGTTGCTCCTCGAGGCATCGATGAAGCGCCTGCACTACTTCGCGCTTGTTGGCTCGGTGGCTGTGCAGCTCAAGACAGAAGTGATCCAGATGTGCCTCTCTCAACCGCTTGTATACAACCTCGAGCGCAGCCATCTTCTCCGAGACGAAAAGCACGGTCTTCCCCGCCGCGATGGACTCTGCTATCACATTGGTGATGGTCTGGCTCTTGCCGGTGCCCGGCGGGCCATGCAACACCAGACTCGTGCCGCGTTTCACAGCCTCGATGCACGCGAGCTGGCTGCTATCGGCATCCACGACCAGGAAGCTACCCTTAGGATCATGCCACCGGTCGAGCTCTTGCGTCGCGGGCGCGCCGTCCCCGATGGCCGCGTCATCCGCGGGTTCACCTGCAAGGCTGCGCACTATGGCATGGCTGGATACCAACTGGCTGTTGGCAGTGAGATCACGGTAGATGACCAGCTTGTGGAATGAGAACAGGCCGATCCACGTTTCGAGAGCCACTGACCATCCTCGGCGTTTGGTACGCCTTGCGACCTCGTCGAGATAATCTCGGAGGCCTACCTCCTCCCAGTCCTCGGGGATCGGTGGCAGTTCGATGCGAAAGTCGTTGCGCAGTTTCACGTCAAGCGCAGGGTTCAGAACGGCATCCTCTTCAACGGGTCGAATCTCAAAGGGCTCTTGGGCTGACTCTCGAACAAGCTCTGCTGGAACAAGAACGAGGGGTGATCGCACAGCCTCATTGGTCTCTGTTTCTCTCCAGTCGAGCATTCCGAAGGCGAGGTGAAGGATGCGCACACCGCGCTCCTCGAAATCTGTACGAGATCTTCGGTGCAGGTTTTTCACTATCCGCACAAGCTCTGCCGGGTCCCCTACATTGGAGGCGAGTTCATCCGCTTTGCGCGACGGCGAAACCGACAGCTCGAAGAAGCGCTTCCTGTGCCTGGCAGGTTTCCCAGGCTCAACGTCTTCCTGGGTGTCGTACTCTGTCTCAGTGCCAAACAGCCCCACCTCCTTTGGCCGTTCATCTGAGGGAGTGTCTTCCTCGGGAGGTGGAGCCCAGAACCGCCACGAACGGGAGCGTACGGCAAATCGCTCGAATACCTCTTCTGAAGGGGGCTCGACAACCTTCAAGGTGCCTGTACGGCTTGCCCTGAAGAATAGCAGCCGATTGCGCCGCGAAAGGTCCACCAGTTTGCCTTTCCATTCCTCGATGCGCCGGTGAACACGGCCGTCGCCGGCTCCTGATTGGCCACGCTTCTGGTTTGCCATGTTATCGCCCCCGTTTGCGCCCGGAACGCAGATGGTGGGTCTGAACGTCCATTTCCTGGAGCACCGTCTCGAGATCCGACTTGCGGTAGAGGCGGTAGCGATTCATCGGGTTGCGCACCGCCTTGAGCTTTCCGAGGCGGTCCCAGTTGCGCAGCGTGCTGTCTGAGACGCCCAAGAACTCGGCTGCCTCACCGATGGTCATGTAGTCCTGAATCCGCCTCATGCCTATCGCACCGCCCGACCTGGTAGAGGTTACCAAACTCTGGCAGTATTCGCCAGACCTCTCCTCAGCCCTTCTTACCGCTGCCGCTCCCTCAGCAGACCGTTACCTGCTGGCACGAAAGGGGGTATTGACAAGACGCGCGGGTGCGGTATCATATTGGTGGCATCACGCCAGCAGTTCCCTGCGGCGAGCTATCTGCCTTCCTCGCCACGAGATGGCATGAGCGGCGAGCGCAGGGATGGCGACAACTGAATACCGCCATCATCGCGCAGATACGGCGGACCTTCCGAGGAGCGCCCTGGACACCAGGGAGCCCGCTCGAGGCGGTCTGCCTGATGCGACCAACTGAATAGGCAGCCGCCGACTCGATACCGAGAGGCGGGCTTTCTGAGAGCTGTCCACCTGGTGACCCCAGACGGCTCCGAGAAGGCCCGCCTTTTTCTTTTGTCTGGCTGCTGAGGGAAGGGAGACGAAGATGGAGAGATCGCCGATCAAGGAGCTGCGGCAGCGCTTGGGCTGGCGCGCAGCCGATCTGGCCGCCTTCGCCGGTATGAGCCTCGGGGCGATCACGATGTGCGAGCGAGGCGAACTGGCGAGGCTTCCCGCCCGGCTGGAGTCCGCCCTTATCCGCCTGGGCGAGGACATCGCCGAGATGCGCCAGCGCCACGCTGCGCTCATCCAGGCGCGGCGGCGCGCCCTGGTGACCGACCACCTGGAGTCAACAGACTGAGGAAAGCCTTGCCCAGGCGACGCGACGATAGGCCGTTTCGGATCGTGAGTATTCGCCAGATTCCCTGCGAGGATGTGGGCGCGGTCTATCGCGCGGCCTGGGATCGCATACTCAATTGCGCTGCCGCGCGACAACTTGACCTGGCGATGGTAGCAGCGGAGCAAGAAGATCACGAGACCGGGGAGGAGGGAAGATGCGATGCTGACGCCTGAGCACGTGGCTGACTTGCGTCGCTCCGGCCTGAGCGATGAGACCATCGCGGCGGCTGGCTTCCGCTCCCTGGGTGCCCATGAGGTGCGCCGCCTGCTCGATTACCCGACTGCGTGCGCGGGTATGGCGATTCCCTATCCCGGCTGCATCTTTGGCGATGGCAGCCGCTACGTTCGCGTGCGCCTCGATCACCCTCTTCAGAGCAATAACGGCCATTCAATCCGCTATCTGACTCGACGAGGGGAACGAAATCGCCTCTACCTGCCGCCCAACCTCGCGAAGGGCACAGCCAGCAACTCGGCCATCCCTCTGACGATCACCGAAGGCGAAAAGAAGAGCCTGGCCGCTTGTCAGGCGGGCATTCCTTGCATCGGGCTGTCTGGCGTCTGGTCGTGGCGCACCAAGTTCGACGGCCGCAGCTTCCCGCTTCCCGATCTCTGCAACATTCACTGGTGGGGCCGCCAGGTCTCTATCGTCTTCGACAGCGACCTGATTGAGAATGAGAGCGTGCGTGCAGCAGAGGAAACACTTGCCCGCGAGCTGACCTCACGCGGCGCGCAGGTGCGTCGGGTGCGTCTGCCTTCGGGCCTCAACGGGGAGAAGGTGGGTCTTGATGACTTCCTGCTGACGCATAGCAGGGAAGACTTCGCCAGTCTGCCGGTCGCCGAGCCACTCGCTACGAGCGAAGTGGGGCGCACTGTCGAGTACATCAGGTTCGCCACCAAAGAACCCGGGCCCATCCGATGGATCGTGGAACCCCTCTTCCCCCAGGAGACAGTCAACATCCTCAGCGGCGACAGCGGCGCGGGCAAGAGCTGGCTGGCCCTGGAGCTATCCCACGCGGTGGCTTCCGGCCGTCCTTGGCTCGGTCATTTCCCTGTCACCCAGGGGCCGGTGCTCTACTTCGATGAGGAATCGGTGGAAAGCCTCCTGCACCAACGTATCTGGCAGTTGCGTCAGTGCGACCCGGAGTTGCCCTCGGAGCTTCCCATTCGATTTCGTCTCGATACCGGCCTGTTGGTTGATCAGCCCGATGGGAACGCGTTGCTGCGCGCCGATCTGGAAGAACTCGCTCCCGCCTTGCTGGTCATTGACTCCTTCCGCGGCTGCTTCGCTGGCGACGAGAACAACAGCGCCGAGGTGCGAGTCGCCCTGCGCAACCTCAAACACCTGGCGACCGACTTCGGCTGCGCCGTCTTGGTGCTGCATCACACTCGCAAGCTTTCCCAGGTCTCCAACGCGGCCAGCCAGATGGTGCGCGGCTCGACCGATCTGCGCGGCGCGGTTGATACCCATCTCTTCCTCCGCGTGCGTCAGCCAGGCAGCCTCTTTGTCGAGCACGAGAAGAGCCGTTGGGTGCCTTCGATTGAGACCTTCGGCGTGGAATTCGTCGCAGGCGAAGAGGGCGGATTGAGCATCTGCTATGTGGACGAGTTGCCCCCAGACGGCGACAAGTTGCAGGAAGCCAAGCTCTCCATCCTGGGGTGGCTCGGGGAGGAGGGCAAGCCGGTTGATCGTCCGACACTGCTGGCGAGAGCGAAGGCGCAGCGGATCAGCGAGCGCACGGCTCAGCGTGCTCTGGGGGAACTGGAGACCGCCAAGCAGATCGTTCGGGTGGGCAAGCGCGGACGCAAAGTGCTGTTCGGGAGGACGGGAAATGTTGACCTGGCGCTGCTCTGAAACAAGCATCTGCGCCAAATCTGCGCCAAGGCTTGGCGCAGTTCGGGCATTTGCGCCAACGCCCCTATATAGAGTTGCTTGGCGCACATCATTCCGACGCTATCTGCGCCAGATGTGCGCCAACCCGCTGCCGAAGCTGCGCCCCCGCCTTGAGACGGGCGGGGCGCAGCCTTCGCAGCCTGCGGGCGGGCGGCCTGGTGACCCGAAAACTGCGGCGCGGCGGACGTGTGCCCGTCAGGACTCCATACCCTCCGGCGCTATTGGGCTGGCGGTGTCGTTCGCGGAGAGGAGTCTGGTGACAGTGTTTGTGTATCGCCCTGAGCGGGCGAGAACGAGGCGAAATGGCGACTTCTGGGCCGAAAACTGAGGCCGGAAAGCGGGCAGTGACGGAAAACCTGCCCCATCCCGTCAAACACGGGCTGCGCACCCGCACCTGGGAGCAGCGGGCAACCGTGCCCTGTCACCCCGGTTCGTGCCCATTCGTCTGGGAGCAGTGCGAGCGGCGCGGGGAGGCCGAGCACGGCTGCCCAGTCCTTCCCGAACTGGAGAGGGAGCGCCTGGAGGCCATGATCGCCGATCTCGATCCGGCCGCCTGCGATCCAGACACCGGGGAGATCATCGAGTCGGCTGGCAGCCACCTCTCCCTGGCGGAACTGGACGCCTTGGCCGAATACGAGCGGCTCGGCACGATCATGCTGATCTGTGAGCGCTGGTTCGCCCGGGCCGGCCTACTGCGCGCCAGCAACACCGAAGGGCTGGCCTTTCAGGGCGCGGCGAGACAGTATTTGTACGCCCTGATCAGCCGCGACCGAATGCGAGAGCGCCACTCCTGGACGAAGCCGCGTGGGGAGCAGAGTGACCTGGCGGCGGCTATCCTGGCCGTCGCCGTGCGCACGAATGACGCGCCACGTGCCCCTGTGGGCGCGATTGAGGGCGAGGCGCGAGTCCTTCCCCCACCGGGCGAGGAAGAGGCGCACACGCCGCCACGTGAGGGCAAACAGGCGGCGGGTGACGAGGAGGGCGAACCGTGAGACTCGACGCCCGCGCCCTGGCCCGCTATCGCTACCCCGCAGGCGCGCTCGCCTTCATGCAGGAAATCTGCCCCGTCGAGGGCGGGAAGCCTTTCGATCCGGTGCCCTGGGAGATCGAGGCGACCAGGGCGATCTACGAGGGCGAGGTGCGTCCCCGCGTTGCCCTGATCGGGCTGCCTCGCGGCTTCGGAAAGACAGAGTGGTTGGCGCGGGTCGCCTGGTATGAACTGATCTGCCGGGGCGAGGGGACGGAGGTCTTCGCCTGCGCGGGGGATCGCGACCAGGCGCGCTTGATCGCCGAGCGAATGGCCCGTATCCGGCGGGCAAGTCGCCTCCTGGCAAGCTGCACTCAGGCCTATCGGGATGCAATCGAAGTGCCCGCGACTGGCGCGGTCTTCCGCGTTCTGAGCGCCGACGTGCCGACCAGCTTCGGCCTGGCTCCCCACGCCGTCTTGTTCGACGAGCTGCACGTGCAGCCAAACCGAGAGTTGTGGGACGCCATGTATTCGAGCTTGGTCAAGCGCCCCGAGGCCGTGTTGATCGCCTGCACGACTGCCGGTCACGACCTCAACAGCATCTGCTATGAGATCTACGAGCGCGCTATTGGCGGCAGCGAACCGCGCTGGTATTGCCTCTGGCTGGAGGGAGATCAGCAGCGCCCGCCCTGGATTCGGGAGGAGGACATCGAGGAGGCGCGGCGCACCTTGCCCGGCCCAGTCTTCCAGCGACTGCATGAGAACAAGTGGGTATCGGCGGTCGGCTCGGTATGGACGCGTGAGCAAGTGATGGCCTGCCGTGATGCCAACCTTCAGCCCCAGGCCGTCGGCAAGCGCGGCATCCCCTACTTCATGGGAGTCGATCTCGGTCTGACTCACGACCGCGCCGCAGCCGTGATCGTGCACAAGGACTTCGAGGCCGGCCGTATTGTGACCGATGCCATTCATGTCTGGGAGGGGAGCCAGCAGTATCCCGTCCAGATTGCAGCGGTCGAGAACCACATCGAGTGGGCCTTGCGCGCCTTCCCGAACCTCACCGTCAGCGTTGACCCGTGGCAGTTGCAGGCGACCGTGCAGCGCCTGCGGATGCACCGCGTCCGGGCGGTGAAGTTCACGAACGACTTCGTTGCCAGGCTCTCGGCCAACCTGCACCACCTTGTGGCAGGAGGGCTGCTTCGCTTCTTCCCTCATGCCCTGCTGGAGGACGAACTGCTCACTGTTCAGGCGCGACAAACTCCCTATGGCTGGCGGATTGACCATGCGGCGAACCGGCACGATGACGTGGTCATCAGCCTCGGCATGGCGGCGCTGGAGTGCGCGGCGGCGCGCCGGCCCGGGCGCATCTGGACGCGGGATGACCTGGAGCGCATCTACGGCGAGCACTGGAGGGAGGTGTTGGGACTGTGATGATGACCGATCGGCGTCCCCTTACCGACCACATCTGCGAGCGCTGCGACCACGTCATCCAGCGCATCCACTGGTTCGAGCAGACCTGGGACGCGGCCACCGGCCTGCCTGCTGGTGGGCAGGCTATCGAGGCCGGCCTGCGGTGTTCCCTCAGCCGAGAGTTGGTAGGCAGGACGGATTCCTGTGAGCGTTTTCGATATGCCCGTGGCAGCAGCCGCGCGGTCGAAGTGTTCTGATGAACCACACCATCGAGGAGGTAAGAGAGATGAACGAATTCCAAGAGAAACCGATGGAGGCGACTCTTCATCGGCGACTGGGAAGAGTGTCGCCTGACCCGCTCAGCCTGGCTTCCCGTCGCGCCGAGATCGCCTACCTGGAGGCGCAGGTCGCCCACATCCGGGAGCAGCAGCGCCGCGCTCAGGAGCACCTCACCGTGCTCGCCGAGGAACAGACTGAGCAGGTGGAAGCACTCCGCACTGACCGAGCGCGCCTGGCGGCCCTCGATGCGCTGGCGCAGGCGGCCGGTGGTCACATCCCTGATAGGGAGGCCGAAGAGGAGCGCCGCAAGCTGCGCGTGCGCCTGGAGGAGCGACCGGCCAGCCTGGCTGCCGCGCTCCAAGCCGACCTCGAGCGGCTCGATGCCGAAGCGAAGCAACTCGGTGACAAAGTTGTCTTCTCCAAACGCCGGCTCGCCGACGAGGAGGAGGTCAAGCGGCAGTTTGACCAGGAGCGCCTGGAGATGGCGGTGGACGCCGTGCGCAAGGGCGTGGCGAGCGCCCGTGACGAACAGATCGTCTCCGAGGCGGGTGCCTGGCCGGACAAGCGCTGAAAGGCGGCGAAGGCGGCAACTTTGACCCTTGACTTCCGGCCACTTCGAGGTAAGGTCCATGTGCTCAGGGGGTTTGCGCCGATCTGCTGCCCCTGGGAGCACACCACAGGCCCGCGGCGGTCGCGCTACCCCCTGAGCAAGGGCAGCAATCGGACTGCCGCGGGCCTTCTCGCGGTGGCCAAAGACAAGGAGGTGTGAAGTGAAAGCAGCGATCTACCTGCGCGTGAGCACCGACGAGCAGGCGGAGAAGTATGGTGTGGACATGCAGCGCCGCCGGTGTGAAGCCTACTGCGCCATGAAGGAGTGGGAAATCGCCGAGGTCTACGAGGACCTCGGGCACTCCGGCGCATCGCTCCACAGGCCGGCTTTGCAGCGACTGCTGATGGACTCGACCAACGGCAAGTGGGACGTGGTGGTGTCCTACAAAGTCGACCGGCTTTCCCGCAGCACGCGCGACCTGTGCGCCATCTGGGAGGACCACCTGGCTCCCCACGATAAGGGTCTCGCTTCCTGTGAGGAATCGTTCGACACGGAAACCCCGATGGGCCGCTTCTTCCTGAAGTTGCTCGGGACGTTCGCGGAGATGGAGCGGGAGACCATCAGGCTGCGCATGGAGGGCGGCAGATGGGAAGCGGCAAAGCAGGGGCAGTGGAACGCCTCGGGAGTTCCCATTGGCTACTGCAAGGAGGTCATCCCCGATGGCCGGCGAGGCCGCAAGGTGCTGGTAGTCGAGGAGCAAGAGGCCGAGACCGTGCGTAACGTCTTCCGCTGGTATGCCGAGGAAGGCCTGGGAGTGACCGCCATCACCGAGCGTCTCAACGCTCTGGGTGTCCCCACCGCTACCCAGTCACGCGGCGGCAAGCGCCAGGCGAGCTACTGGGCTGAGGCCACCGTCCACCGGATTCTGCGCAACCCCATCTACTGCGGGAAGGCCTACCTGCATCGCCTGACTGGGCCCCTCGGTAAGCAGGTGCGCCCGCAGAAGGAATGGATTGGCATCGAGGTGCCTCCCATCATCAGCCGCTCCCTGTTCGAGAAGGCCGAGAAGATGAGAAGCAACAACCGCCGTATCAGCGGCGGCCAGAATCACCGCCACAACCATTACCTGCTGCGGGACGTGCTCTATTGCAGCGAGTGCGGAGGCCATCTGCGCGGGATGAACGCTGGCGGGCGGAACGGAACACGGCGCTACTACCGCTGCGGCAAGGGCTTCAGTCGTCAGCCGATGGAGAAGCGCTGCAACTTCCCCTACATCCCCGCCGACCGACTGGAGCGGGTGGTCTGGGAGAAGGTGCGGGAAGCCCTCCTCGACCCCAACACCCTGGTAAAGCACGCGAAGCTGGACGAGCAGAACATGGAGGCGCTGCGGTCGGAGATTGCCGGGCTGGACGGCCGGCTGGCGGAACTGGACAAGCAGCGGGAGCGCCTGCGCTGGCTGTTCGCACGCGAGACGATAACCCTCGACGAACTGGAGCGCGACCTGTGCTCGCTTGACAGGCAGCGCCGGGATGTGGAGGATATCAAGGCGAAGCACGCGGCCCGGCTGGCGCAGCAAGAGAACCTGGCAGACCGAGTCGAGGCGCTGCGGCGAACACTGGAGAAACTGCGCGGACGCATTGACCTACTGAACCTGGAGGAGCGGCAGTTACTGCTGAGAGAACTGGGCGTTCGGGTCGTGGCTTACCCCGACCGCTCCCTCCAGATTGACACTCTCATCACTGCCGACGGGGAGGATTCGTCAGTAGACCCGCGAAACGTGGAGTCAAGGGTCTTGTGGATGCCTGTGTGACCGAGGCTCACGGAGACCACGCCGAACACAGCGCCACCGCAGGCGCGGGGAGGAGTGACAGGAGGAGCGGGTGCGGAGCGGTACCTACTCCGCCTGCCCTGGGGCAGACCAGACCTGCACCCTGCTGCCCCTGTGCGACGGGAGTGAAGGTCTGCCTGCTGCTGAACTTAGGGAGACCGGGGCTTGGGGTCAAGCGAATCATACGAGACCTATGATCGGCGTTCATCCGCGTCGATCTGCGGCGGATAGCCATGCCCATTGACAAGCTGATCGTTCGCGGCGCGCGGCAGCACAACCTGAAGAACATCACTGTCGAGATCCCGCGGGACAAGCTGGTGGTGATCACCGGCCTGTCGGGGTCGGGCAAGTCCTCGCTGGCCTTCGACACCATCTACGCGGAGGGGCAGCGGCGCTACGTCGAGTCGCTGTCGGCCTACGCCCGTCAGTTCCTGGGCGAGATGGACAAGCCCGACGTGGACTTCATCGAGGGGCTCTCGCCCGCGGTCTCCATTGACCAGAAGTCCACCACCCGAAACCCCCGCTCCACGGTGGCGACCGTCACCGAGATCTGGGACCACATGCGCCTGCTCTGGGCGCGCATCGGCCGGCCCCACTGCCCCGAGTGCGGCCGGCCCATCGTTCAGCAGACGGCCGAGCAGATCGTGGACCAGGTGATGCAGCTCCCCGAGGGCACGCGGGTGCTCATCCTGGGGCCCGTGGTCAAGGGCCGCAAGGGCGAGTATCGGCAGATCTTCGACGACATCCGGCGCCAGGGCTTCGCCCGGGTGCGGGTGGATGGGCGGGTGATCGAGCTCTCCGAGGCCGGCGAGCTGCGCCTGGCGCGCTACAAGCAGCACACCGTCGAGGTCGTCGTGGACCGCCTCGTGGTGCGGCCCCAGGTGCAGAAGCGCCTCGCCGACTCGATGGAGCTCGCGCTGCGCGTGGGCGGCGGGGTGGCCGTGGTCGCCCCCGCCGAGGGGGCGGACGAGGGTCTCGAGGAGATGCAGTTCAGCGAGCGCTCTGCCTGCCTCCACTGCCAGCGCAGCTTTGAGGAACTGCAGCCGCGGCTGTTCTCCTTCAACACCCCCTATGGCGCCTGCCCCGCGTGCAGCGGGCTGGGCACCAGCAGCGAGCTGGACGAGGCGCTCATCATCCCCGACCCCCGGCTGAGCATCAACGAGGGCGCCATCCTGCCCTGGCGCAGCCTCAGCTCCCGCTACCACAAGGCCCTGCTGCGCGCGGTGTGCGAGGAGTTCGACATAGACTGCGACATGCCCGTGGCGAAGCTGCCCAAGGCCAAGCTCGACCTGCTCCTGCACGGCGCCGACCGGCCGGTGCGGGTGCGCTTCCGCGGGCGCGGGGGCCGGCTTCGGGTCTACGACACCCGCTTCCGCGGCATCATGCACTACCTCACCCAGGAGTACCAGGAGGGCGAGTCCGACAGCGCTCGCGCCTACCTCGACGCCTTCACTGCAACCAAGCCGTGCCCCGCCTGCGGCGGCGCCCGCCTCAAGCCCGAGAGCCTCGCCGTCACCGTCGGCGGCAAGAACATCGCCGAGGTGGCGCGCCTGTCCATCCGCGCCGCGGTCGAATGGTTCCGCGGCCTCGAGCTGACCGAGCGAGAGCGCAGCATCGCCCGCCAGGTCCTGAAGGAGATCCTCACCCGGCTGGGCTTCCTGCTCGACGTCGGGCTCGACTACCTCACCCTCGACCGCCCGGCGGCGACCCTCGCCGGGGGTGAGGCGCAGCGCATCCGCCTCGCCACCCAGATCGGCTCCGGGCTCATGGGCGTCCTGTACATACTCGACGAGCCCTCCGTCGGTCTCCACCAGCGGGACAACCGCCGGCTGCTCAACACCCTCGAGAACCTGCGCGACCTGGGCAACACCATCCTCGTCGTCGAGCACGACGAGGCCACCATCCGCAGCGCCGACTGGATCGTGGACATCGGCCCCGGCGCCGGCGAGCACGGCGGCGAGGTGGTGGCGGCGGGCACGCTCGAGGACGTGATCTCCTGCCCCCGCTCCATCACCGGCGACTACCTGGCGGGCCGCCGCAGCATCCCGGTGCCGGCCCGCCGGCAGGGTAACGGGAAGTTCCTGACCGTGCGCGGCGCGCGGCACCACAACCTGAAGAACATAGATGTACGCGTTCCCCTGGGCGTGCTCACCTGCCTCACGGGCGTGTCCGGCTCGGGCAAGTCCACGCTCATGGAGGAGATCCTGTACCGCCGGCTGGCGCACCAGCTGCACGGCGCCCGCACCGCCTGGGGCGAGCACGACGCCATCGAGGGCGTCGAGCACCTCGACAAGGTCATTGACATTGACCAGTCGCCCATCGGCCGCACGCCGCGCTCAAACCCGGCTACCTATACGGGCGTGTTCGATCGCATCCGCCAGCTCTTCGCCCAGACGCCCGAGGCGCGGGTGCGGGGCTACAAGCCGGGCCGGTTCTCCTTCAACGTCCGCGGCGGCCGGTGCGAGGCCTGCCGGGGAGACGGCATCATCAAGATCGAGATGCACTTCCTGCCCGATGTGTACGTCCTCTGTGAGGTCTGCCGGGGCGCCCGCTACAACCGCGAGACCCTCGAGGTGCGCTACAAGGGCCGCTCCATCGCCGACGTCCTCAACATGACCGT
The DNA here is from genome assembly GCA_964385645.1 of uncultured bacterium. Lineage (GTDB taxonomy): Bacteria > Armatimonadota > Hebobacteria > Hebobacterales > Hebobacteraceae > CAYLPT01. The sequence goes on from CAYLPT010000214.1 coordinate 30,675, forward strand.
CGAGGAGGCGCTCGAGCTCTTCCGCAACATCCCTGCCATCGCCCGCAAGCTCCAGACCATCCACGACGTCGGGCTCGACTACATCAAGCTGGGCCAGCCGGCCACCACCCTCTCCGGCGGGGAGGCCCAGCGCGTCAAGCTCGCCGCCGAGCTCTCCCGCCGCGACACCGGGCGCACCCTGTACTTGCTCGACGAACCCACCACCGGCCTGCACTTCGCCGACATCCACAAGCTCCTCCAGGTGCTCCGCCGCCTCACCGAGGCCGGCAACACCGTGCTGGTGATCGAGCACAACCCGGAGGTCATCAAGTGCGCCGACCACATCGTGGACCTCGGCCCCGAGGGCGGTGATGAGGGCGGCCGCATCGTCGCCGAGGGCACGCCCGAGGAGGTCGCCGCGAACCCCGACTCCTACACCGGCCAGGTGCTGCGGCAGGTCCTCGGGCTGGATGGCGCCCGGGGCCGTCCCCGCCGCCGCAAGGCGCGGGCGGCGGTGGGCGCGCCGGGGCGCTAGTGCACGCCGACCTGCTGCTCACCGGCGGCCGCGTCCTCACCTCGGCTGGCCACTTCGCCGAGGCGCTCGCCGTCCAGGGCGCGCAAGTGCTCGCCGTCGGTAGGGCGGCCGACCTCGCGCAGCTGCGCGGGCCCCGCACCCGGGTGCTCGAGCTGGCCGGCCGGCTCGCGGTTCCGGGCTTCACCGACAGCCACCTGCACCTGCGCGAGCTGGCGCGCTCGCTCTCCGCGCTCGACCTCCGGCGGGCCCGCACGCGCGAGCAGGCCCTCCGCCGCGTCGCCGCGCGCGCCCGCCGCACGCCCCCGGGGCGATGGATCACCGGCGGCGGCTTCGACAAGAACCTATGGGGAGACGCCTTCCCCACCCGCCACCACCTCGACCGCGCCGCGCCCGACCACCCGGTCGCCCTCGCCTCCCGGGACGGACACTCCCTGTGGGTCAACTCGGCAGCCCTCAGACTCTGCGGCATCACCCGCCGCACCCGCGCGCCGGCCGGCGGGGTGATCGTGCGGGACAGCCGCGGGGGGCCCACGGGCATCCTCCAGGAGACGGCCACCCGGCTCGTCTACCAGTCCCCCGCCTACGAGGCTGGTCCGCCCGACCTGGGGCGTGCGCTCCGGCGGCTGCTCAGGGAGGGCGTGACCTCCATGCACCTCATGGGTGAGAGCGATCTCCTGGGCGAGCTGGCCGCGCTGCGCGCCGGGGGGCGGCTGCCGATCCGGGCGACCATCTACCCGGGGCAGGCCGCCCTCGACGACATGATCGCCGAGGGGGTGCGCAGCGGACACGGCGACGAGTGGGTTCGGATCGGCGGCCTGAAGCTGCTGGTGGACGGCGCCCTGGGCAGCCAGACCGCCTGGCTCTTCGCGCCCTACGAGAACCGCGAGGCCGGCTGTGGCGTGCCAGTGCTCCACGGTCGCGAGCTTCGCGACGTTGTCGCCCGCGCCGCGCAAGCCGGCATCGCCTGTGCTATCCACGCCATAGGCGACCGCGCGAACGCGGAGGCCCTGGACGCCCTCCAGGCCGCCGCGCAGTGGCCGACGCCCCTGCCCCACCGGATCGAGCACGCGCAACTCCTCCGGCCCCAGGACGTGGGGCGCTTCGCGCGGCTGGGCGTCGTCGCCTCCATGCAGCCCTGCCATATCTTGGGCGACATCGAGCCAGCCGAGCGCTACTGGGGCCGCCGCAGCCGGTGGGCCTACCCGGTGCGCAGCCTGCTGCGGACAGGCGCCACGCTGGCCTTCGGTTCCGACGCACCGGTGGAGACCACCAGCGTGGTCGCCGGCCTGTACGCGGCCGTCTGCCGCCAGACCCTGGACGGGCGCCCTCGCGGGGGCTGGTATGTCAGGGAGGAGGGGATCGGACCGGCGGCCGCACTCAGGTGCTACACCGCCGGCCCGGCCGCGGCGACCGGCGAGGCGGCGCTCAAGGGGCGGCTCGCGCCGGGGCGGCTGGCGGACATCGTCGTGCTCTCGCGGCCGGTGACACGCCTGCGCGGCCGCGCGCTGCTGGAGGCCCAGGTGGACCTGGTCGTGGTCGGGGGCCGAGTGAGATACCGACGCCACGGGGTCCGCTAGGGGGCGCCCCCCCGCCGTCTCAGGCGCCCCTGCACCTGTCGCATCCCAGCCCGCCTGCTCGGCTGCGTTGACACTCGCCCGGGCGCGGGGTACATTGCCCTTAGTATGGTCTCCCCGTCACTTCAGGAGAAGCTGGATCAGCTCCCGGCGAAGCCTGGCGTCTACCTGATGAAGGACGTCGCGGGCGACGTCATCTATGTCGGGAAGGCGGGTTCGCTCCGCGGCCGGGTGAGGTCGCACTTCGGCGCCGGGGCGCACCAGCCGCGCCTGACGCCCCTCATTCACGACTTCGACTACGTGGTCGCGGAGTCGGAGGTCGAGGCCCTCGCGCTCGAGCACAACCTGATCCAGAGGCACCGGCCCCGCTTCAACGTCCGCTACCGCGATGACAAGAGCTACCCCTACATCAGGGTGGACCTGAGGGAGCCATTCCCCGCGCTGTCGGTGGTAAGGCAGCACGCGGTGGCGCCCGACGGCGCGCGCTACTTCGGCCCCTACACCTCCTCCCGCGCCATGTGGGAGACGATCCGCTTCCTGCGCCGTGCCTTCGGCGTCCGCCAGCAGGTCGTGGTCTCGGCGAGGCGGCGCGCCGGCTGCGCCTGGCGGCCCTCCGCCGGACCGCGCGCCCGGCCCTGCCTCGACCACCACATGGGCCGCTGCCTCGCGCCCTGCGTGGGGGCCGCCTCCGAGGAGGAGTACCGCGCTGCGGTGCGCAAGGCCTGCGACTTCCTGGAGGGCAAGCGCGAGCATCTGCTCGGCGAGCTGCGCCAGGAGATGGACCGCGCCGCGGCCGAGCTCCGTTTCGAGGCCGCCGCCCGCCTCCGCGACCAAGTGGAGGCGATCGAGCTCGCCCTCAGCGAGCAGCGGGTCGTCTCTGCGCCCGGCGAGGACGCGGACGCCATCGGCTACGCGCTGCGGGAGGACACCGGCTGCGTGGCCGTCCTCCAGGTGCGCGAGGGGCGGCTGGTGGGCCACGACGAGCGCCTCGTCGAGGGCGTTTCAGGCGTCCCTCCCGAGGAGGTGCTCAACGGGGCGGTGAAGCTGCACTACCAGCGGGCGGCGTCCGCCCCTCGCTCCGTGCTCCTGCCCCTGCCGATCGCCGACGCCCAACCCGTGGCCGACCTGCTCAGCCGCCGCCGGGGGGCGCGCGTCGAGATCGTCTCGCCCCGGCGCGGCCGGCGGCGCAAGCTGGTCGAGATGGCGATGGAGAACGCGGAACACCACCTCCGGAGCGCGCTCGAGCGAGAGAGCGCCGAGCGCCGCCGAGGAGAGGAAGCGGTCGCCGACCTGGAGAAGGTGTTGGGGCTCCCGGTCCCACCCCGGCGGATCGAGGCCTTCGACATCTCGAACGTGCAGGGCAAACAGGCGGTCGGTTCGATGATCGTGTTCCAGGACGGCCGCCCCCGGCCGAGCGACTACCGCCGCTTTCGGATCCGCCTCGGCGGAGGCGAGCCGAACGACTACGAGATGATGCGCGAGGTGCTGCGCCGCCGGCTGCGGGCGGCCGTGTCGGGCAACGTCAAGTTCGCCCGCCTGCCCGACCTGGTGCTGGTGGACGGCGGCCCCGGGCAGCTCGGCGTCGCGGTCAGGGCGATGGCTGAGCTGGGCCTGAGGATGCCCGCGGCCGGCCTGGCGAAGGAGCACGAGCGCTTGTACCTCCCGGGGCCGGCGGGGCCGATCTCCCTGCCCGAGCACTCCCGCGCGCTCCACCTGCTCCAGCGGGTGCGGGACGAGGCCCACCGCTTCGCCCTCGCCTACCACCGCCGGCTGCGGGCGCAGCAGACCCGCGAGAGCGTGCTCGACGGCGTCCCTGGCATCGGCGAGAAGAGGAAGCAGCGCCTGCTGTCCCACTTCCGAGGGCTGGCCGGGCTGCGGAGGGCGACCGCGGAGGAGATCGCCGCCGTCGCCGGCTGCAGTCGCACCGTCGCCGAGGCCGTCGTCGCCGCCCTCTCCGGGCCCGAGTAGGCGATGGCCCTCCGGGTCCGAGCGCTGCGCCGCGGCGAGCTCGACTCCATGCTCGGGTGTTTCCAGGCCGCCTTCGGCGTGGATGACAGCAGCCTGGCGGTGGTCCGCAACTCCCTCGTCAACGACCCCTACTTCCTCCCCGAGCGCGTCCGCGTCGGTCTCGTGGACGGCGATGTCGTCAGCCATGTCGTCATCCTGCACCGGGCGGCCTATGTCGGCGACCTTGTCATCAGCGTCGCCGGCGTCACGGCCGTCGCCACTCATCCCGCCCACCAGGGCAGGGGCCACGGCACCCGCGTGATGCAGGATGCCGTCCGGCTCATCCGTCAGCGCGGCTACGACCTGGCGATGCTCACCACCCGCCTGCCAGCGTTCTTCGCCCGCTTCGGCTTCCGAGAGGTGCCCAAGGTAGGCGGATACGCCTGTCCCGCCTCGGCGCTCGCCCGCCTGCAGGTCGTCTCTCCCTGCGCTCTCCAGCGGCTCGACTACCACGCGCACTGGCGAGCCCTCGCCGCCGTCTACCACGAGTACAGCCGCGGCCGCACTGGCATGCAGGTCAGGGACGCGCGCTTCTGGGAGAGCTGGCCCCGCCGCGGGACCTTCCCCTATGGCTTCTCCTCCCATATGGACGCCGCCGGCCTCATCGCGGTCTCCGACGGCGCCGTCGCCGCCTACCTCGGCGCCCACATCCCCCCGGAGGAGAACTGTCTCTTCGTGCCCGAGCTCGCTCACCTGCCCGGCCGCGAGCCCGATGCCCTCGCGCTCCTCCGCCTCGCCGCCGAGCAGTTCCTCAGCCGCGCCAGCGGCCGTGCCATCCTCCACCTGTCAGGCGACGCACCCCTCTTCGCCCACCTGCGGGAACAGCGTGTCCCCCTCGAGCTCGAGGTCGGCCCCGGGCTCATGGTGCTGATCGCCAACCCGGCCTGGCTCAAGCAGGCCGGCTTCCGGACCACCGACGAGGCGATTGAGAGGCTCTTTCGCGCCGACCCCCCGATCATGTGGCACCGCGATGGCTACTGAGCAGAGACGGGCGACCGTCCTCCGGACGCCCTTGGGCTGGGTCTGCGCGGCCCTGGGCGCTGACGGGCGCCTGCGCGCCTGCGCGCTAGGGCCGACGAAGGCCGCCGCTCTGGCGGCATGTGGGGTGAGGCGAGCCGACCCATCGCCGGAGGGGCCGCTCAAGGCGCTCCGGGCCGACCTGGCGCGCTACTTCGCAGGGGAGCGGGTAGACCTCGGGCGGCATCCCGTTGATCTCTCGGGCCAGCCTCCGTTCCACCGCGGGGCTCTGCTGGCGGCGCGGGAGATCCCCTACGGCGAGGTGCGAACCTACGGGTGGGTCGCCGCGCGCGCCGGAAACCCGAGCGCCGCCCGCGCGGCGGGGGCCGCGATGAGCCGCAACCCCATCGGGCTCTTCATCCCCTGCCACCGCGTGGTGGGCGCAGGCGGCGATCTGACGGGCTTCGGCGGCGGCCTCCCCCTGAAGCGCGCCCTCTTGGCGCTGGAGGGAGTCAGGATTGGGGGGCGGCGATGCGGCTGATCCTGCGCTGGCTCCTCACCTCGGTCGCGCTCCTGGTCACCATTCACCTCGTGCCAGGCGTCAGGTTCGCCGGAGAGCCGGTCTGGGTGCTCGCGGCCGCGGCCGCCCTTGGCCTGCTCAACATGCTGGCCCGGCCCGCGCTCTTCCTCGTCCACGCGCTCACCTTCCCGCTCGCCTGTCTCACCTTTGGCCTATGGACGTTCGTCCTCTCGCTGTTCGTGAACATCCTGGTCTTCTATTTCGTGGGCACGCTGGGGTGGGGCTTCCGGGTGGACGGCTTCCCCGCCGCCGCCCTCGGCGCGCTGGTGATGAGCGCGCTCAACGTCGTGCTCAGCGCGGTGGTCGGCGCAGCGGGCCGCGCGGCGCGGCGCTGACGGGACCCAGCCGGGCGGCAGGCGCGCCCGCGGCCGGGGGCCGCCGGCCGTGGCGCCCCGCGGGACGCGGCCGCGCCGGGGCTCCTTGACACAGGCAGAGCCCCTGGCTAGAATACGGCGGTCACCAGGCCCGCGGCCTGGGGACCGCAGTCCTTGGGGGAATACCGAACCGGCTGGCGCGGCCACGCCGCCGCGCCGGCTCCCGCAAGGTCGCGGCGATCACTGTCAACTAAGGAGGAGTCTCTATGGCCCTGAAGGTGGCGATCAACGGCTTCGGCCGCATCGGGCGACTCGCCCTGCGGGCGATGGTGGAGCGCAAGCCAAAGGGAGTGGACCTGGTCGCGATCAACGACCTCGCCGACCTGGCCACCAACGCCCACCTGCTCAAGTACGACACCAACTTCGGCCGCTTCGGCGGCGACGTCCAGATCAAGCAGGGCAAGCTCGTCGTCAACGGCGCCGAGCTGGTCGCCTGCTCCGAGCGCGACCCCGCCTCCCTACCCTGGAAGAGCCTCGGCGTGGATGTCGTGCTCGAGTGCACCGGCGTCTTCCGCTCCGTGGACAAGGCCGGCGCGCACCTCAGCGCCGGCGCCAAGAACGTCATCGTCTCCGCCCCACTCAGCGGCGAGCCTGGCCCCGACAACCCCACCATCGTCTTGGGCGTCAACGACCAGATCTTCGACCCCGCCAAGCACAGGGTTATCTCCAACGCCTCCTGCACCACCAACTGCCTGGCGCCCATCGCCAAGGTCCTGCAGGACAACTTCGGTATCGAGAAAGGTCTCATGACCACCGTCCACGCCTACACCAACGACCAGCAGGTCCTCGACCTCGTCCACAAGGACCTGCGCCGGGCGCGGGCGGCCGCGCTGAACATCATCCCCACCTCCACCGGCGCCGCGAAGGCCATCGGCCTGGTCATCCCCGAGCTGGAGGGCAAGATGCACGGGCTGGCCCTCCGCGTCCCCGTCGGCACCGGCTCCCTGGTTGACCTGGTGTGCGTGCTCCAGAGGAGCGCGACCGCCGACGAAGTCAACGCGGCGCTGGACAAGGCCGCCGATGGCCCCATGAAGGGCATCCTCGAGGTCACCCGCGAGCCGATCGTCTCCAGCGACGTCCGCGGGCACCCCGCCTCCGCGATCGTGGACGCCAGCGAGACCACCGTCATCGCCGGCGACCTCGTCAAGGTCCTCGGCTGGTATGACAACGAGTGGGGCTACTCGTGTCGGCTCGTGGACCTCGTCGCGCTGATCGCCAAGAAGACCGGCTAGGCGGGCGCGCGGGAAGGTCCGGCGGCCGCGCTGCCGGACCTTCCTCTTCCGGCCCGCGCATGGGGAACCCACATGAGCATCACCAAGAAGACCACCCGCGACATTGACCCCAGGGGCAAGCGAGTCTTCGTCCGCGTCGACTTCAATGTTCCCCTGGACGGCGAGCGCATCACCGACGACACCCGCATCCGCGCCGCGCTCCCCACCCTCCAGGACCTGCTGGAGCGCGGGGCCGCGCTCATCATCTCCTCCCACCTGGGCCGCCCCAAGGGCCAGCCCAAGCCCGAGTTCTCGCTCAAGCCGGTGGCGAAGCGCCTCCAGGAGCTCCTTGGCCGGCCCGTCAGGATGCTCGACGACTGCATCGGCCCGGAGGTCGAGGCCGCCGCGCGCGCGATGCAGCCCGGCGACGTGCTCCTCCTCGAGAACCTGCGCTTCCACCCGGAGGAGGAGAAGGGCGATGAGGAGTTCGCGAAGCGGCTCGCCGCCCTGGCCGACCTGTACGTGAACGACGCCTTCGGGGCCGCCCACCGCGCGCACGCCTCCACCGCGGTGATGGCCAAGTTCCTGCCTGCGGTGGCGGGGCTGCTGGTCGAGAAAGAAGTGGAGATGCTCACCCGCGTGCTGGAGGGCGGGGAGCGCCCCGTGGTGGCCATCCTGGGCGGTGTCAAGGCCAAGATCGGCGTCATCGAGAACCTGCTGCCGAAGGTGGACACCCTCATCATTGGCGGCGGCATGGCCTACACTTTCCTCAAGGCCCAGGGCAAGGAGATCGGCAAGTCGGTCCTTGATGAGGAGAACCTGGAACTCGCCGGGCGCATCCTGGCCCGCACCGCCGAGTCCGGCCCCCGCCTTCTGCTGCCCACCGATGTAGTGGTGACCACCGAGCTGAGGGAGGACGCGCCCCGCAAGGTCGTCTCCGTGGACGCGATACCGCCGGACTGGATGGGCGCCGACATCGGGCCGGAGACCCGGGCGCGCTTCGCCGAGGAGATCAAGGGCGCCAAGACGGTGGTCTGGAACGGCCCCATGGGCGTGTTCGAGATCCCGCCCCTGGCCGAGGGCACACGGGCCATCGCGCAGGCGGTGGCCGACTCGGCGGCCTTCAGCGTGGTGGGCGGCGGCGACTCCGCGGCCGCGATCGAGCAGATGGGCTTCGCCGACCGCGTGAGCCACGTGTGCACGGGCGGGGGCGCCTCTCTGGAGTTCCTGGAAGGGAAGGAGCTGCCCGGCATCGCGGCCCTCGATGACCGCTGAGCCCGGGCGCGGGAAGGCATTGGTGGACATGGCACGCAGGCCTCTCATCGCCGGTAACTGGAAGATGAACAAGACCGTCGAGGAGGGCGTCCTCCTCGTGAAGGAGCTCATGCCCCGCATCCAGGGGCTCGACAACGTGGATGTCGCGGTATGCCCGCCCGCCACCGCCCTGCGGGCGGTTGGCGAGGCCCTGGGCGAGGCCGGCCCCGCGCTGGGCGCGCAGGACGTCTTCTGGGAGGACTCCGGCGCCTTCACCGGCATGATCAGCCCCCTCATGCTCCGCGACGTCGGCTGCACCTATGTCATCATCGGCCACTCCGAGCGCCGGGGCCGCTTCGGCGCCCCCGATGAGAACCTCAGCCCCGAGGCCGCGCGCGTCTTTGGCGACACCGACGCCAGCGTGAATCTGAAGGCCAAGGCTGCGCTGCGGCATCACCTTACGCCCATCGTGTGCGTCGGCGAGACTCTGCCCGAGCGCGACCAGGGGCGCACCGACGAAGTCGTCGCCGGGCAGCTCCGCGCCGGCCTCGCCGGGCTCGAGGCCGCGCAGGTGGCGAGCATGGTGCTCGCCTACGAGCCGGTGTGGGCGATCGGCACTGGACGGGCGTGTGACGCAGGCGAGGCGAACCGGGTGATCGGGCTGATGCGGTCCACCGTCGAGGGGAGCTTCGGCGCCGACGCGGCCCGCGGCGTGCGGATCCAATACGGCGGCAGCGTGAGCGACAAGAACGCCCACGAGCTGATGTCCCAGCCGAACATTGACGGGGCCCTGGTGGGCGGGGCCAGCCTGGACGCGACGAAGTTCGCGACCGTTATCCACGCGACCTCGGTCATCGCGAGGGACATGCGCAAGAGCTGACGCTCCCGTGCCGACACCCGACGGCGAGGGAATGGTGGACATCGCGGGCAAGCCCGCCACCGACCGCGAGGCGGTGGCCCGGGGGCATGTCCGCATGAGCCCGGAGGTCGCCCGCCGGCTCGCCCGAGGGGAGCTGCCCAAGGGCGATGCCCTCGGCGCCGCGCGGCTCGCCGGCATCATGGCCGCCAAGCGCACCTGGGAGCTCATTCCGCTGTGCCACCCGATCCCGCTCTCGCACGTCGCGGTGCGCCTGGCCGTGGAGCCGGAGGCGGGCGAGGTTATCATCGAGGCCGCCGCGCGGGCGCGGGCGGCCACCGGCGTGGAGATGGAGGCCCTGGTCGCGGTCGCCGCCGCGGCGCTGACCATCTACGACATGTGCAAGGGGCTCGACCCGGCGGCCGAGATCGCCGGGGTGCACGTGGTGGAGAAGTCCGGCGGGAAGGGCGGAACGTGGCAGCGAGGGGAAGGCTAGTAGCCGTCTCCAGCAGCGCGCGCAAGGGCACGCGCAAGACCCCGCGGCCCTCCGCCGTTCTACGCCAGGGCCACGGGCTGGTCGGCGACTCCCACGCCGGCACCGGCCGCCAGGTGAGCCTGCTGGCCGAGGAGAGCATCGCCTCCATGCGCGCGGCGGGCTGCGAGGTCGGCCCTGGCGACTTCGCCGAGAACCTCACCACCGCGGGGCTTGTGCTCCACGAGCTGCCCATCGGGACCCGCCTGCGCGTCGGCGCCACAGTCCTGCTCCAGATCACCCAGATCGGCAAGGAGTGCCATACCGACTGTGAGATCCGGCGCCTCACCGGCCGCTGCGTGATGCCCACCCAGGGCGTCTTCGCGCGCGTCCTGGTCGGCGGAGAGGTCGCACCCGGCGACGAGATCGAGGCCCTGGAGCCTGCCGACGCCGGCGCGGGAGGAGGGCAGGAGTGAGGATCGCCCTGCTGACGGTGAGCGACCGGTGTGCCCGCGGCGAGCGGGAGGACCTTGGCGGCGCCGCCCTCCGGCGGCTCCTGGAGGGACGGGGCGTACGTCCGGCGGAGGCGGCCGTGGTGCCGGACGAGCGGGAGGCGATCTCGGCGGAGCTGGTGCGCATGAGCGACGAGCTGGGCGCGGACGTGATTCTGACCACCGGCGGCACGGGGCTTGGGCCGAGGGATGTCACCCCGGAGGCGACAGAGGCGGTGATCGCGCGCCGCGCGCCGGGGATCGCGGAGGCGCTCCGGGCCGCCGGCCTGGGCTCCACGCCGCGGGCGATGCTCTCCCGGGGGACTGCGGGGCTGAGGGGGCGAACCCTTATCGTGAACCTGCCGGGCAGCCCGAGGGCGGCCGAGGAGGGCCTCGAGGTCCTGTGGCCTGTGCTCGAGCACGCCGTGGAGATGATTGCGGGGAAGGGACACTAGCGCCGGGGGGAGAGGCACAGGGCGATGGCGCAGCGGCGACGGGACGCCCCGAGCGGGCAGATCGGACTATTCGAGGAGGCGCGGCTCTTCGCGCTCCTCTCCGACCAACAGGAGCAACTCGTTTCCACCCTCGTCGCGCAGGCCGCCCAGGCCGAGGCCGCGGCGCGCCAAAGAGACGAGCTTCGCCGGGACCTTGAGGGCAGCCTGGACCGTCTCCAGGAGGTCCATCACCGCATCCGCAATCATCTCCAGACGGTCACCGGCCTGCTCTCCGCCCAGGAGCTGTCCGAGTCCTCCCCCTCCGCTCGCCGCGCCCTGCAGCAGAGCGTAGCGCGGCTCACCTCCATCGCCGCCATCCACGACCTGCTCGCCCGCGACCCGACCTCGGGAGAGCTGAGGCTCTCCGACCTCGCCGAGCGCCTGGCCCGCCACCTGCTCCATCAGGCCGGCGCCGAGCGCCGCCTCCGCGTGCGCTGCAGCCTCGCGCCTGTCAGCCTCCGCTCCCGGGAGGCGACCAGCTTCGTACTCGTGCTCACCGAGCTGCTCTCCAACGCCATCGAGCACGCCTTCCCGGCCGACGGCGAGGGAGACATTCAGGTGACCCTCACCTGCGAGGCGCGGCGGGCCCTGCTCGAGGTGTCCGACAACGGGCGCGGCCTGCCGGAGGGCTTCGACCCGAAGGCCTGTGAGAGCCTGGGGATGCGGCTGGCCTCCCGGCTGGCCGAGCGCGACCTGGCGGGCTCGCTGGAGTCCTGGAGCGACGGCGGCGCGCGCTTCCGCATCTCCTTTCCCCTGCCGGCCGAGGAGGAGGCGCCGTGACCGCCCTCAGGGTGCTGATCGCCGAGGATGAGCCCGCGGTCGCCGCCTCCCTGGCCGAGCAGATCAAGGGCCTGGGCCACCAGGTGATCGGCGAGGCGGCGACCGGCGCGGAGGCGGTGCGCCTCGCCGAGCAGATGGGCCCCGATGTCGTGCTCATGGACATCAAGATGCCCGACCTGGACGGGATTGAGGCGGCGCGGCGCATCGCCCAGCGGCGCCCGCTGCCGGTGGTCTTCCTGAGCGGGCACTTCGACGAGGGGCTGCTGGAGGGAGTGGTGGAGGCCGGCGGGATGGCCTACCTGCTCAAGCCGGCGACCTCCGCGCAGCTTTGGACGGCGCTTGAGCTGGCCTGCCGGCGCTTCGGCGAGCTGGCGGACCTGCGGGAGCAGGCGGCCCGGCTGGAGGAGGCGCTCGAGACCAGGAAGCTGCTCTCCCAAGCGAAGGGGCTGCTGATCGAGCGCCACGGGCTGAGCGAGCAGGAAGCCCATCGGCGGATGCAGAAAGAGGCGAGCCGGCGCAACCTGAAGCTGGCTGAGGTCGCCCGCGCCGTGCTCACGGCAGGGGCGCTGCTGGGCGACCCGGGAGATGGCTGAGGGCCGATCCGGCGCCGGGAAGGGGGGCTGCGTTGCGTGCCCGCAAGGCGGGCTCGCCCAAGGCGAGCTCGCGAGGGCGGCCGAAGGCTGCCAAGCAGGCCAGGAAGAAGGGCGCGCGCCTCCGGGCGAAGGCGCGCCCGCAGCGCCCCGCCATTGCCGTGGGCGACGCGGTGCGGGTGCCGGCGGAGGCGGCGGAGCGCATCGCGCGGACCGCGCCGGCGGGCCGCAGCCCAGAGCCCATCGAGGGGCTCGTGTGCGCCATCCGGGCGATCGCCACCGGCAAGCTCGTGTCTCGGACGCGGGGATCGCTGCAGGAGTATGTGCTCGAGATCCTTCACGAGCGCACCTTCAACAGACGCTTCTCCTCTCCCTCGAACACGGGAGGGCCGGCCGGGGCCGCGACGGGCGCGCAGAGCCCCTCCTGGCGACGCGCGCAGGCTTTGCTGCGCCACATGGCGGAGCGGAAGGAGCTGCTGAGCGAGGCCTCCGGAGGGCTAAGCGAGGGGCCCTTCGCCGGGGTGCTGGACGGTTGGCGAGTGGTCAAGGTGCGGGCCGAGGAAGCGGAACTTGTGGAATAGGGGGGGCGGGGCGATCCCCTGGGCGGGCCGCGTGCTGGAGCGAGCGCCGCGTTGACGCTCCCTCCCCTGGCGTGCTAGAATCGGCTGCGGTGCCGGGTGGTGTAATTGGCAACACAGCGGCCTTTGGAGCCGCCTTTCCAGGTTCGAGTCCTGGCCCGGCAGCCAGGGGAGGGAGAGGCGCGCGAGGGCGCGGCGCATCACCGCGGTGAGATCGCAAGCAAGCGAGGTTGTGTTGTGAAGGGCAAATCAGTTGCGCCGCAGGTTCTCCCCGAGATCCCCGCCATCGTGCTCGCCGCCGGCAAGGGCACCCGCATGGCGGCGCCCGAGCCCAAGGCCGCCGTCCAGGTGGGCGGTAGGCCTATGGTCGTGCGAGTGGTCAGTGCCATGCGGGAGGGCGGGGCGAGCCGCGTCATCGTCGTCGTGGGCCACCGGGCCGACGACGTGCGGGCCGCGCTGGGCCAGCACGTTGACTACGTTGTCCAGGAGGAGCAACTGGGCACGGGGCACGCGGTCCGCTGCGCCGAGCCGCTGCTGGCCGGCTTCTCGGGCACCGTCCTGGTGGGGTATGCCGATATCCCGCTGCTGCGCAGGCACGATATCGCGCGCCTCATCGCCGACCACCTCGCCTCCGGCGCCTCCGCTACCATGCTGACCGCCATGTTCGACCACCCGGGCTCGCTCGGGCGCATCGTGCGCGCCCCCGACCGGCGGGTCCTGGCCATCGTCGAGGCCCGCGACGCCACCCCCGAGCAGCTCGCCATCAGGGAGATCAACGTGGGGGTCTACGCCTTCCAGAGCCCGCTGCTGTTTGAGCTCCTCGCGCAGATAAAGAACGACAACATGCAGCGCCAGTACTACCTGACCGACACCATAGGCCTGCTGGTGTCCCGGGGCGAGCGCGTGGGAGCGGTCGCCATCGAGGTGGCCCACGCCGGCATGGGCGTGGACACCGCCGAGGACCTCGCCCGAGCGCAGCAGCTCTGGGCGCTCGAGAGGGGCCTCAGCTAGCGCTGCGCCAACGAGGCGACCCGGTGGCGAACGACGAACTCGACGACCTTCGCATCCTGACCGGCAACGCGAACCCCGAGCTGGGCCGCGCCATCGCCGCCCACCTCGGCATCCCGCTCTCCCGGATGGAGGTGGGCCGCTTCGCAGATGGGGAGATCTGGGTCCGCATCGAGGAGAGCGTGCGCGGCGACGACGTCTTCGTCATCCAGCCCACCTGCCCCCCCAGCTCCGAGAACATCATGGAACTGCTCATCATCCTGGACGCGCTCAAGCGCGCCTCCGCCCGCCGCACCACCGCCGTCATCCCCTACTACGGATACGCCCGCCAGGAGAAGAAGATCAAGCCGCGCGAGCCCATCTCCGCCAAGCTCGTCGCCGACCTGATCTCCGTCGCGGGTGCCGACCGCGTCCTCACGGCGGACCTTCACGTCCAGTCCATCCAGGGCTTCTTCGACCTGCCCGTGGACCACCTACCCGCCGGCCCCATCCTCGCCGACGACCTCGCTCGCCGGGGCTTCGCCGGACGCGACACCGTCGTCGTCTCCCCGGATGTCGGCGGCGTCGGTGGCGCCAAGGCCCTCGCCGACCGCCTCAGCGCCTCCCTCGCCATCATCGCGAAGCGCCGCCCCGCCGCCAACGTCGTGGAGATCCTCGAGGTAATCGGCGAGCTCGAGGGCCGCCGCGCGGTGCTCGTTGACGACATCGTTGACACCGGCGGCTCCGTGGTCTCCGCCGCGGAGGCGGTGGCCGAGCGCGGCGCCTCCGAGATCTACGCCTACGCCACCCACGCCGTCTTCTCAGGCGACTGCGTCGCCCGCCTGGAGGGCTCCCCCATCACCGAGATCGTCGTCACCGACACCATCCCTCTACCCGAGGCCAAGCGCTCCCCGAGGATCCGGGTCCTCTCCGTCGCCCCCATCTTCGCCGAGGCCATCCGTCGGGTGCACAAGAACCGATCGGTCTCCACCCTCTTCGATGAGTACTGGCGCGATGACCGCAAATAGCACAGTCGCCCTTCACTCGGAGGTGATGAGCAGTGTCGGCGTTTCGCGGTGACAAGCGGCACACCAAGCGAGAGAAGCGACAGCCCAAGAAGAGCATCAAGGAGCGGCGCAAGCTCAAGCGGGAGAAGAAGCGACAGGATCAGATCCGCCCGGCCTGAGGCCGGCCCGTCGGGCGGCCCTAGCTCTCCTCCTCCCGGGCGCGCTCGGTGATCACCTCTGGCTCCTGCACCTCCTCCACCACCGCGCCCGGCGCCGCCTGCACCGGCGCCACCTCCTCCAGGCGGACCGGAGGCGCGATGACGATCAGCACCTCCTCGGGGTCGGTGACGATCTTCACCCCCGGCGGCGCCGCCAGGTCCCTCACCCGCAGGCTGTCGCCGATCTCCATCCCGGTGATGTCCGCCTCCAGGTGCTCCGGAAGCTGAGTGGGCAGGCACTCGACGGCCACCTCGTGGATCAGGTGCTCCAGCACCCCGCCCTGCCGCACCCCGCGGCTCTCGCCCACGTGCACCACCGGCACCGTGGTGTGCACCGTCTCCCGCAGGGAGACCCGCTGGAAGTCCACGCTCAGCACCCGCCGACGCACGATGTCGCACTGCACCTCCTTGATCATCGCGTTCGGCGAGGCCCCTGTCCCCTTCGCCCCCTCGATCCGCAGCTTCACCAGCGTCGAGTACCACGCCCCCTCGGGGATGGCCGCCTTGAAGGCGGCGGCCTGCAGCGCGATCGGCTGCGCGTCCTGCCCTCGGCCGTAGATCACCGCGGGGATCTCCCCCCCGGCCCGCAGCCGCTTCGCCGCCTGCTTGCCCACCTCCGAGCGGACCCGCGCCGCCAGCTCGACTTGCTCAGCCCTCATGCCCACAAGCTCCTTTCCATCGGACAACCCGCAGTATAGCACAAGAGGGGCGCTTGGCCCAAGCGGCGCGCGGCCGCCTGAGGGCCGCAGCGACAAGGTGATCCCGACGGCGGGCGGCCCCGGGCCGCGCGCTCGGGCAGATGAGTCTCTGATGGCAAGGGGGAGGATGACTGCGGTGAGCAGGCCCTATCTCCGCGCGAAGAGTGGTTGCCTGGCGCGGTCTTGGCGTCATCCTCCTCCCAGACGACGAACGCCCCGGCCGCGGGCCTTTCGCGACCCGCCCCGGGGCCTGGTGCTCCATTGGAGCATTCCATGCTCCACCGCCGGGCACAGGCACCGTGGTCGCTGGCGCTGTCGCGGCAGCGCAACACGCCGCGGTCCTGTGGAATAAGGTCGCCAGGGGGGTGGGGCGGAAGGCACCCGACGCATGCCCGCCGAGTCCTTCGCCGTGCTGCTGGTACAGCCTGGGCAGGCGAGGCTGAGCCGCTTTCACGTGGAGCTCCGCGGCGAAACGCTGTGGACCACGGGAGCGCCCCAGCTCGCCCAGCAACTCGCGCGCGCCCGGCCCGAGCTGGTCGCCGTGGCGGGCCGGCCCGAGGTCGCCGCGGCGCTCGCCGATGAGCTGCGCCGCCAGGGCCTGGCCGAATCGGTCTTCGTCATCACCCCGGCCGAGGAGGGAGAGGAGGCGCACGCGCCCGGCCGGGTCAGCCTCGTCCTCCCCGAGCGGGAGGAGGAACTCCAGCCCGAGGACCTGCTGCTGCGGCTCGTTCGCGCGGTCCTCGACGCCCAGGCCCGCACCCCCGTCAGCGCCCTCACCGGCCTGCCCGGAAGCCCCGTGCTCCGCAACGAGGTCGAGCGCCGCCTCGCCGCGGGCCAGCGATTCGTCTTCCTCTACCTCGACCTCGACAACTTCAAGGCCTACAACGACGTCTACGGCTTCGGCCGCGGCGACATCGCCATCCGCGCCCTGAGCCGCGAGGTGGTCGCCGCCACCCGGGCCCACGGCGTCCCCGGCGACCTCTGCGTGCACATCGGCGGCGACGACTTCGCCATCGTCACCTCCTCCGATGCCTACGAGCGGATCGCCCAGGCCATCATCCAGGGCTTCGAGGCCGGCGTCCCCAGCCTCTACTCCGAGGAGGACAGAGAGCGCGGCTACATCGAGACCCTGAGCCGGCGGGGGGAACCGACCCGCTATCCCCTCATGACCGTCTCCATCGGCGGCGTGGACACCGGCCAGCGCACCATCACCAGCTACCTGCAGCTCACCGAGATCGCCGCCGAGGTCAAGGGCTACGCCAAGGCCATCGAGGGCAGCCAGTTCGTCATGGACCGCCGCCGCGACTAGCGCGACAGCGGCCGCACAGGCCCCCCTCAGGGACCGCGCCCACTGTGGAACAATACTCGTGGAAAGGTCGTTCGTCTCAACCGAGGCCGAGAGGTTGACGCTTCCCGAAAGGGCAAACGCGCCGAGAGGCGCGGGCGCAAAGCCATGGGTCTACGGCCCTCCAGGGCCCTGGCTGCCAGGCTGCCGAAGGAAGCGTATGTCTCCTGTCCCCGCCCGCGCCTCAGAGCGCGGGCCGACTGGAGTCACCGGATGACTGAGCATGTGAGGCAGCCTGGCCCGCGCTCGGACAGCGCCACGCGCGACACGCCTGCGCCGGAGGCGCAGGGGCGGCGCGCGTGCCGCCGCCCGCGCCGCTCGCGCGGCGGGGGCGGCGCCGCCGCCCTCCTGAACCCGCGCTGGGGCTACCTCTGCGGGCCCATCGGCTGGTCGCTGGCCGGACTGGGCGTGCTGACCTCAGCAGCGCTGTGGCGGCTGTGGCCGGCCGGCCTTCCCATTGCCTCCGCGAGGGCGCTCGCCGCCCTCTGCGGGCTCTCGGTCCTGCTGCTAGGCATTCTCCACGAGTACGGCCGCCGCCGCATCTCCGCCCTCGCCACCGCCCACGCCAAGGCCCAGCAGCTCGCCGACCTCAACTCCTCCGTCATCGCCTCCTTCGCGATGGCCATTGACGCCAAGGACCAGCACACCCACGGCCACACCGAGCGCGTCCGGGACGTCGCGCTCACGATCGGGGACGAGCTGGGCCTTGGGGAAGATGACCTGGAGGCCCTCAAGACCGCCGCCATGCTGCACGACATCGGCAAGCTCGCGGTCCCCGACTACATCCTGTCCAAGCCCGAGCGCCTCACCGAGGAGGAGATGAAGAAGGTCGAGACCCACACCCTCGTCGGCGCCGCGATCCTGGAGTCCGTTCGCTTCCCGTGGCCGGTGGTCCCCATCATACGCGGCCACCACGAGTGGTACGATGGCACCGGCTACCCCGACCGCCTGGCCGGGGACGACATCCCCCTCGGCGCCCGCATCCTCGCGGTGGCCGACGTCTATGATTCCCTCCTCTCCCATCGCCCCTACCGCGCGGCGATGACCGTCGAGGAGGCCCTCAGCGTCATGCGCGAGCGCGCCGGCACTCAGTTCGATCCCCAGGTCCTCGAGGCGTGCCTGCGCCGCGTCGTCCTCGAGGAGTCACACCGGCGTCGCGGCTTCATCTTCGACAGCAGCCACCCCGGCGCCGCCGAGAGCGTCGGCCGCCAGGCCGTCTTCCGGGACATCAAGCAGGCCCACCAGGAGCTCCTCGGCCTCTACGAGATCGTCCAGACCATGGGCCGCAGCCTCAACGTCCAGGAGACCCTTGACCTCATCATCTCCAAGACCAGGCGCATCATCGAGTTCTCGACCTGCGCCCTCTTCCTCCATCAGCCCGAGCACGGCCACCTCGTCGTCGCCGCCGCCGCCGGACCCCACGCCGAGACCATCCAGGGCCAGCGCCTCCCCCTCGGCAAGGGCCTCAGCGGCCGCGTCGCCCTCTCCGGGCCCGCCTCCGAGCCCGACCAGCCCGCCAGCGAGGACCTCGCCATCCTGATGGGCCCCAGCGCCGCCGAATGCAAGCTCGTCCACGCCCTCTGCATCCCCCTCGCCGCGGAGACCGAGACCATCGGCGTCATCACCCTCTACCGCAGCGAGGGCCGCCCCTTCACCAGGGACGACGCCCGCCTCGCCTTCGCCCTCGGGCGGCAGGCCGCCATCGCCATCAGCAACGCCCGCCAGTACGAGGAGACCCGCCAGTATGCCATGACCGATGAGCTCACCGGCCTCGCCAACGCCCGCTCCTTCTTCCTCCGCCTGGAGGAGGAGCTCTCCCGCGCCCGCCGCGAGCGCACCCGCGTCTCCCTCATCGCCGTGGACCTCGACAACCTCAAGGGCATCAACGACAACTTCGGACACCAGCAGGGAGACCGCGTCCTCCGCATCCTCGCCGAGATCTTCAGGCGCCACGTCCGCGACTACGACACCGTCGTTCGCTACGCCGGCGACGAGTTCTTCATCATCCTGCCCAACACCCCAAACCAGCAGGCCCTGGAGACCGCCAACCGCATCAAGCGCGCCGTCCGCGAGACCTCAGTCGAGATGCTCCCCGGCCGCTTCGTTGGCCTCGGCGCCAGCTTCGGCGTCGCCACCTTCCCCGGCGATGCGCAGGACGCCGACGCCCTCATCGCCGCCGCCGATCACGCCATGTATGCCGACAAGCGCCTCACCAGACAGCTGGAGTTGCTCCGAGGCGGCGCCCGCCAGGGCCAGAGCGAAGCCGCTCCCACCCGGAGCAGCGGCGGAGCCGCCCGCCCCTGACCGCCCTGTCAGTCGCCTGAGCGCGCACCCCGAGGGCCGACGATGCCTGCACAGCGCCCGCCAGCCAAAGAGCCGCCCGAGACGCTCTTCCGGGCCTACATGCTGGTGGTCGCAGTCGCCGGCTACGGCCTGCTGGTGGGGCTGAGCGTTTCTCGTTTACGGGCTGGGGTAGGGTGGGGGC
>CAYLPT010000215.1:0-13093 GCA_964385645.1 uncultured bacterium
AAGCTGGGGGGCCGGGGGCCAGGCCACGGTCGGCGGGTGGCTGAGCTGGCGGCGGCCCTGGGGGCGGCGCTGGAGCTCTCGCCGGCGGAGCTGGAGCGGCTGCGCTATGCCGGCTACCTGCACGACATCGGCAAGGTGGGAGTGCCAGGGCGGCTGCTGGAGGGGGACCGGGAACTCTTCGGCCCCGAGCGCGAGCCCCTGCGCCAGCACCCCGAGCTGGGCGCCCAGATCCTGGCTAGCATCAAGTTCCTGGAGCCCGTCGCCCAGCTGGTGCGCGCCCACCACGAGCGCTGGGACGGCCTGGGCTATCCCGAGGGCCGGCGGGCCGAGGACATCCCCCTGGGAGCCCGCATCCTCGCCGTCGCCAACGCCTACGTCGGCATGACCCAGACCCTCCCCCCCACCCAAGCCCCCTCCCGGCTCCAACAAGCCGCCGGCTCCCGCTTCGACCCCAGGGTGGTGGAGGCGCTTCAGACGTGCCTGAGCGACCTCGGCGCGCTTAGCCCCGAGCCCAGCGGCCGGCCCGAGTACGCGACCGACTAAGCGGCCGAGCTCACCGGGCCGCGTCCCTGAAGAGCTCGCCAGAGAAGTACCTCTGCAGAAACTCCTCGTTGGCCGCCGACCAAGCTCTCTGGGCGATGGCGTACGGCATCAGGATGGCCAGGCCGAGGAGGGCCCCGACCATGAGCGTGCGCCGGGCACGGGCACGGACGGCCTCAACGACGACGTAGACGCCGGCCAGCACCATGAGGATGTGGCCGGCCTGGGCGAACGCGGTCACCGGCGTCCAGCCGGAGACGATGAGCCCGTTGATCCCGCCCCAGAAGAGCAGCACCGCGGACGCCGCCATGACTGTGCGCGCGCGGGCCGCGAAGCCTACCACGAACAGGAACGCGATGGGCGCGCATGTGTTGATCATGAGCCACGTCAGGACCCCAACGCGGAGCTGCGCCAGGAAGAACAGCATGGACACGAGCGCCACAAGCCCGTTGAGGATAGCCAGGGTCCATCCCAGGCGGGTGCGCGCCGGCCGGGCGGGCGCCGGGCCTCCGGCGACCTGCTGCGGAACTCCTGCGGCCATGGCGGCCTCCTGCAGGCATGATGGTGGGTCGTATGGTAGCGCCCGGAGGACCGCAGGTCAACCCGCTCAGCCGCCGAGGAGAGCCGACGCGGCCGGTGGTAGGGGCGCGCGGCGGTCTGCCGAATCCTGTGCGTCGGAGGTGAGCGCATGCCGCGGGTACTCGTGGTCGGCAGCATCAACATGGACCTCATCATGCAGTGCGAGCGCGCGCCTCGCGCTGGCGAGACCGTATCCGGCGGCGTGTTCCACACTGCGCACGGCGGCAAAGGCGCCAACCAGGCTGTCGCCTGCGCGCGGCTCGGCGCGCGCACGGTCATGGTTGGCCGCGTCGGCGGCGACGAGTTCGGGCCCCGCCTGCGTGGGGCGCTTGAGGCGGAGGGCATCGGAGTGGCCCCGGTGCGCGTCGACCAGGGGACGGCGAGCGGAGTGGCGGTCATCCTGCTGGAGCGATCCGGCGCCAACCGTATCGTGGTCGCCGGGGGCGCGAACCATCGCCTCGGGGATGAGGATGTCGCGGCCGCGGCCGCGCTGCTCGACTCCACTGACGTGGTGCTCATGTCGCTCGAGATCCCCCTGGAGGTAGCAGTCCGGGTCGCGGCTGCGTGCCGGGAGCGCGGCGTCCGCTGCGTCCTCGACGCCGGGCCAGCCTCGCCGGAGGTGGCGCAGGTGGGCCTCCCCAGGCTGGTGGACGTGATCTCGCCCAACGAGACGGAGGCGGAGGCGCTCACCGGCGTGCCGGTGGCGGGCGCTGATGGCGCCCGGTCGGCGGCGGCGCGGCTGCGCGCGGTGGGGGCTCGCGAGGTGGTGATCAAGCTCGGGGCCGGGGGCGCGTACTGGGCCGGGGAGGAGGGCGAAGGTCACCTGCCGGCCTTCGCCATCAAGCCTGTAGACACCACCGCAGCAGGGGACGCCTTCAGCGCCTGCCTCGCGGTGAGTCTGGCGGCCGGGCTGCCGATACGGGAGGCCGTGCGGCGGGCGAACGCGGCCGGGGCGCTCGCCTGCCTCACCCTCGGCGCGCAGCCTTCCATGCCGACACGCGCCGCGCTGGAGGCGTTTCTCCAAGAGCGCGACGCGTGAGACAGGCCCAGCTGGCAACTAGAGGATCGGCAGGTATCGCTCCAACTCGTACTCGGTCACCTGCGAGCGGTAGGTGTGCCACTCGATCTTCTTGTTCTCGATGAACTTGTCGAAGACGTGATCGCCCAGCGCGCGTCGCAGCAGGTCGCTCGACTCCGCCACCTCGATCGCCTCCCACAGGTCGCCCGGGAGCTGCTCGATTCCCAGCTCGGCGCGCTCCGCCTGCGTCATCTCGTATACGTTGCGCTCGACCGGCGGCGGGCACTCGTACTCCCCCTCGACGCCGGCCAGCCCTGCCTCCAGCATGACCGCGAAGGCGAGGTACGGGTTGCACGCGGGGTCGGGGGCGCGGTACTCGATCCGCGTCGCCTGCTCCTTGCCCGGCTTGTAGGTGGGCACGCGGATGAGATCCGAGCGGTTGCGCCTGGCCCAGGAGAGGTAGATCGGCGCCTCGTAGCCGGGCACCAGGCGCTTGTAGCTGTTCACCCACTGGTTGGTCACTAGCGTGATCTCGCGGCCGTGCCGCAGCAACCCCGCGATGAACCGCAGCGCCACATCGGACAGGTGCCCCGATCGGCCGGCGTCGAAGAACGCGTTCTTGTCGCCCCGGAACAGCGACTGGTGGGTGTGCATGCCGCTCCCGTTCTCGCCGAAGAGGGGCTTGGGCATGAAAGTCGCGTAGCAGTTGTTCTTGAGCGCGATCTCCTTGACCACCAGCCGATAGGTCATCGCGTTGTCGGCCATGGTCAGGGCGTCGGTGTAGCGCAGGTCAATCTCGTGCTGACTCGGGGCCACCTCGTGGTGGCTGTACTCGACGCCGATGCCCATCTGCTCCAGGGTCAGCACCGTGTCCCGGCGCAGGTCGCTGGCGATGTCGAGCGGGGTGAGGTCGAAGTAGCCGCCCCGGTCCAGCGTCTGGGGCCGGCCGTTCGCCTCCTTGAAGTAGAAGTACTCGAGCTCCGGCCCGACGTAGTAGGTGAAGCCGAGGTCGGCGGCGTGGGAGAGCGCTCGCTTGAGGACATAGCGGGGATCGCCGACATAGGGGCTCCCATCCGGCTGCAGGATGTCGCAGAACATCCGCGCCACCGCCCCACCCTCCTTGGGCCGCCAGGGGAGCACGACGAAGGTGCTGGGGTCAGGCATCGCGATCATGTCGCTCTCGTCAATGCGCGCGAAGCCCTGGATGGACGAGCCGTCGAAGCCCTGGCCCTCGTGCAGCGACAGCTCCAGCTCCTCGACGGTGATGGCGAAGCTCTTCAGGAAGCCCAGGATGTCGGTGAACCAGAAGCGGATGAACTTGACGTCGTGCTCCCTCGCCCGGTTCACCACATACTCGATCTGCTCCTCGCGGTCGGCCATGGCGGCGCTCCTTGTCAGGCGGTTACGGAGGAAGGGTACCACCGCCATGTTTCCGGCGTGTTTCGGCGAGGCAAGAAGTGCGCGCGCCTACTTCGGAGGGGCGAGGCGGTAGCCGATGCCGCGGACGGTCTGGAGCAGGTTGCCCGCGGCCTCGGTCTTGGCGCGGAGCCGGCGGATGTGCACATCTACGGTCCGGGTGCCGCCGAAGTAGCCGGCCCCCCAGACGCGGTCGAGCAGCTCCGAGCGCGTGAACACGCGCCCGGGGTGGCGGGCCAGGAACACGAGCAGCTCATACTCCCGCAGCGTCAGCTCGACCGGCGCGCCGGCCACGCTCACCTGGTAGTTCGCCTGGTTGATGACCAGGGGGCCTGCCCGGATGACCTGGTCCGAGGCGCCGCCCTCGCTGCGCCAGCGCAGCAGGCGCAGGCGCAGCAGCAGCTCGGGCAGCCGGTACGGCGCCAAGAGCAGGTCGTCGAAGCCCAGGGTGAGGTCGAGCCGGGACGCCTCGTGCTCGGGGGCCACCGCGAGCTGCGGCGCCCGGCGCAGCGCCGGACACACGCGCGCCCACTGGCACACCCGCGCTGCGTCCAGCCCCAGCTCCCTCAGGTCAACCACCACCACTGGCGGCCGCGGGCCCTCCCACTCCAAGGGGTCCCGCGGCCACGCGACCAGCGTCGGCCGGTAGCCGAGGCGCTCCAGGTCTCTGAGCAGGCTGGTGGTGGGCTCTCGGTCCGCGCCGATGACGACGACCGAGGGCGCCCCGTCCATGCTCGGCTCCGCTCAGGCCTTGCCGACCGAGCCGAACACGCGCATGCGGTCCATGATGGCCTCCCGCATCGCCTCCCGCGCCGGGGCCAGCACCTTCCGGATGTCGTACTTGCGCACCCCGCCGGAGGCGTCCACCTCGGCGAAGTCCTTCTCCACCGCGTGCACCTGCTCGATCACCGCGTCGTAGAAGGCCACCCGGATCTGGGTGTCTATGTTGATCTTGCCGATGCCCAGGGGGATCGCCTTCTTCACATCCGCGTCCGGCACCCCGGTGCCCCCGTGCATGACCAGCGGGATGGAGACCTTCTTTCCGATCTTCTGCAGGCGGTCGTGCGCAATGTAGGGGGTGCCCTTGTAGAGCCCGTGTGTGGTGCCGATGGCCACCGCCAGCATGTCCACGCCTGTGTCCCCCACAAAGCGCGCCGCCTCGTCGGGATCGGTCAGGTTGTCGCCGCCCTCCGCCTCGCCCGCCACCTGCCCGAGCCGACCGATCTCCGCCTCCACGCTCACGCCCACCGCGTGCGCCGCCTCCACCACTCGGCGCGTCACCTCCACGTTCTCCTCATAGGTGCGCGGGGTCTTGCCGTCCTCCTGGAGGGAGCCGTCTATCATCAGCGAGCTCACCCCGAGGCGGAGGAACTGCATACAGACCGCGAAGCCCCGCCCGTGGTCGAGGTGGATGGCGAAGGGCACGTTCGTCTTCTCCCCCCGCGCCCGGATCAGCGCGAACAGCTCCTCCGGCTCCGTGTACTTCAGCGTAGTCTGCGTGATCTGGATGATGAACGGCGAGCGCGTCTCCTCCGCCGCGGCGAAGATCGCCTGCGCGCTCTCCATGTTCACCGCGTTGAACGCCCCCACCGCGTACCCCTCCGCCCGGGCCCGCGTGGTCAACTCCTTGGACGGCACCAGCATCTCTGATCTCCTTTCCTTGCGACCGCTCTATCGCGCCAGGATCCCGGCCAGCTCATACAGCCCCCGGTCCAGCTCCTTCCTCCTTCCCCACGTCTCCGGCAGCGGGGTGAGCGCCACCCGATCGGCCGCTATCCCCGCCATCTTGTCGCTCGCCCCCTCCAGCAGCGCCTCCACCGCCGCCGCGCCCAGCCGGCTCGCCAGCAGCCGATCGCGCGCCGTCGGCCGGCCCCCCCGCAGGATGTGACCCAGCACCGTCACGCGGCACTCGACGTCCCCGTAGCTTTGCACCTTGCGCGCGATCTCAAACGCCCCGCCCTGCTCGTCGCCCTCCGCCACCACAGCGATGAAGCTCCTCTTGCCCCGGGCGATCCCGGCCGCGATCGTCTCCCAGATCCGCCTCGGGCTCGTCTCGATCTCGGGCACCAGGATGATCTCCGCCCCATCCGCCATCCCCACTGCCAGCGCGATGAACCCCGCCTGCCTCCCCATCACCTCCACGAAGAACACCCGGTCGTGGCTCGTGGCAGTATCCCGCAGCCGGTCCACCGCCTCCAGCGCGGTGTTCACCGCGGTGTCGAAGCCGATGGTCGCGTCCGTGCCCCAGACGTCGTTGTCAATCGTGCCCGGCACGCCGATCACCGCCACGCCGTGCTCCTCCGCCAGCCGATGCGCGCCCCGGAAGGTCCCGTCCCCGCCGATGGCCACGAGCCCCTCGATCCCCGCCTCCCTCAGCACCGCAGCTGCCCGCGCCCGGCCCGCCTCGTGGTAGAACTCCGCGCAGCGCGCGGTCTTGAGCACCGTGCCCCCCAACTGCACGATCCCCGAGACCGACTGCGCGTCCAACTCCTCCACCTCGCCGGCCAGCATGCCCTCATAGCCGCGGCGGATGCCCACCACCCGGCAGCCCCGGGAGATGGCGTAGCGCACCACTGCGCGCAGGCACGCGTTCATGCCGGGGGCATCGCCCCCACTGGTGAAGACCCCGATGGTGGTCATGCGAGCACGCGTCAGACTCTCGCCAGCAGGTAGACAGCCAGCCCGAAGGGCCCCAGACACAGCACCACCAGACCCCACAACAGCCCGGGCTCCCTCCGTGTTTCCGCGTCCCGGTAGCACCATCCTGCCGACAGCAGGCCCGCCCCCAGCCACAGGCGCCCTGCCGCGTGCCCCCGCAGCGCCGCCACCACCGCCAGGAACGTCGCCCCCAGCCCAGCCGTCGCCAGCGCCAGGCGCCACCCCGGCCTCCGCCACCACTCCTCGCCCGGCGAGAGCAGTTGGGAGAAGGGCCCCGCGCGGCGCTCCCGCGGCGCCCCGGTGATCTCCGCGACCACCGTCTGCTCGATCTCGGCGCGCTCCCGCCGCGCCGCCTCCACTGCTCCCCGCGGTCCCCCGGCCTCCGGCGCGGCCCGCGCCGCGCGCTGGGCCGCCTCCACGGCCCCCACCAGGTCGCCCCTCGCCCGCAGCAGCTCCGAGAGCAAGCTCAGCGCGGCCGGATCGTCAGGATCGCGCGCCACCGCGCCTCGCACCAGCCGGAGCGCCGCCGCCGTGTCTCCTCGCCGCCGCGCCAGGTATGCGCGCCGCAGCGCCAGCTCGACCTCGGGCTCCGACTCATAGCGCGCCGCCGGCGGGGGCGGCGGTGGAGGCGCGGTCAGCTCCGCGCCACACGACCAGCAGAACCGATCCCCCTGCTGGACGAAGGCGCGGCATCGCCCACACCGCGCGACGCCGCTCATCCCGGGGGCCCGGCGCCGCCGCGACCGTCCTCCAGGAAGGCCCGCACTCTCCCCGCCAGGCGCTCCACAATCGCGGCCACGATCTCCTCCCCCACCTCCGGTCGGGCGTGCTCCCGCGGATCCTCGCCTCCCACCCCGGCCAGGGAGGCCGCCGGGTCGCTGGGCAGCCGGCTCATGTCCACCAGCTCCGGCCGCAGATGCATCAGGATCGAAGTCTCCCACTTCGCCGCATGGTCGCCCCGGTAGCCCAGGTCCTGCACCGGCTCGTAATCGGGCACCACCCAGGCCTGCATCGTGTGCTCTGCCTGGAAGGCCTCCACCGCCTCCCGGAGCGTGGCCAGGTGCTTGGCACCATAGTGCCCAGCCAGGATCACCGTCAGCGCGAAGCCGAGCTTCTCCAGCTCGCGCAGGTACTCGCCCGCCAGCCGTCCCACTACCTCGTGCGAGAAGTCCAGCGTCAGGGGCATCCCGTAGAGCTGCATGGTCTGCGCCCCCACCCACACCGGCGGCGCCACCACCCCGCCCGCCGCCTCCGCCACCCGCTCACAGATCGCCTCCGCCTTCAGCGCATCGTTTCCGAGCGCCAGGTGCTGCCCGTGCCACTCCAGCGCCCCCCATGGCAGATAGCACACGGGGCTACGAGCGATCTCCTGCTCAAGCTCGTGCGGCAGCGCGCAGTCGTATCTCATCGTCCGCCTCCGGCGAGACTGTCAGCCTAGCTTTTGCTTACGCCCCCGCCGTTTCCTGCTGCCCGCCGCCCGGAGGACATCCGCCCTCGTCGGTCGAAACGCGCGGGCAGAGACGGCGCGCGCAGGCGCCACCTGGTGAGGACATGGAAAGCAGACCGCGTGTGCTCGTGCTCGCCCACGGCGAGCTGCTGGAGACGATCTTCCCCCAGAGCGTGAGGGACCTCCTGGAGTCCTTCGCGCAGGCCGAATACAACCGCCTCGGCCGGCCCTTTAGCGAGGCCGATCTGCGGGAACGCGCCCCCGACCTCGACGCGGCGATCACCACCTGGGGCTCTCCCGCCTTCACCCCCGAGGTGGTGGCCGCCGCGCCCCGCCTCCGCGTCATCGCCCACGCGGCCGGCAGCGTCAAGCCCGTGGTCAGCGAGGCGGTGTTTACGCGCGGCATCATCGTCACCACCGCCGCCGGCGTTATCGCCCGCTATGTGGGGGAGATGGCGCTCCTGCTCTCGCTGGCCGCGCTCCGCCATCTGACCGAGCACGACCGCAGCCTCAAGGAGGGCGGCTGGCGCGGCCGCGCCGATCCCGCCACCGACAGCCTCCTCGGCCAGCGCGTCGGCCTCGTCGGCTTCGGGCGCACCGCCCGGGAGTTCGTCCGGCTGCTGGAGCCCTTCGGCATCGAGCTCCTCGTCTGCGACCCTCATGTAAGCCCCGACGAGATCGCCGCCGCGGGCGGCCGCGCGGCATCCCTGGAGGAGGTGCTCAGCGCCAGCCGCGTCATCTCCCTTCACGCCGCCAGCACCCCGGAGACCATGGCGATGCTCGGCGCCGCCCAGCTCGCCATGATCCCCGACGGCGCGGTCCTCGTCAACACCGCCCGCGGCGCCCTGATCGAGATGAGCGCCCTTGTCGCCGAGCTCGAGCGCGGCCGCTTCACGGCCGCCCTCGATGTCTTCGACCCGGAGGAGCCGCTGCCGCCCGACCACCGGCTCCGCTCGCTGCCCAACGTCATCCTGACCCCCCACGTCTCCGGCCCCGTCTCCACCCGGCTGTGGGAGATGGGCCGCCAGGCCGTCGAGAGCGTCCGGCTTGCGCTCGGCGGCCAGACGCCCCCCGACGCGGTGCAGGGCGAGCAGCTATCGAGGATGGCGTGAGGCCCCAGCCGCCGATAGCAGCAGGGAGCACGCTCCGGCGGGCCGGCGCCCTTCTGGCGCTAGCCGGCGCGCTGCTGTGGCCTGCGGCCGGCGTCTCGGCGACGGTCCTCGACCCCCGCAGCGTCCACATGGCGGAGCTGAGGAACGGCTTCCGCGTCATCGTGTGTGAGGATCCCTCCGCCAACGTGGTCGCCGTCGAGCTGGTCGTCCGCGCCGGCTCCGCGCAGGAGGGGTTGGATGAGAGCGGCCTCGCCCATCTCGTCGAGCACGCCTGCTGGTCGGGCGCGCAGGGCGAGGACCCGCGCCTGCTCATCGAGGCCGTCGGGGGCGCCGTGAACGCCGGGACCCTCAGGGACTACACCCGATTCTACGCCACTGTGCCGGCCGATGAGCTGTCCCTCGCCGTACGCGCCCTCGGCGCCATGGTCGTGCGAGAGGGCTTTGATGAGCGCACTATCGCCCGCGAGCGCGCCGTCATCCTCCGGGAGGCCGCCCTCCGCGCCGACCAGCCGCGGGCCCTGCTCAGCGACCTCGCCTTTGAGGTCCTGTACGGCCTGGAGCATCCCTATGGCCGCCCGGTCGAGGGCCGGCCCGAGTCCATCGCCACCCTCAGCCGCGGACAGGCCGAGCGCTTCCATCGCACCTGGTATGTGCCCAACAACATGGCGCTCGTCGTCTCCGGCCGCACCGACCTTCGGCAGGCCCTGGAGGAGGCCGAGGCAGTGTTCGGCGCCCTCCCGCCGGCCTCCATCCCTCCCAGGTCGGCCCCTGCCCCAGCCCGACCCTCGCCGGGCCTCCAGCGCCAGGCCCGCATCGCCACCAGCGAGGCATACCTCATGGCCGCCTTCGTCGGCCCCGAGGGATCGGAGCGCACCGCCGTCTGCGCCAGCGATCTGCTCGCCACCATCCTCTGCCACAGCTATGCTGGCCGGCTCGTGAAGGAGCTCCGCGACCGCCGAGAGCTAGCCAGCGCCGTCGGCGTGGACTTCCTCACTCAGCGCGATCGGGCTCTCTTCGGCCTCTGGGCGGTCTGCCCGCCTGACCGCGTCCCCGAGGTGCAGGAGGCGATCCGCGCCGAGCTGCTCCGCATCGCCTCCGAGGGCGTGACAGAGCGCGAGCTGGCCCTCGCCAGGCGCCTCCTCGCCGCCGGCTATGCCTTCGCCAACGAGACCCCTGCTGACCGCGCCTCCACCCTCGGCTTCTACGAGGCGATAGACACCTACCGCGCCGCCACCCAGTACCTGCCGCGCGTACGCAGCATCGGCCCCGACGACCTCCGCCGGGTGGCGGCCTGGTATGCCGGCGACCCCGTCTGGATCGTCCTCACGCCCGAGGAGGCGCCTCGATGAGGCGCGCGGCGCAGCTCCTGCTCGCCCTCGGCGCCCTCGCGGCCTGCGCCCCTGCACCGGCCGCCGAGGACGCCCTCGCGACCCTCGACAACGGCCTGCGGCTGGTCATCCGGCCGTACTCCGCCACCGACCTCGTGGCCGTGCACCTGCTGCTCGATGTGTCCATCCTCGACGAGCCGCCCGAGGCGGCGGGGCTACGCCACCTCACCCAGCGGCTGCTGCTCCGCGGCTCCGAGACTGCCTCCGGTGACGAGATGGCCGAGCGCCTCGCCGCGGTCGGGGGCCTGGTGGACGTGGGCGTCGGCCTCGACTACGTGGAGGTCTACGCGGTGGCGCCCGCCGACGGCTTTGAGGTCGCCCTGGAGTTGCTCGCGGAGGCCGTCCAGCGCCCGGCCTTCCACCCCGAGGAGGTGGAGCGGCAGCGCCGCGCCGCCCGACAGGTCGTCGCCAACGCCCGCGAGGACCCCTTCCAGGCCGCTTACCTCGCCCTGCGCGAAGGGCTCTACGGGCAACATCCCTATGGGCGCAGCGCCCACGGCGCCGAGCCAACGCTGCGCGCCATCAGCCGCAGCGACGTGGTCCGCTTCCACGCCGCCCACTACTCGCCTGACCGCGCCACCCTGGCCATCTGCGGCGCGGTGTCGCCCGCGCGGGTGCTGCGGGCCGTGCGCAGGCGCTTCGGCCAATGGGACCGACGGCCTCGCCCCGAGCGCCCGCCGGCGCCCTTCGAGCCCCTCCGCGCCTCACACGCCACCGCGGTCGAGATCCCCGGCACCCAGGCCCACCTCATGCTGGGGTTCCCGGCGCCGGCGGCCGACGAGCCTGGCTACTACGCCCTCCAGGTCCTCGACAGCCTGCTCAGCGGCGGGGCCGCCGCCCGCCTGCCCCGGGTGCTCCGGGAGGAGCAGGGGCTCGTCTACCACGTGTCCTCCTTCTACCCCACCCTTGCCGGGCCGAGCCACCTGGGCATCTATGCCGCCACCGAGCCCCCCGCCCTGGAGCCCGTCAAGGCCGCCCTCCTGGCCGAGCTCGAGCGGCTGCGCCGCGAGCCCGTCCTTGCCGAGGAGCTCGAGCGCGCCAAGCGCTATCTGCTGGGCAGCTACGCCCTGAGCCGCCAGCGCCTCAAGGAGCAGGCCTACGCCCTCGCTTGGTATGAGGCCCTCGGGCTGGGCATCGGCTTCGAACAGGAGTACCCTCGCCGCATCGAGGCGGTCACCGCCGCCCAGGTCCAGGCGGCGGCTGGCGAGGTCCTGACCCGCTTCGTCGCCGCCGCGGCCCTGCCCGCCCACTAGGCCTCCTGGCAGGTACCCGCCCGCTGGCGTCGAATACATCCCATGGCGGTCGCCGGGTTGTGCTGGGGCCCTGAGGCGGTCTGCCGCAGGTGCGGGCGGGGGGAAGGAGGGCAGGTTGAGGCGAGTTGATCCGAGCAAGCTGGCCACCACCAACGACCCCGCGGAGCCGATCCAGCGGTTCACATCCCGGCGGCTGACCCGCAAGGAGAAGAGCGTCAAGCAAGAGATAGACTCCTACCGGGTAAACGATGTCGAGCGGAGCGAGGTCATCTACTTCGGCAGCCAGGCGCTGTCGGTGTTCCAGAGCGTGGACCTCCCGGACGCGGTGTGCGACGGCCTCACCTACAAGCAGCGCCTGATCCGGACCGACGATGGCCACTGCATGCTCATCGCGCGCTGGAAGCCCGACCGCCAGATGCGCCGCTCGCTGCCCGACTGGTCCCAGAAGTGGTTCGTCGAGAAGCAGCTCTTCCCGCCCGACGCGGCGGAGTTCTTCGCCCGCCACGAGCGACGCGCGCAGGCCGCGCAGGCGAGCGGCGGGGATGGCGAGCAGAACTCCGGCGAGGACGAGAAGGAGGAGGGCTGAGCGCGAGCGCGGAGGCCTTCGGGCACGGCGCCAGCCCCGCCGGCTGGCTTCTCGTGTCAGGCGCCCTGTGCTTGACAAGCGCCCCAGCCTGTGTATGATTGGGGCGCGGCCCGTCGGACCTTGAGGATAGACCTAGCCAACATCGCAGGTACGCCCGGCGCGAGCGGCCGTTACGCCGTCTCCGAGACCTATCCCCCAGACGCGGGATTGCCGCTCGTGGGGCCCGTCGCCGGTGAGCTGCGGGTCGAGAACATCGGCTCGCTGCTCCTGCTCAGGGGCCGGCTGCGGGCGCGCCTGAGGCTGGCGTGCGTGCGGTGCCTGGCCGAGTGCGAACGAAGCATTGATATCGAGGTCGAGGAGCAGTTCTCCACCGAGGCCACCGCCCCGGACGTGGACACCATGGACCGGGACGAGCCGGAGGCCTCCGCGATCTCCGACTACGTGCTGGACGTAACCGAGCTGGTGCGCCAGCACGTCGCCGCGTGCGTGCCGATGGCCTTCGTGTGCCGCCCCGAGTGCGCGGGCCTGTGCCCGCGCTGCGGGGCGAACCTCAACGAGGGCCCCTGCGCCTGCCCGGCCGACGACACCGACGCACGCTGGGGCAAGCTGAAGGAGCTGCTCCCCGAGCAGCCGGACGAAGACAACACCTGAGCGGTTGCCCGTGGGGCGCCGCAGGCAGGAGGCGAAGCATTGGCGCTGCCCAAGAGAAGACACTCCAAGAGCCGGCGGGACAAGCGTCGGGCCAACTGGGGACTCAAGCCCCTCAATCTGGTGCCATGCCAGGATTGCCAGGCGCTTCGGCCCCCGCACCACGCCTGCCCGGCCTGCGGCAACTACGCCGGCGAGAACATCGTCGAGCCCAAAGCCCAAGGACGCCGGGGTCGGGGCTAGCGGCGCGGCCCGATGACAGCAGGGGAGGTCGCACTGCCTTGATGCCCGTCGCCCTCGACGCCATGGGCGGCGACGATGCCCCCCGGTCCACTGTGGCCGGCGCAGTACGCGCCGCCCAACGCCTCTCCGTGCCCATCCTGCTCGTCGGCGACCAGGACCGAGTCGAGCGAGAGCTGGCCCACCACTCCCCCCGGCCCCCCGGGCT
>CAYLPT010000216.1:0-13929 GCA_964385645.1 uncultured bacterium
CACCACCCAGCCCGCGTCGGGACCCTCCAGCGGACAGCAGGCGACGACCTTCACACGCATGGCCAAGACCGGGCATGACCACCAGTTGGAGAGGACGGCGCCCGGCTGCTACCGCCTCCGGTGAGCTCCAGCATCACCCGCATGCCGGCGGGGCGATGCGCGCGTGTCTGCACCACGCCCTGCCATTCGCGTCATGCTGGCGAGCGCAGGTCGGGACCCCCGGCTGGCCTTCCGCATCCCAGCTCGGCGAAGGCGGTGAACATGGCGACGATGTTCTCCCAGGGCACATCGGGCATGACCCACGCGTCCAGGATCAGCCCGCCGCTGAAGGAGCCGAGGGTGCTCACCAGGGAATGCACGTGCCTCTCCACCTGCTCAGGCGCAGCATTGGGCATGAGCTGCTGGCCGTCGAGGTCGAGGTGGAAGGCGAGCCTGCCCCCGAACTCGCGCCCCAAGCGGTTGAGCCCGAGGAGCGCATACTGCACGTTCATGCAGGCGACCCCCAGATCGAGGAAGTCGGGTAGGATGTCCCAGACGAAGCCATCGGTGTGGAAGAAGACCTGCCTGCCTGCCGCAAGCACCGGCGCGAACAGCCGCTGGTAGGCGGGCCGGAAGAACTCCCGCCAGCGCGCCGGGCTGATCATGAGCGACTGCTGCCCGCCCCAGTCGTCCTCGAAGCAGACGGCGTCAATGTCATAGTGCAGCCAATGCTCGATGGCCTCCAGGTAGCTCTCGACGATCATGTCCCGCAACTGGTAGGCTTCGCGCGGAGGAGAGACAAGGTCGGCGAGCAGGTTGTCGGCGCCTCGGAGCCACTGCATGCGCTCGAAGAGCCTCCCTCCGTAGGCGCTCACCCACTTGTCGCGGCGTGCTGGGGAGAGCGCCTCCGCCACCCCCGAGAAGTCTCCGTGCAGCGTCCTCGGGACGCGGTAGGAGAGGAGCGCGCCCCAGCTGGCGAGTGGGTAGGCCACCGGTATCCCCATGAGGCCAGGCTGCGGCGCGCACCAGCGGACGCCCCACTCGTCGGTCCACTGGGCGTCGGAGTGTTGAACAGGCTGCGGCGAGCCCGGACCTTCCTTCCATCCGTTCCACCCGAAGTCCGACATGAACTGGGAGATGAGGTCGCGCAGGGGGTCGCCGTGCCTCTCGATGGTTGCCTCGGGGACCCCCAGGGAGAGCGGCACCCGGTCCGGGCCGGTGAAGGTGACAGCTCGCCTCACGCGCTCTCGGCCGGTCATGGAAGGGCGTGTCCCCTCAGCCTCGATGTGGGCTTCCTCGCAGTCTCGCCGTCGCCGCTGGGTGTGATGTCCATCAGATCCATACGCTGAAGACCGGTATCTGGCGCACGCTGCCGTAGATGCTCCAGACGCTGCCCATCACGGCGTCGCCCAGGATGAGGCCGAAGAACAAAGGGAGTGCCCTGGTGTATGCTCCTCCGCCCCCGTAGCGGAACAGCAGGGACTTCACCGTCCATGCCGCGAGGACCGAGGGCCAGAAGAAGTTAGTGTAGTAGTTGCCGGCCATAGCGAAGCCGAGCGGATGGAAGGGCCACCAGAAGAACCGGGCGCGGAGGGCATAGAGGGCCAGGGAGAAGCCGAACCCGCTTCCCAGGGCGAGGAGGGTATGCGCCTCCTCTGGCCCAGGCGACTCGCCGACCGACAGCCAGTTGGCGAGCCGGCCGTAGGAGAACGCTGATGCCATGTAGACAGTGCCGCGGAACCCGCACTCGGCCGTATCTACGCCCATCCTATAGAGCGGCCCCAGCAGAGCCGCGAAGGCGACGGGCGTTCCCACGACGGCGGCGAGCGTGAGCGCGATCAGCATGGTGCGTCCACTGAAGCGGCCGAGCTGAGCGAGCTTGAGGCCCTCAATCTGATGCGGCACCGGATCCTGCCCGTAGGCCGTCCCCCACCAGCTGGTGAGGCTCAGAAGGGCGAGGTCGCGCGGCCGAAAGGCCGCCATGCCGAACGCCCCCACGAGCAGCGCGTCGTGGTTCATCAGGCCCACTTCGTTCGCGGGGCCTCCCATCTCCGCCCGCGCCCGGGTGACGGTGATGGTGAAGGCGAAGTAGAGCCCGAGCACGATCGCGCCCAACCACGGGCTCATCCCGGCCGCCCAGAGCAGCGCGAGCATGGTTGAGATACACGCCACCAGCCCGACGAAGGCCACGCGATACGAGATGGGCTCGGCCCGGTCATCGCGCCCGCCCTCTCGCCCGGTTACGCGCAGCCAGACGGCTCTCAGGTAGGAGCGGCTGCTCCAGATGATGGCGGGCAAGAGGGCGAGCATGGCGCCGCCGACCTGCTTGCGGATGAAGGTGGAATCAGCGGTGACCCCCCATCCGCCGGCTGCCATCGCCACTTTCTCGAGGAGGACGAACCAGTAGAAGAACCAGTAGGAGAAGAGCACCTCCTGCGGCATGAGCATGCCGAAGCCGACGACCCAGGGATAGATGCGAACCGGCAGGCCGAACTGGGCCAAGGCGCTCCAGGGGGGATCTGGGAAGGACTCGCCCAACGTGAACAGCGGCGCGGGGAGCGCCGGCAGGGAGGGGAAGAAGCGGTTGAGGCCGCTAAGGAGAGCGCTAACGGCACTGAGCGCGAAGCCCACCCAGAGATAGCGGTTGGAGAGCAAGCCGGAGCCAGGGCGGGTCATCTCGAAGGGCAGGCGAACGACGGGGAAGGTGAGACGCTCCTCGTCTGCCCATCTCCGTCGGACGATCACGCTCACGCAGGCCATTGCTCCGATGAAGCAGAGCAGGAAGAGGGTCCAGACGGCGAGCGGCGCAGCCCAGACCCTCAGATGACCAGCCCGCCAGAGGCTGGACTCGCCCGAGAGCAACTCGAGGAGGGAGCGCTCGTCTCTGGGCGCCAGCCAGTTCGGCAGCAGATGCCAGAACAGCTCCTCGTAGCGATTCTCGGCCGTTGCCAGCAGCACCGGCGCGAGGGACCAGGACAGGAGAAGCGGCACGAAGCTCCACCCGGCGATGACGCTGCCGACGGCGAGCATGGAGTAGAGGACAAGCAGCTCCGCCTGGGAGAGCGCCAGGCGCGGGGCGCACCGGCGCAGCGCGCGGTTGAGTAGAGTCAAAGCGAACAGAACGGCCACGACGTTCAGGGGGAGCGAGAACATGCTCGGCCAGGTGTAGCTCCGGATGTTCTCGATCTCGGCGATCCAGCGCGCGTTGACGACGATCAGCACCAGGCCAAGGAGGATGACCCCCCAGCGGACGCAGGGCCGGTCGGACTCTGCTCCCCGATGCTCCTCCGCGGGCCCTTCAGCAGCCCCTCTTGGGGTGTGCTCCACCTGAGCGCGGCGCCCGCAAACGTCCTCTCTGGAGTTCACTGTCACCCGGATCTGCGCGCAGGCTCTCGCCCTGGTGCGCCTCGGCCGGTTCCCTCTCGTCTGCTCGCAGGGGGATCAGGCGCAGACGCTGGCGCATGGGGAGGCCCCTGTCGCTCTGCCGTACGCCTGCCGCGGGCCACGTGCGCGTCGCCCCGCTGACCCCGTCTCCATGCGCACCTTGTGCGCGCCATTCCGTGCAGCCCAGGGTACCCACGCGACGGGCCCGTCGTCAACTGCCTCGCCGAGCGCCGCGATCCCCAGAGGAGCGCTGCCGGGGCCGCCCGGTCGCCCCGGCAGCACCATACACCTGGGATCAGGCGGGAGGGACAAACGGCCATTCGTAGGGGATCGGGCATTCCGTGCCCACGAAGCCGTAGATGCCCTCCGCGTCAAGCGGCAGCAGCACTGGGCAGCCGTCCGGCCCGGCCGCGCCCTGGTCCCGCCGGGGCCGTGTCTTGTCCATCAGGGTGTAGGCGTTCCACCAGCGGGCATGGCCGTCAGCGAAGGCGAAGTTCGAGCCGCCAAGGTGACGGAGATAGCGATCGCGGAAGCTCGGATCGCTCTGGAACTGCTCGGCCTGCGCGGGGGTCAAGCCGCATTCGGAGGCCCAGGGGCATTCACTGTGCATAGCCGGGTCTACGGCGCACTCAGGCCAGGGGCGGCAGACCTCGAACAGAGTCTTCTGCGGAGTGAGGATCTGCGCGAACAGCCACACATCACCAGCCACCACCGTGTTCGATGGGTTCAGCAGTGCGTGGGCCTTCACGCCGGTGAGCACCTCCTCTGCGAATCCGATGGTGAGCTCGGGGGCGCGGCTGCCTCCTGTGGTCTGCAGCCATTCGAAGCCCGCGCCCGGAAGCCGCTGCTGGGCGATGGAGTCGGTGACATCACCTCCCCAGCCGGGCGGGAAGAACCTGAGGCACGGCTGGAGGAACGCATCCCATCCCCACATGTCCTCGTGCTCCAGCAGGTAGCCCCAGTACCCGCCTGGCTGGTAGTCGGGGATGATGGGGCCCGGCCCCATTCCGAGCTTCGAGCTCGGGCATCGGTATGTGTCGCGGTTCCTGACGTACGGGTCAAGCACCACGTGCCAGGGCAGGAATGGGTTCGTGCCCTTGATGATCGGCGGGCAGTACCCTTCCATGTAGTCTATGACCTCCTGGCGGTGCTCCCAGGGCGGGAATGTCTCGTCATAGTCTGCAAGGTACATCTGTACCGCCAGTGCGGCGTTCTTCACGTTCGACAGGCACACGGCCCTGCGGGCCGACTCCCGCGCCCGCGCAAACACCGGGAAGACCATGGCTGCCAGTATGCCGATGATGGCAATCACAACCAGCAGCTCAGTCAGCGTGAACCCCTCCCTGCGACCGCTCCTCATCACCCAAGCCTCCTTCCTCGGCAGCTCCGTCGCGGACCTCCACAGCCAGCGGATCAGGCCCTCACACCGCGCTCACCTCCCCTCGTCTGTCTGTCGCCCATAGCCGTTGGCGACACCCGGTTGGCTGTACTCGGGCGCGACGACGAGGCGGGGGGCGACCAGCACCCGAAGCGGCACCCGGGTGTCACCGGTCACCCCTCGCATAATGACCAGGTGGGCTGCGGTCACGCCCATCTGCGAGGCCGACCAGACGGCAGTGCAGGTCGGGACACGGAGGGACACTGGGGCCTGCCAGGGCGAGCCAACGTAGCCGATGGCGGCTCCCGCCCCGATGCTGATGCCGGCCTGCTCGAGGGCCTCGGCGACCGCCGGCACCAGGTCGGGCCGAGCGCAGAATACGCCCACACGCCCTGCCCCGCCGTGCTCCTGGGCCCACCGGGCGATCTTGGCGACCAGCGTCTCGTCATCGCCGGCTGGCAAGTGGCAGATCGGCCTGTCACCAAGGCGCCCGGAGCGGACCGAGAGAGCGAGGGAGTAGCCCTCAAGCCGCGCGTCCAGGCCCGCCGATCCGGCCGCGCCGGCCACGCACCAGGGGAGATCACGCGCCCAGTCGGCCAGCCATTCGCTGACCATGTAGGCGCCCAGCCGGTCGTCGGTGCCTACGAAGTCCGCCGCGACACCTGCTGGCTCATCGCCCACCACGACCACGGGAACGCCGGCCCGAACCAGCCGCTGCACCTCCCATACGTCGGTGCCTCGCGGGAGGCCACAGACCACCGCGTGCGGCCGCATGTGAAGGATATGCTCCACATGGGCTCCCGTGACCGCCCGCGGCTCGTCCTGCCCGCTGGCTGGCATGGTGGACACAACCAGGCGCATCCCTGCACCCGTGAGGGTGCGGTCCAGCCCGGCGACCATCTCGGCGAAGGCGAGTGCATCCTGACCGTAAGGAGCGATCACGGCAACCAGGTCCTCCGGCTGCGGCCTCGCCGACACCACCTGTCCGCGCACCCGGTGGCCGACCCCGGGCTCACTCTGGATCAACCCCTCCTCTGCCAGGCTTGCCAGCGCCCGCCTGATGGTGTCTCGACTCACCCTGAAGCGCGCACACAGGTCGGCCTCAGAAGGCAGGTAGGTGCCCCGAGGATGGAATCCGGCCTGCACATCCTGGCGCAGGCTCTGCGCCACCTCCTGGTAGAGCAGCGTCCGGCCGCGCCCAGTGCCTCCCTGCTCCCGCCTCGGCCCACTTGCGCCCATGGCTGCCTCTCCCGGTGACATCTCGTCCACGCCCTTGACAGTGCACCGACTTGTATGGTACCTGTATGCCTCCTGTTTGTCAAGTGCCCTGGCGCTAGCTCATCCTGCGCACGAGCCGGGGGCGCGTGGCCGCCGGAGGAGAGGTGGCGCCTGGGGGGCTAGCGTCCAAGGGGAAGGTGACGCTGGCCGGATGGGCGTACGCGCTGCGACAGAGGAGAGAGGTCAGAGATGAAGATCGTCGTGATCGGCGCCGGGAGCGCGGACTTCGGCACCGGGAACCTGGCGGCGCTGATGCGCTGCGAGAAACTCAGGGGGGCTGAGCTCGCGCTGGTGGACATTGACGAGCAGCGGCTGCGACTGGTGGAGGGGCTGGCCCGTCGGTTCAGTTCCGAGTGGGGCCGGCACATGCGGATCTCGGCCAGCCCCGAGCGGCGAGAGGTCCTGGGCGGCGCTGACTTCGTGGTGGTCTCTGTGGCGCTCGACAGGGAGGAGCGCTGGCGCCTGGACTTCGAGGTGACTCTGCCGCTGGGCTTGCGGCAGCCCTATGCGGAGAACGGAGGGCCCGGGGGCATGGCGCACTCGCTGCGCAACATCCCTCCCCTGCTGGGCATCGCCCGAGACATGGAGGAGCTGTGCCCCGATGCCTGGATGTTGAGCTACACCAACCCGGTGCCGCGCATGGTCGCCGCCGTGACGCGGTTCACCTCCATCAAGATGGTGGGGCTGTGCCCCGGTGTCTACATCGTCGAGCATCAGATCGCCCATGCGCTCAACCGCTCCGCGAAGCAGATCAGGATCGTAGGCGCCGGGCTCAACCACTTCGGCTGGGTGCTAGACATCCGGGACGCCACCACTGGCGAGGATCTGTATCCCGCGTTCAGAAGCGCGGCTCGGCGGCCCGAGGCCAGCTGGTCGCCTCTGTCGCGAGCGCTCTTGGAGCGCACGGGGTACTTCCCATACCCCAGCGATGACCATGTGGCGGAGTACCTGAACCTGTGTCACCACCCTGAACGGAAGCCCTGGGAGCGGTGGGGGCTGCATCAGTATGACTACCAGGCGCACGCGTCGGACCGGGAGTCACTCTGGGGGCGCATACAAGAGGTTGTGGAAGGGGGCGCTGACCTGAGCCGGATCGGGGACAGCGCGGAGCGGGAGATGACGGTGCCTCTGATCCTGGGGCTGGGATTCGGGGAGGAGGTGATGATGCCGGCCCTCAACATCCCGAACCGGGGCTATCTGACGAACCTGCAGTATGGCGGGATCGTCGAAGTGCCTGCGCTGGTGAACGGGCACGGGGTGCACGGCGTAGTGCTGGGCGACCTGCCCGAACCCATCGCGGGCTGGTGCAACCTGCAGATCTCCATCTGCAACCTGGTGGCCGAAGCAGGGGCGACGGGGTCGCGGCAGAAGGCTCTCCAGGCGACGCTGCTCGATCCTATGGTGAATGACATCGAGCAGGCAGAGGAGATAGTGGACGCCTACCTGCGAGTGCACGCGGACTACTTGCCGCAGTTCGCCGGTGGCCACTAGAGAAGATCTCTCAAGCCCGCAGGGATGGCCGCGGCTCGGACAGCCGGGGCGCGCCGACTAGGGTAATCCCAGAGCACCCGCCCCCGGGGGCCTGTTCGGCAGGGCGAGGGGGTCACCGCGGCAAACACAGAAAAGTACGGAAGCCGAGGCCGTCGGCCGGCCTCGGCTTCGCAGGCTGAGAGCGTGTGCGCGGGGAGCGCAGGGTGACGACAGGGCGGCAGATCGCGGCTGCGGTAGCGCTGGCGGCGCTCGTCGGGCTAACCTGCTACGGCCTCGCCCGAACCGCTCGGCCGCGCGCTCTCTGGACGCTTCAGGGCGAGCTGCGCGCGCCGCCGACCGGCGATGGGCGGTGGGCGGCCTGGCTGGAGGGCGACCCCGGGGAGGCGCGGCTCGTGGCAGTGCGGCGGGGCT
Organism: uncultured bacterium; assembly: GCA_964385645.1. Classification (GTDB taxonomy): domain Bacteria; phylum Armatimonadota; class Hebobacteria; order Hebobacterales; family Hebobacteraceae; genus CAYLPT01. The sequence continues at coordinate 7,922 of CAYLPT010000216.1, forward strand.
TCGGCCGGCCCGGGGTGGTGCTTGCCGAAGCTGGGCTGTCCGGGCTTGCGGTAGCCGGAGAGACGGCGTTTGTGACCCGCGCGGGCGCCGCGGACGGCGGCCGGCCGGCCGCGCTGTTGCGCGTCTCGCTGCGGGGCGGGGCTAGTGAGGAGCTGGCGGCCCTGCCGCTGGAGGCCGCCCAGATATCCTCGGGCGAGGGCTGGCTGTGCTGGCGCGAGCAGCGGCCGGGCGGGCTGCCCGGAGTGCCGTTCGTGGCCGCCGCGGCGCCGCTGACGGTGATCCGCGCCCTGCCGCAGGAGGGCGGCCAGGTGGAGACGGTTGCCGTGCTGGCAGCGGAGGGCCCGCGCGGGGGGGAGTTCGTGGAGCTGGTGGGCGTGTCGGGGCGAGCCGTCTACTGGACGGAGCGGCGAGGTCTCGGCGTCGAGATGACGACGGCGATCCGCAGGGCGGCGCTGACCGGCGGCGAGCCGGAGACGGTTGTGCGGGAGCCGGGCCGGCTGAGCGCGGCCCTCGTCGGGGACGCCCTGGTCTGGACGGGGCGGTCGGCGGAAGCGGCCGATTCCGGGCAGTTCGCGGCGGTGAGGCGACGGCCTCTGCAAGGGGGAGAGGTAGAGGTCATCGGCGACTGGTTGGCCAGCGGCGCCTCGGTGCTGGGGGGGCGGGACCGGGTCTATGTCCGGGACCGGGGCCACCTCTGGTCGCTGGGCCGACGGCGGGAGGAGCAGCGCGCCTTGCTGGCGAGCCCCGGCGGGCTTCGCGAGGCAAGGCTTGTGGGCGACCAGGAGTATCTGATCATGGCAGGCCGGGGGAGGACGGTGGTGGCGCGGCGCCCGGTGACATGGTGGGGCAGAGTGCGGGCGCTAGTGAACCTGTGAGAGCGCGCTCGTGGAACGGCTCAAGAGAGAGGCCTCGCCGACGATTGCGGTGATCGCCATCCTGGCGACACTGACGGTCATCCAGGTGCTGTACTGGCGCGGGCTGATCGGCGGCCCGCAGCCCTTCGGCGGCCCGTCCGCGAGGGGGCCGGCCGGGGGGCCCTCGCAAGAGCCGCCGCCGACCGGCCGCGCGGATGCGATCGTGACCACGCTGGCCGGGGGCGCAGAGGCGGGATACCGGGACGGGCCTCTCGCCGCCGCTCTGTTCGACGGACCAGCCGACGTCGCGGCCGATCGCGCGGGGCGCGTCCTGGTGGCGGACAGCCGCAACCACTGCGTGCGCGTGATCACGCCGGAGCGGGTGGCAACGCTGGCGGGCCGGCCCGGCGAGCCGGGCCTCGCAGACGGCCCGGCCGAGCAGGCGCGTTTCTTCGCGCCCGCGGGGTTGGCCGTCGCCCCCGATGGCGGCGTGCTGGTGGCCGACACGGGCAACCACCGCATACGGCGGATCGCCCCGGACGGAACAGTCTCCACCTATGCCGGCGCGGCCAGCCCGCGTGACGATCTGGGCCGCGAGCTGGGTGGGCTGCGGGACGGGAGGGCGAGCGAGGCCCAGTTCCGCTACCCGGTGGGGGTGGCGGTGGATGAGTCTGGGACAGTCTACGTCGCCGATGCCGGCAACGGGCGCGTGCGGATGATCTCGCCGGAGGGAGTCGTCAGCTCGCTCTCCAGCCAGGGTGAGCTCGCGGCGCCGACCCATGTGACGGTGGCCCCCGGCGGCCGGCTCTGGGTCGCTGACACCGGGGCGGGGGCGCTGTGGTCAGGGCCGCGGCAGGGGCCGCTGGTGCGCGCTGCGGAGCTGGGCGAGGCGGGGGAAGCGACGGCCCCCGCCGGGATGGCCGCGGTGGTGCGCGGGGGGCGCACGCAGGTCTATGTCGCCGACGCCGCGAGCCACTGCATCTGGCGTGTGGGTGAAGACGGTGTGGCCCTGGTCGCGGGGCAGCAGGCCCCTGGCGAGCCGGGGAGAGTGGACGGCCCGGGCGACCGCGCGCGGTTCTCAGGGCCGGCCGGGCTGGCAGTGGGGTTGGGGGGCGCGCTGCTGGTGGCGGACTTCGGCGGCCACAGCGTGAGGCGGGTGGAACTGGCTGAGGAGGGGCGCTGAGTGGAGACCGAGATCAGGGGGCTGCGCAAGGTGTACCCTGGGGGCGTGGTCGCACTCGAGGGGCTGGACCTGGACATCCCCGCCGGCGTCTTCGGCCTGCTGGGGCCGAACGGCTCTGGCAAGACCACCCTGATGAGGATCCTGGCGACCCTGCTGGAGCCGACCGAGGGGGAGGCCAAGGTGTGTGGGCGCGATGTGCGACGGGAGAAGGCGGCGGTGCGAGAGATCCTGGGCTACATGCCCCAGGACTTCGGCTTCTACCCGACGCTCAGCGCGTACGAGACCCTAGACTACTTCGCGCTGCTGTCTGGGGTGAGCAGCCCGAAGGAGCGCCGGGCGCGCATCGAGCAGGCGCTGGCGAGAGTGAACCTCCAGGAGATGGCGGGCCGGCGAGTGGGAACCTTCTCGGGAGGGATGAAGCAGCGGTTGGGCATCGCCCAGGCGCTCTTGAACGACCCCCGCGTGCTGATCATGGATGAACCCACCTCAGGGCTCGACCCCGAGGAACGCATCCGTCTCCGCAACCTCTTGGCCGAGCTCGCGGGCGACCGGGTGGTGATCCTCTCGACGCACATCGTCAGCGACGTCTCGTCCACCGCCGACGAGATGGCGATCCTGCACCGGGGCCGGTTGCTGTTCTCGGGCAAGCTCGGGGACATCCTGGCGCCCCTGCGCGGCCGCACGTGGATCATTGACCTTGAGGAGGAGGAGCTGAGCCGGGTGCGGGCGGAGTTCTTCGTCACCGGCGTTTTCCGCTCGGCGACTGGCCTCCAGGTGCGGGTGATTGCCGAGGACATGCCCCACCCGCGGGGCTACCCGGCCGAGCCCACGCTGGACGACGCCTACGTGGCGGCCATGAAGCAGGAGGCCCAGGCCGGTGACGTGGTCTGAGCTGCGGGCCTTCAGCGCGATCGCGCGCCGCGAGCACCAGGTCTTCAGCCGCAGCTCCACGTTCTGGGCGGTGGTGGGGCTGGGGGCCGCGCTGGGGGCCTGGCGCGCGAGCCCGCCGGGGACGAGCGCCGCGATGGCGGCCTACCAGGCGCTACAGATCATTGTGCTGGGGGTAGGCGTGATCGCGATCATGCTCGCCGGGTCGGTGGCGACGCGCGACCGGCGCCAGGGGGCCGCCGAGCTGGTGCTCGCCAAGCCGCAGGGCAGCGCCCCCCTGCTGGTGGGGGCGCGCTTTGCCGGGATGTGGCTCTCGATGCTGGCTGCCGCGGCCATCATGCTAGCCGCCGCTTCGCTGGCCCAGGCGGGGCTCGGGGGCGCCGGCTGGCGGCCGGGGCCCTACCTGAACGCTCTCGCGCGGGCGGCGGCGCCGCTGGGGCTCGCTTGCGCCCTGGGCCTTTCGCTGGCCACCCTGTTTCACACTGCCCTTGCCTCCGGCGTTGCGGCCCTCTACTGGGTGTCCATCCCCCTCACGCGCTCCTACCTACCCCTGGTGCTGGACACCACTCTGTCGCAGCATCGGCTGCTTGCGACGCTGCTGGGCGCGGGCGCCCTGGCCGTGGCCGCGGCGCGCTATGGGCGGCAGGTACGGGGCCCGCGGCGCGGCGGCGCCCGGGTGGCCTGGGCCGCGGGGCTGCTGCTGGCCGGCGCCGCGGCGGCCGCGGTGGCGGCCGCCTTGAGCGGGGAGGACCTGTTGACCCGAGCCGATCCCGTGCTGGCCGCGATCGCGAGCCAGGCTGCGCTGCCTGAACGGCCGGCGCCGGGATTCTGGCTCCGCGGCGCTGACGGCCGCCTGGTCGGGATGACGGATTTCGCCGGGCGCCCAACGGTGGTGGCCTTCTGGGGGCCGGGCTCACCGCCGTCGGCGAGGTCGCTGGCGCTGCTGGCGCAGGCGCAGGCCGAGTTCGCTGACCAGGGGCTGGTGTGCATCGCCGTCTGCCTCGACCGGGACGCAGCGACGCTCCGGCCCTTCGCGCGTGAGGTCGAGGGTGAGATGGTGATGGTCTGGGACCGGGGCCGGCACTTCGGCGACGGGATGGAGTGGTCGGACTCGCCCCTCGCGGTGGCCTACGACGTCGAGCGGGTGCCGGTGCTGTTCGTGCTCGACGCACAGAGGCGACTCGTGCACAAGCTGGAGGGCGAGGTCAGTGCGGAGTGGCTCAGGCAACGGATCTCCGATGTGTTGGCGGCGCCATGAAGCGAGCGGAGCGCGCGCAATCGGCTCGAGGCTCGGGCCTGTGGGCCTATAACGTCCGCATCCTCCTGGGGCAGACGTACTGGCTCATCATCACTCCGGTGGCGGCGACCCAGCTTGTGATCTTCTGGAACATGGCGACCGCCACGCTGTTCTCGGCGACCCGCGCAGCGCAGACGATCGAGTTGCTGGCCCCGATCCTGGGCGCCTTCCTCTGCGCTCACGCGCTGGCGCCCGAGCAGGAGGGGGTGGGGGAGCTGGTCTTCGTCCGGCCCATCTCCGCGGAGCGCGTGCTGCTGCTCAGGTTGGGCGCGATCTTCGCCTTCGTCTACGTGGTGCTCATCCCCGCCCTGGTGATCTACGCCCTGGGCATCCCGGAGTTCCCTCTCGGCGTGGTCTTGCTCGGCTCGATCCCCTCGCTGCTGTTCCTTTCGCTGCTCGCGCTGGCGGCCGCGGCGGCGAGCCGGCGCCCGCTCATCGGGCTCGGGGCGGCAGGCGCGTACTGGGCGCTCGATATGGCCGTGGGCAGCTACTTCAACCCTCTGGTCTCGCTGCACAGCTATGCCGACCACCTGGCCGGCCGGCCGATGTCGGAGCAGTGGCTCCTCAGCAAGGGCGCTCTGCTCGCACTTGCGGCGGCGCTGTACCTCTCGACACGCCGTCGGCTCGCCCGCCCGGCCGGCCCACGGCGGTGGCGAGCCATCGCCAGCGCGAGCGCGCTGGGCGTGGCCGTGCTCGTGGCCTACGTCGCCTCCGGGGCGGCGTACAAGGTGGCCTATGGGGTCCGCAATGAGGGGAGGCTGGGCCACCAGGCGCGGCTGTGGTATCAGCGGCAGTTTCGGGGCTATGGGCCGCTGCCGGTGGCCTGGCTGTTCGGGCCGGCCTTCCCGCGCTACGTCCAAGCGGAGCTCGGGCGGGGCGTGCCCTTCCTGGGCGCCGCGGAGGGCAGGCTGTGGGCCCCCCTCGATGCGGGAGCCATGAGAGAGCTGCTCGCGCGCTACCCTGACAGCATGTGGGCCGACAACGCCCAGTTCGAGCTGGCGCGCCACGCTGCGCGGCGGCCCTCCCCCGAGCCGCTGCTCGTGGTCGGCTATGAGGCGAACGCCCCGCAGGCGAGAACCCATCTCGCAGAGGGCTCGCTCGAGGAGGCACTGGCGGAGTACCGCCTGCTGGTGGCCCGCTATCCGAGGAGCGCGTTCGCCCCGCTGGCGCTGGCGGAGATCGCCGCCATCTCGCTGCTGCGGATGGAGTTCGAGGCGGCGGCAGAGGCCTACGAGCACATCCTCGCAGACTACCCGGGCAGCCCACAGGCGTTCGAGGCCGGCCTGTCGCTCAGCGCCCTCTACCTGCGGCGCGGGGAGGTGCGGGCGGCACTGGAGGCCGCCGACATCGCCTCCCGCGCGGCCGGATGGGACATGCGGGCGGAGGCGCTGCTGGCGGCGGCGCGCGCCGCCGAGCGCCTTGGGGACCAGGAGGGCGCACAGGACCGCTACGCGCGCGCCCTCTCGGCCGCGCGGGCAGCGCTGGAGCGCGCGGTGAGAGGCCATGAGCTTCCGAGCCGCCTGGCCAAGGCAGACCTGTACGGTCGCGCGAACGCGGTGATCGGGGCCTGTGAGGCGGCGCTGGCAGGGCGGCCGGCGCCGGAGCCGCCAGCCGCCTGGGCGGCCCGCTCATCGACGGCCTGAACGCCCTCCGCCCTGGCGCTTTCCTGGGCTACCCGGCGCTCATGCTGCTGGCGGCGCTCAGTATCGCTGTGGGTACGTGGCTGGCCAATCGCTTATCGCGGATCGCGGATCGCTAATCGCGTATCGCGTATCGCGTATCGCGT
>CAYLPT010000217.1:0-2664 GCA_964385645.1 uncultured bacterium
CCCCCACCACCTCCGCGTCCGCGCTCACCGGAGTTACGGGCAGGATGTTCCAGGACCCCTGTGACACCGACTCGGGCGCCCCTTGCAGCCGCCCCCGATCCAGCCGCAGCACCTCGAAGCTGCCCTCCTTTCGTTCCCCGACGCGAATGCCCAGCAGCCCCGCGATCCGCTCCGGGATCGCGTAGCACATCACCACCTTCCCCCCGCCCTCCACAAAGCCAACGATCGCCTCCTGCGCCTCCTGCGTCATCACGAAGTTGTACGGGAAGATCGCCACCCGGTAGGGATCGAGCCCCCCGGTCTCGACCGACAGGTCGCACAATACCGTGTAGCCCACCCCCACCGCATCCAGCGCCTCCCGCACCGTGTTGGTGAAGGTCAGCGCGTTCGCCCCCTCGCCCTGCGGCGACTCCCGGTACGAGCGGTCGCCGAACACGACCGCCACCACTGGCCGCGGCGAGGCCGCCGCAGCCGGCCCCGCACATAGCCAGACCGTGCACAACCACACTGCCGCCATCCTCAGCCGCATCGCTCTCCTCACTCTCTCCCCGCCTTCGTAGGGCAGGCGCCCTGCCTACCCTTTCTCGGTGGCGCACGTCTCTGACCCGCCGGGCCGTGTGGCGGGTTCTCGACCTGCGATGGGGCATGTCTGCGACCTGCCCCACCTCCTCCCTCTGCATCCCCGCGGGCAGGGACCCTCACCCCATGCACAGAAGCCCATACTCCGCCGGGCCAAGCCCGCACAGGAGCCCCCCTCACATGGCCAATACCCTCCTGCCCGCCGCCATCCTTCTGCTCGCCCTCGCCCTGGCCTCCTCCGGGCGCGGCGAGGCCGCCCCCCTCGTCATCGCCGAGGGCGGCCGCTCCGACTACGTCATCGTCGTCGCCGACGACGCCTCTCCCTCCACCCGCCACGGCGCCGCTGAGCTTCAGGCCTTCCTCAAGCAGATGACCGGCGCCGAGATCCCCCTCCGCAGCGACGCTGGCCCCCTGCCCCCGCGGGCGATCCTAGTCGGCGACAGCGCCCACCTGCGCGCCCTCGGCCTCGATGTAGACTACGACGCCCTCGGCCCGGAAGGGTACGTGCTCCGCACCGTCGGCCCCTACCTCGTCATCACCGGCGGCGCCCTCCGCGGCGCCATGTATGGCGTCTACGGGCTCCTTGAGGACCACCTCGGCTGCCGCTGGTTCACCCCCACCGTCAGCCGGATCCCCACCTACGAGCGCCTCCTCATCGGCCCCCTCGACGAGACCAAAGTCCCCCTGCTCGAATACCGCGAGCCCTTCGTCATTGACTGCTTCGACGGCGACTGGAACGCCCGCAACCGCATGAACGGCAACACCGCCCGCCTCGAGGAGAAGCACGGCGGCAAGGTCACCTATGTCGGCTTCTCCCACACCTTCTTCAACTTCATCTCACCCGAGGAGTACTTCGACGATCACCCCGAGTACTTCTCCGAGATAGACGGCGTGCGCGTCCGCGAGCACACCCAGCTGTGCTGCACCAACGAGGACGTGATCCAGCTCCTCACGGAGAAACTGCGCCAGCTCATGCGCGACCACCCCGAGGGCGACGTCTTCTCCGTCACCCAGATGGACTGGGGCAACTACTGCCAGTGCCCCGACTGCGCCGCCCTCATCGCCGCCGAGGGCACCCCCGGCGCCCCCCTCTTCGCCATGATCAACCGCCTCGCGGAGGCCCTCGCCGACGAGTTCCCCGACAAGGCCATTGACACTTTCGCCTACCAGTGGAGTCGCAAGCCCCCCAAGACCATCCGCCCCCACCCCAATGTCATCATCCGCCTGTGCTCCATCGAGTGCTGCTTCTCCCACCCCCTCGCCACCTGTGACAGCGAAGCCACCGCCCCCTTCCGCGATGACATCGCCCGCTGGGCCGAGATCTCCGACCGGCTCTGGGTATGGGACTACGTCACCTGCTTCACCAACTACCTGCTGCCCTTCCCCAACCTGCGCGTCCTCGACCACAACATCCGCTTCTTCCTCCAGCACAACGTCACCGGCATCTTCGAGGAGGGCAACTACCAGTCCCTGCACGGCGAGTTCCAGCCCCTTCGCGGCTACCTTATGGCCAAGTTCCTCTGGGACCCCGACTACGGCTACGAGCGCGCCCTCGAGGAGTTCCTCCACGGGGTCTACGGTGACGCCGCCCCCTACCTGCGCCGCTACATTGACCTGCTCCACGACAAGGTCGAGCGCGAGAACATCCACATCCACATCTGGGAGCAGCCAGACGCCCCCTACCTCGCCGACCAACTCCTCTCCCAGGCCGATGACCTCTGGGCTCAGGCCGAGGCCGCCGTGGCCGACCAGCCCGACGTCCTGGCCCGCGTCCAGGCCGCCCGCCTCAGCCTGGACTACGCCCTCCTCGAGCGCGGCAAGCAAGCCGCCCTCGGGCCCTACCGCCTGGAGGAGGGGCGCTATCGGCCCCACTACGCCCCCGACTTCGCCGCCCGCCTGGATCGCTTCTTCGACATCGCCGAGCGCGAGGGCGTCTCCCTCGTCAGCGAGTGGCGCCGTGAGTCCCTGTCCGCCTACCGCGAGCGTCTCCTCCAGCCCACCCGGGGCCACGAGACCGTCGCCCTCGAGAATCGCAGCCTCCGCATCACCGCCGTCCCCGCCCTGGGCGGCCGCCTCGTCGAGATC
>CAYLPT010000218.1:0-35607 GCA_964385645.1 uncultured bacterium
GCCCTCAGGTAGATCGGCTCGACGTAGAGGATGGAGGAGTCTATCGGGATCACGAGCAGATTGCCCCGGATCACATCGGAGCCGTGCTGGCTCCACAGGCTCAGCCTCTCGCTGATCTCGGGGTGCTGGTCTATTGAGGCCTCGATCTGGATGGGGCCCCAGACCTGCTCCACCTTGGGGAAGTGGTAGAGCATGAGCCGGCCGTAGTTCTCCCCATCACAGCGGGCGGCCATCCAGGCGACCATGTTGGGCCGGGCCTCGGGCGTGAAGGGGAGCATCAGCACATACTCCGGCTCCGCCTCGCCCGGCAGCGCGAGCAGCGCATAGTAGGCCTGCATCGTCTCACCGGGGCCGGTCTCCGTTCCGCCCACCCGGTAGCGCACGCCCCGCACCGCCGACTTGGGGAGCTCCCGGGCGATCTCCCACTTCTCCAGCTTGTTGTAGAAGATCCTCGGGTCAGTCATGTGGTACTCGGTCAGCCGCGCCGCCTGCGTGTTGAACAGCGCCTCCGGATACCGGATGTGGGCGATGAGGCCCGCGGGCATCTCATCCAGGGGCCGGAAGAGGTCGGGGAAGATGCGCTGGTAGGCGCGAATGATCGGATCCTCCGGCTCGGCGACGTAGAAGCCCACGGTGCCGTCATAGGCGTCGGTGACCACCTTGACCGAGTTGCGTACATAGTTGAAGTGCCCGGTGCGGGTCTGGTAGGGCTCGGAGTAGGGAAACATGCCCGAGGTGGTGTAGGCGTCCTGGATCCAGTACAGGCCACCGTCGCTGCCGACCACGATGTAGGGGTCGTGGTCGAAGGCAAGGAAGGGCGCGATCCGGCGGGCCCGCAGGGCGACATTCCGGTTCCAGAGCAGGCGGCTCTCCTTGGTGATGATGGTCGAGATGAGGATGTTGATGTCCCGGAAGCGCATCGCCGTCGCCAGCCGGGGCAAGGGAGAGCCTATGGGCACCCCGCCGGCCCCCGCGTAGCGGGTCTTGGCGACCTCATTGGTCTCCGGGAGCGTGTAGTCGTTCTCCTCCTCCGTGGTGCCGACGACGATGTAGCCGTCGGTCAGCTCCCCGTAGTAGATGCCGTGCCGCTTCACCTCGAGCTCGAAGGTGGACTGCGGCGGGATGTCGCCGATCACGTAGTTGGGGAGCCCAGAGCCCACCACGTCGCTGACCGGGGTCATGACGACGCCGCACCCGTGGGTGTAGAAGACGTGCTCGTTCTGCCAGGTGCGCTTGCCCAGGATCCTCAGCAGCCGGTCCATGTCGAGCTCCCGGGCGGCGATGAGCACCTGGCGATATCGGCCGTTGATCCAGTAGCGGTCCACGTCCACCGAGTCGAAGCGGTAGTAGTCCCAGATCGCCTGCTGGTTCTGGTAGGTGTCGAGGACGGGCCGGTAGTCCCACAGCCGGATGTTCTCGACGGTGGCGAGATTGGCCTCGATGGCCTCCGGGGTCAGGACGTCCAGCTCCCGCACCTGCCGGGGCTCGATGCGATCGAGGCCGAAGCCGCGTCGGGTGAAGGCGATGGTGTGACCGATGTACTCCTGCTCCCGCGCGAACTGGTTGGGCACCACATGGAAGCGCTCTACCAGGGCCGGGTAGGCGACGTTGAGCAGCAGAGAGGCGAGCCCGAGGAAGCCGATGGCGGCCAGGGGCAGCCACAGGCCGCGGAAGTGCATGTTGACCAGCACCACCACCGCCGCCGCGAGCGCGACCACGAAGAGCACGTTGTAGGCGAGGAGCTGAGCGTTGACATCGGTGTAGGAGGCGCCGAAGGTCACGCCCCGGGCCGAGTACAGCAGGTGGTAGGCGTCGAGACGGTAGCCGAAGGCCTTGAGGGCGAGGATCGCGGCCAGCAGGACGGAGAGGTGGGCCTTCACGTGGGGGGCGAAGGCGGGGATGCCCCGCAGCAGGCGGATGGCCTTGTCGAGGTAGTGCGCGCCGGCCGACACCACGAACACCGCGATCAGCGACAGGTACCACCACTGCCAGAGGTAGCGCCAGAAGGGCAGGCGGAACACGTAGAAGCCCACGTCCCGCCCGAAGATCGGGTCCTGGAGGTCGAAGGCCACCGCGTTTCGAAACAGCAGGTAGCTGTTCCAGCGCTCGGAGGCGGCGAGGCCCACGAGATAGGCCGCCACCACCGCCGCCGCCAGCAGCGCGACGTACAGGAACCGGGAGGCGAAGTACTCCATCACTTCGGCTAGGCGGACCCGGAGTTCCCGCTCCTCCTCGTACCAGGTGGTGCGGGGGGCGAAGCGGCGGGCGACCTCCACGTTGCCGATGAGGAGCACGAAGAAGGCGAGCCCGAAGGCCGCGCCCAGGCCCACCCGGGTCGAGAGCACCGTCCAGAACACGCGCGGAAGGCGCACGTCGAAGCGGAACCAGAGCCAGTCGGTGTAGAGCTGTACCAGCAGGGGCAAGAGCCAGAAGACGAGGACCAGCCCCAGCGCCACGATGGTCCAGCGCAGGACGCGGCGGCGAGTGCGGCGTCCCCCGAAGTCGGCGCTGACGATTCCCATAGAGCAGCCTCCGCCGCAGGGCAGTCTCTCAACCACTTCGCCCCCCGCCGCCCGTCCCCTGCCCCCGGCCGGTTGCTTGACACCGGCCGGGGTGTGCGTATATACTGGCAAGCGCGGCCGGCGCGGGCGGGCCCGCTCTCGGGGCCCGCCCGAGCTTCGTATCCCTGCGCCGGCGGGGAGCCGCGCCGATGACGAGGAGGACGCGCGTGACCACGACGGACCTAACCGCTCAGGGCGTGACCGCGGCCAAAGGCCGGGCGCACGTCGTCCGGACGGAGGGGCTGACGAAGGTCTACCGATCCCTGCTGTCCCCGGCCGGCGTGCGCGCGGTGGACAATCTGAACCTGGCGGTCCGCGAGGGTGAGACCTACTCCATCGTTGGGCCAAACGGCTCCGGCAAGACCACCACCCTCAAGATCCTGCTCGGGCTCATCTTCCCCACCTCCGGCTCGGCCACCATCTTCGGCAAGACCATCGCCGACCTGGGCGTGCGGGAGCGCATCGGGTTCCTGCCCGAGGACGCGTATCTCTACGACTGCTTCAGCGGGGAGGAGCTGCTCGACTTCTACGCCGGGCTCTTCGGCTACTCGAAGGCGAAGCGCCGTCAGCTTACCGACGAGCTGCTGGAGCTGGTGGGCATGCAGGAGAACCGACGGGTCCCCTTCCGCGAGTGCTCCAAGGGCATGCGCCAGCGGCTCGCGCTCGCGCAGGCCCTGGTCAACGACCCCGAGCTGCTCATCCTCGACGAGCCCACCTCCGGGCTCGACCCGGCGGGGCGTCACCAGATGACCCTGCTCATCCAGGAGCTCAAGCGCCGCGGCAAGACCATCCTCCTGTGTTCTCACTTCCTCGCCGAAGTGGAGGAGGTCTGCGACCGCGTAGGCATCATGTACCGGGGAAAGATCGTCGCCGAGGGCGCCCTGAGCGAGCTCGCCGGCGAGCCCACCGAGATCGTCATCGAGGCCCGCGGGCTCCCCGAGACGGCCGCCGAGCAGATCGCCGCGCTGCCCGGCGTGCTGGGCGTTGACGGCGAGCTGGTGCGCATGGGGCACGCCGAAGAGGGCCGGCTGTGGTCCGTCCTCGAGCGCGTGCATCAGGCGGGCGGCCGCATCGTCGAGGTCAGGCGCCCGCGGCCCTCGCTGCAGGACGTCTTCGTGCGGGCCATCAGGGAGGAGCCGAGGTGACGCCGCTGGCAAGCCGAGTCATCGTGCTCGTCGGGGTGGCGCTCGTCGCCGCCATTGTCGTCATCACCCGCCGCGCCTGGCTGCCGGCCGTGGGCCATACGTTCCCCTCGGTGTGGCGAATCGCGTGCATCACGGTGGCGGAGGCCCGGCGGCGACGCGTCATCCAGGCGGTGATCATCCTGGTGGTGCTGCTGCTGTCCTCGATGACCTTCTTCACCTACCTCAGCCCGATGGAGCAGGCCCGCATGATCATCTCCAGCGGGCTCGCCGCCATCACCGTCTTCGGCATCCTGCTCGCCATCTTCGTCGCCGCCTTCCTCATCCCGGCCGAGATCGAGAACCGCACCATCTACGCCATCCTGTCCAAGCCCGTGAAGCGCTTCGAGTTCGTGCTCGGCAAGTACCTGGGCGCGATGATCGTCCTCGGCGCCATCGTCGCCGTTATGACGGTGGTGCTCGTGGGCGTGCTCGCGCTCCAGGACCGCCTGGTGCAGGACCTGCCCGACTCCCGCTTTGACCCCAACCTGGGCCCGGTCATCCTCGCCGCCGTGCTCAGCTACTTTGCCCTCGCCGTGCTCACCGCCCTCATCGTGCTCATCTCCACCGTCGGCTCCACCACCATGACGGTGATCAGCGCCTTCATCATCTGGGCCATCGGCAGCCTTCAGAGCACCATCCACGACCTCGCCGAGAACGCCGCAGGCGTGTCCCGCCTGGTGCTGCTGGTGCTCTACAACGTGGTGCCCAAGCTCGAGAACTTCGACATCCGCCACGAGGTCTCCAACTTCATGAGCATCAGCGTGGTGGCCGCCTGGGAGGCCATTCTGCACGGGCTCGGCTACATCGTGGTGGTCCTGATCCTGGCCGCCATCTTCTTCAACGATCGGCAGGTGTAGCGGTTCCATGTCACAGCTTCGACGACCGCACTGGCCGGCGGCCCTCCTCGTGGTGGGGCTGTTGCTGATCCTCGCCCCCCTTCAGGAGCGGATCCACAGCGCGCGGCCCCGGCTCTTCGACCCCGAGCAGCGAGTCCGCCGGGCCAGCGCCATCACCATCGGGCCCACGGCCGGGGTGATCGCCGCCCTGGGCGGCTTTCGCACGGTGGCGGCCGACCTGCTGTGGCTGCGCGTGGAGCGCGCCTGGCACGGCGGTAACTGGTGGGCGATCATCCCTCTCCTGGACGCGGTGGTGGAGCTCGACCCGCACTTCCTACTGGCCTGGAAGGTGTATGGCTGGCACTGCGCCTACAACCTCCACGTCGAGGCCCAGACCCTGGTGGACAAGCGCTACTGGCTCCAGCGCGGCCTCCAAGTCCTCGAGCGCGGCGTGGAGGCCAACCCCGGCCGCTGGGACCTCTACTTCGAGCTCGGCTGGACTTACTACGATCGCGCCCACGACGCCTATCGCGCCGCGGAGTGGTTCCGCCGCGCCGACGAGTTCCCTGACGCTCCCGCCTACGTCACCCGCCTGGTCTACCGACCCTTCGAGCGCATCCTCGACTTCGACCGCCTCTTCCCCGCCATCGAGTACGCCCGCGCCAAGCACCTCGACGACCACCACCACCAGCGCATCGTCAACCGCGACCTCGAATGGTGGACCACCCGGCAGGATGACCCCCAGGAGCATCGGCGCCAGATCGTGATCGAGAACACCCGCCGCCACCAGCGCGCCATCCCCTTCCACATGTACCCCGACAACCCGTACTGGGACGTGTGCCCGCGCTGCGGCATGCCCTCTGCCAAGGATGCCCAGACCTGCGCCAACTGCGGCTACGAGCGGCCCCCCGAGGGCTGGCCGGATGTGCCCCTGATCCGCTGAGCGAGCCCCGCGCGGCCGCCCACGGCCCGCGACCATGGCGGAGCCCAGTCCCATCATCGCCGTCCCCCACGCAGGCTCGGACGAGGCGGGCAAGGGTGACTACTTCGGCCCCCTCGTCGTCGCCGCCGCCTTCGCGGATGAGACGGCCCTGGCGCGGCTGCCTCAGGCCGGCGTCAGAGACGCCAAGCGGCTCTCCATCTCCAGCCTGTGGGAGCGGGAGAAGGCGGTGCGGCAGATCTGCCCGGCCTTCGAGGTCGTCGTGATCTCACCGGCCCGCTACAACCAGCTCTACGAGGAGATCGGCAACCTCAACCGGCTTCTGGCGTGGGCCCACGCGCGGGCCATCGAGAACGTGCTCGCCCGCGCCGGGTGCGGGGTCGTGGTAGCCGACCAGTTCGGCGATGAGCGGCTGCTGCGCAGCTCGCTCATGGCGCGGGGCCGGAGGGTGGAGCTCCTCCAGCGTGTCCGCGCCGAGGACGACCCGGCCGTGGCGGCCGCCTCGGTGCTCGCGCGGGCGGCTTTCGTGCGCGGCCTCGCGCGCAGCTCGGCCCTCGCCGGCCTCGACCTGCCACGGGGCGCCACGCACGTGCTCCCGGCCGCCCGCAGCGTCTACGCGCGGGGCGGGATGGACCTGCTGCGCCAGGTGGCGAAGATCCACTTCCGCACCACGAAGCAGGTTGCTGGCTAGCCCCGCCCTCGCTTAGCGGCCAGCCCCCTCTCTGTGGAACAATCAACACAGGCGCGGCCCCCGGCCGCGCCCGGTCTCCAGGGGGGGTCGCCATGCCGATCTCCATCGAGGTCAACGGTCACCTCATCGCCGATTGCGAGGCGAAGCTCGCGCACTTCGTCGCCAACGGCGGCTACGAGGTCTACGACTGCCGCGGCATTGCCGCGGAGCCAGACCCCGATGTCATCTCCACCCAGCAACTCCGCCTCGCCAACGCATCCCGGCGAGTCCGCGCCCCCCTCCGCGCCTGGCGGCCCTTCCTCGACCGGCCTCTGCCCGAGCTCGCCGCCATCCCACCCGGCGTTGACCTCATAGCATCCGAGACAGAGGCGGTCGGCGAGGCCCTCGCTCAGCTCCACGCTGCCCTCGCGCGCCTCTCCGTGCCCATGATCAAGGACACCACCGCCACCCAGGTGCTGTACCTCAAGCGCCCCCGCCTGGTCCCCGTCTGCGACCGGCATCTGCGCCGGCTCCTCGGCATCCACAACGGCCGGCCCGGGCCCGCTCGCGCGCTGGCCGTGGCGCAGGCCCTCCGCAGCCTGGGCCTGGCCCGCGGCGACGCCCTGGAGACGCTGAAGCGCTACAGCGACGAGACCACCAAGCTGGTCCTTGGTGCGGTCCCCCTCTCCAGGGCCCGCATCCTGGGGCTGCTGCTCTCCATAGAAGGGGCGCGCCTCTCCGGCCACCCCTACTGAGCGCGGCGCTATCCACGCTGAAGGGCGCCGCCGCCCCCGGAGCCACAGCGCGCCGCGTAGTCGCTGGGGCGCATCCACTCGACGCGATCGGCGAGGAACTGCCGCACCCGCCTCACCACCTGCTGGAATGCCCCCCAACCCACGCCGTTGACCGGGTTCAGGCCCTGCCAGTGCGCGTAGAAGAGGCAGTACGGCGCGCCGCTGTCCAGCAGCTCGACGATCCGCCCGGAGCGACCGTCGGCGGTGATGTAGTAGTCCGCGCTCACCCGCGCTGGGTCATTGTCCCAGATCCCGAACCGGTCCTCGGCGTTTGGGAACAGATCGTACACCGCATGGTCGCCATCGCTTGCCACGAGCACCGGCGCGTGCTCGCCGGGGCCCGTGAGGGTGAAGCACGGCACCGCCTTCCCCCGGAACCTGCCCGCCTGCGCCAGCCGCAGCAGCGCCTCCCACACGTTCGGGTTCACGCCCGTGATGCCGGACCCGCGCAGTTCGGCGAATCGGTGCGCGCAGGCCTCGCAACTACACCCTGGCGAGGTCACGCCCGTGAAGCGCACCCCCACTCGCTCTCCCTCCTCGATGATGCTGCGGAAGTAGGCCTCGTAGGCCTCCACCGGCGTGTCCGGCTCGTAGAGCCAGACGCCCTCGTGCTGGGCGCCCTCGGGCACCCGTCCCTGGGCGAAGTCGAACAGGCCTCCATGCGTCATCAGCTCCATGTGGCTGTCCACGCCGCACTCGTAGGCCCGCCGCACTTGCGCGAGATAGGCGCGCTGCTCCTCGGTGTGGGGGCGGCTCAGGAGGCCGTGCTCCTGCCAGCCATAGCCGAGGATCACGCTGGACTCGCCCCTCACCCCCTCCGCCGACACGAAGTCGAGGAAGGTCTCAAACGCCTTAGCCCCCGCCGTGTACGGGTTGGTGTCATCCAGGTAGAAGGACAGCGCTGTCTTCTCCACGTGCCTGCACCTCCAGTGGCCGGCCGGTGGCCTCACGCTCCCCCGAGCATCTCGCGCAGGTCGGCCTCTGGGGCGCCGATGGGCCTCAGGCCGAGCTTGTCCTGAAGCGCCCGCAGCACGCTGGGGGGCACGAAGGCGGGGAGCGTGGGCCCGATCCTCATGTTCCTCATCCCCAGGTGCAGCAGCGTGAGCAGGATGGCCACCGCTTTCTGCTCGAACCACGAGAGCACGATGGAGAGCGGCAGCGCGTTGATCTCCACGCCCAGCGCCTCCGCCAGGCCCTGCGCGATCCGGATTGCCGAGTACGCGTCATTGCACTGGCCAACGTCCAGCAGCCGCGGGATCCCGGCCACCTCCCCGAACTCCAGCTTGTTGAACCGGTACTTGCCGCAGGCGAGGGTGAGGATCACCGTGTCCTCGGGGGCCGCCTGCGCCAGCTCCGTGTAGTAGCTCCGGCCCGGCTTCGCCCCATCGCAGCCGCCGATGACGAAGAAGCGCCGGACCTGGCCCGCCCTCACCGCCGCCACGATCTCCTCGGCTCTGCTCATCACCGCCGCGTGGCCGCATCCCACCAGTATCCGCCGGTCCGGGCCGTCCTCGGCGAAGCCCTCTTGCCCCAGCGCGGCCTCGATCACCGGCCCGAAGCATCGGTCCTCGATGTGCCGGACGCCCGGCCAGCCCACCACCCCGGCCGTGAAAATGCGATCCCGGTAGCTGTCCCGCGGCGCCTGCAGGCAGTTCGTGGTCATCAGGATGGCGCCTGGGAAGGCGTCGAATTCCTCCCGCTGAAGCTGCCAGGCCCCGCCGTAGTTGCCGACCAGGTGCTCGTGCTTCCTCAGCTCGGGGTAGCCGTGCGCGGGCAGCATCTCCCCATGCGTGTAGACGTTTACCCCCTTGCCCCGGGTCTGCTCCAGCAGCTCCGCCAGGTCCCTCATGTCATGCCCGGAGACGCAGATCGCCTTTCCCTTCACCGGCTCTATGCGCACCCAGGTCGGCTCCGGGTCGCCGTAGTTGGCCGTGTGCGCCGCGTCCAGCAGGCCCATCACCCGCAGGTTCACCTCCCCCACCCGCAGCGCCCACGAGACCAGGTCCTCGGGGTCCGTGGGCGTGCTCGCCAGGTAATCCAGCGCCTGGTGGAAGAATGCGTACACCTCCTGGTCCTCGAAGCCCAAGATCTGCGCGTGGTCGGCGTAGGCTGCCATCCCCTTGAGGCCGTAGAGCACCAGCTCCTGCAGGTCCACCACCTCCGCCGGCAGCCGGGCCCTGCGCCCCGCGATGGAGACCTCCTTCCCCTGCCGGACCAACCCTTCCAGGTCGCCGGCCGGCTGCCAGGCCGCCGGCCCCCCGAGCGCCTCGCGGCCGCCACCCGCCCGCTCGTAGGCCTCCCTCATCCGCTGCTTCAGCTCCGCGGCACGCTGCAGCATCGCCCCGAGGCGCTCGGGGTCGAAGTTCACGTTGGTGAGAGTGGCGAACAGCGCCTCCAGGGCGAAGACGTCCACCTCCCGATCCCTGACCGCGAGCTCCGCCGCCCGCCGCGCGTACATCGAGAGCCCCTCTGTCGCGTGCACCAGCAGGTCCTGAAGCGCCGCCGTCCGTGCATCCTTGCCGCACACGCCGTGGGTCTTGCACCCGATGCCCTTCGCCGCCTGCTCGCACTGATAGCAGAACATAACGCCCAGCTCCTTCGTTGTGATGCCGACGGGGCGTGCCCTACCCCCGCACCTCGGCCACCGCCCGCTCGACCGCCTCCGCCCCCTCGACCACCTCCACCTCGAAGCCTGTCTCCACCGCCTCGGCGATCCCGAGCTCCAGCAGCCGCCCCGCCTCCCTCTCGTGCCGGCGGCCCAGGGGGAAGCAGTTGCCCGGCTCGACGCCAAGCACATACTCGCGCTCCCCCAGCATCTTCCACTGGGTCAGACACGGCAGCTCCGAGGCCCGCCACCGCATCACCATCGCCAGCCCGCCCCGCAGCCTTCGGTTCACCACCGCCGCCCTCACCCACCCGTCGCGGTCGGCGCGCGGCGCGTGCAGGTAGACCTTCTCTCGGTAGCCCCGCACCGGCGCATGTATGCGGGCCCAGTCCTGGGCGCCTTCCTCTGCCTCCTCGTCGCGCGGCTCGACCTCCCCGCCCGGCGTCACCAGCTCCGCGTCCTCATCCACCAACGGGAAGCCCGCGTTCACATGGTAGAGCAACATGCACGGCGAGGGCCGCGCCCCCACGTTGACCACGCGGTCGCGCAGCGAGAACCCCGCGCCATCCCCATACGCCCGGATGGTCCGGTGCAGCTCCAGCTCCGCCCCGAACAGCCTCGCCTCCCTGACCACCCCGCTCACCGTGAGGGCGAGCCGGTCTCCCTCCCACTCCTCGCGCCAGCTCACCCGCTCCGCGGGCGTGGTCGAGATCCGCCCGTGCAGCCCAAGCGCGTCCGCCCCATCCACCTCCGGCGGCCCTACATTGTCCAGCCCACAGGTTGTCAGCAGCCCACCGAAGAAGGTGCGCAGCCACTCCAGCCGCTCCGGCTCGTAGTAGGCCGGCCCCACATCCCCTGTCGGGGAGCGCCAGCACAGGCTCAGGCCCCGATAGCGGGCCTCGCTGATGTCGAGGCACCGATCTGCCAGGACCGTGAACTCCAGCCCCGCCGCGGTCCGCACGTCCACCGCCCGTATCCCCGCGGCCCGGCCCTCGGTGAGCACGTAAGCCTTCACGCCCCCGAGCTGCGAGATGTGACCGATCCGCCTCTCCAGCTCCTGCCGGCTCCGGCCAAACATTGCCATGCGTCTGCTCCCTGCTGCAGGGTGTCACGGTTCCCCGGCCCTGGCGGAACCACCCCCGCTGATTAGACGATCACCGCCTCCACACCTGCCCGGCGGGCGAGCTCCGCCAGCGCGGCCAGACGCTCCGGCCCCTGCGGCTCGACTGCGAGGTCGTACTCACGCCCCAGCCAGTCGTACTTCGCGCCGGAGGCGGGGTTGTAGGGCAGCAGCGCCGCTGACCGCAGCCCCACCTCGCGCATGAACCGGAAGGTCGCGGCTGCGTTCTCGTCTACATCGGTGATCCCTGGGATCAGCGGCATCCGCACCTGCACCGCGGGGCCGCCCTCTCGCGAGAGGCGCGCCAGCCGCTCCAGGTTGGCCAGGATGGGCCGGTTCGAGGCGCCAGTCCAGTGCCGGTGCGCCTCCTCGTCCATCAGCTTCACGTCATAGAGCACCAGGCCGCAGACTCGCAGCAGCGGGGCGAGGGCATCCCACTCACAGGCGCCAGAGGTCTCGATGGCCGCGTGGATGCCAAGCGCCTGGCAGCCGGCCAGGACGGCCTCTGCAAACTCCGGCTGTGCCGTCACCTCCCCGCCGGTGAGCGTGACCCCACCGCCGGAGCGCCGGAAGAAGGGGCGCATCCGCTCTGCCCGCGCCAGCACCTCCCCAGCACTCACCCACCGCCCCTTGATCTCCAGGGCGCCGGCCGGGCAGGCCTCTACACACCGCCCGCAGGCCTCACAGCGCTCCCGCGCCAGCTCGTGCGCCCCCCCGGAGACTTGGTGCACCTCCCGCGGGCAGATCGCGGCACACGCGCCACAGCGCACACACCGATCCCGCAGGAAGATCAGCTCTGGGGCGGGCCGCAGGGACTCCGGGCTGTGACACCAGCGGCACCGTAGGGGACAGCCCTTCAGGTAGACGGCCAGGCGTATGCCTGGCCCGTCGTGGACAGCGAAGGTGTCGAAGTCGAAGACCAGCCCCTCCGGCCCGGGCTCCCGCCCTGCCACTAACCGCCCTCCTGCCGCCGGATGTGGTGCTCCTGCTGCTCCCGGCTCAACATGGTGAAGTAGGCGCACCACCCGCCCATGCGCACCCGCAGGGAGCGATAGCGCTCCGGTTCCCGCTGGGCCGCCCGCAGTTCCTCGGTGTCCGCCACGGTTAGGGTCATCATCGAGCCCCCTGCGTCCACGAACCCCCGCGCCAGCCCGATCATGCGCCGCGTGCCCTCCTCCCCCTCCACCAGCCGCCTGTTGACCCGCAGATCGAGCGGGCCCCCGGCCGGCAGGCGCTCGTGCAGCATCTTCCCGTAGGAGAGGATCGCGGGCGGGAGCCCCTCCACATCCCGCCCCAGGGCGGGTGAGAAGTTCGACGACACCGGTTCCCCTGACAAGCGACCGTCTGGCGAGGCGCCAAGCCCCTCTCCGATTCCGATGTACCACGAGAACGTCGCCACGCCGCATGGGAACCGCACCGCCGACTCGTGGCCGGCCGCGTGTCGGCCCACGGTCTCGCTGAAGGCCGCGATGACCTCCCGGCCCACCGCGTCCGCCGCCTCGTCATCGTTGCCGTACTTCGGCGCCGCCAGCAGGCGCGCCCGCAGCCACTCATGCCCCTCGAAGTTGCCGTCCAGCGCATCGCACAGCTCGGCCATGCTGGCCCGCCGCTGCTCGAAGATCACCGTCTTGATCGCGGCCAGCGAGTCAATGGCGTGGGCCGCGCTCTCGGCCAACATCCCGAATGTCCGGTGCTTAGCGCCGCCGGCCGTCAGATCGCGCCGCTTCGACAAACATCCCTCCACGAGCGCGCTAAGCAGCGGAACGGGTGCGATCAGGCTCCGGTCGTTCGCCGTCGCCACGACCCGCGTGACCACCCGGCCCACCATCGCATCGAGCTGGGCCAGGAACGCCTGCCACACCTCCTGGTAGCTGCGAAAGCTCCGGGGGTCGCCGGTGTCCAGGCCTGCCCGCTCCCCGTCGAGCCTCGAGCGGCCCCGATTGAGCGCCCACTCGAGGCACAACATGAGGCTCAGTCGCTGGAAGACGAAGTCCGTCCGCCCGGGGATGATCACCTCCCAGCAGCCGTCGTTCGTGTAGTCGAGCGCGTCCTCCCTCGGCATCCCCAGCCGCTCCAGGGCCGGCACCAGCGCCTCGTCGTTGAATAGCGCCGGCATGCCCCCGCCCTCCTTCAGCGTCTCGCACACCCGCCGCACCAGGGCCTCAGGCGAGCGCCGGTGGAGGCGAACGGTCAGCAGCGGGTTCGTCATCCGGTTCCGCCGGTAGCTGTCCAGGAGCAGGAACGTGAGGGGGTTGGTCCCATCCTCGCCCTGGGGCGTCAGGCCGCCGATGACGATGTTCTGCAGCCAGTGGTTGGTGCTGTCCACGCGGTCGCGCCGGGTTCCTATCTGGGAGGAGGTGTAGTGGCGGGTGCGGCGCCGCGGGTCCACCTCCTCCGGCTCCCGCGCCTCCGGCCGCTGCCGCTCCGATGTCTCCGCGCGCTCATTGAACTTCAGGCAGAAGCAGTCCACCAGCTCCGCCGCCCGCTCCAGCGTCAGCCGACCGGACGCCAGGTCGGCCTCCAGGTAGGGCCAGACATACTGATCCAGCCGCCCCATGGCGTTCCCGTTCATGGTCGCGTGGAACACCATGTGCACCAGCCACACCGCCTGCAGCGCCTGCCAGAACGTCTCCGCCGGCCCCGCGGGCGCACTCCGCAGGTTCGCCGCCATCTCGCGCAGCTCGGAGCTACGTCCCGCGTGGCCGGCCCGCGCCGCCTCCTCCTCACAGCGCGCCGCCAGCCGCGCCGCGTACCCCATGACCCCGTCCACCGCCGCCACCACCGCGTCGAGGAACGCCCGCTCGTCGTCGCTCTCGGCCTGCGCCCGCTCCCGCTCCGCCTCCGCTCGGAGCCCCCGCAGTCCCACCCGCAGCAGCTTCGGATAGTCCGGGACGATGTGCCCGAACACCGAGTGGATGCTCTGCCCCCGCTCCGCGGCGGCCGCGCGCTCCGCCTCTGTCACGTAGTCGGGGAATCCCCACTCGGCGTGCAGACGCGGCTCCTCGAGCGTCATCGAGCCGGCGAAGAGCTGCCCCTCCCAGAGGTCGGCGGGCATGTGGGCCAGCTTCAGCGCGATCGCCCGCGCCTTGCGCACCGCCAGCGGCTCGCCGAGGTGCTCCTCGCCGATGCGCGCCGGGCACTCCCACGCCACGCCTGGCCGCTCCATCGCCGCGCGCACCCGCTCCCGAAGCCGCGCCACGCGCTCAGTGTCGGCCCTCTCGCCGACCTCCCAGACCGTCGTCATACGCTTCCTCGCTGCCCCGCCTCGGCGCGCAGATGGCCAGGCCTGCCGACGGCCTGGCCACGATCCGCCTCCGCCGACTCCGCTCTCCCCACCGCGCGCCTCGCGCTAACCGGCCCTCCCCCGCTTCGGCGCCACTGGCAAGTAGAGGTAGATGATCTCGTCGTGCGGGAAGCTCGGGGGGTACAGCTCCATCATCAGGTTGCCCGCGCCCTGCCACTGCTCGGAGTTGGGCAGCCACTCCCGATAGAAGCGGTCCATGGCGGGGCGAATGCCGGCCACGCCGTTCGCGCGCACCACGGCATATGTGTGCGCGGGGACCTGCCACGCGACCATGCCCTCTGGCAGGTGCTCGGCGCCGGTCACGGGCATGCATGCGAGGTACTCGAAGGGGCCGGGGGTCACGCCCGGCAGCGCGCGGGCCACCCCGTACAGCCCGGCCGGCGCGTTGTCCGCGGCGATGGGCGCCAGCTCGTCCAGGCGGGGGATGAACTGCTCCCAGAGGGCGGGGATCTCGCCTTGCTCGTTCCCGCCCTCGTACCGCAGCCCGGCCACGACGAACGCCTTGAGCGTCACGACCTCCGGCTCCTCCATCGGGAGGCTCCCCTTCTCTGGGGCAGGGTCGGCAGCGACCCGGCCTCAGACCCGCGGGCAGGCGGCCGCCTGCCGCGGTGGAGGGCTGGTTCTGCGCCTCCGGGCGGCTACCTGCCGGCGGGCCGCCGGTCCTGCGCCCTCACACGCTGACGACGGAGTTTCGGGTCCCGAAGGAGTTCGGGACCGCCTCCGCCCGGGGGTCCTCCACCCAGTGGCCGTCCACGATGAACTTGTACTCGTAGGTGCCCGGCTCCAGCTCCACCACCGTGACGAAGCTAGGGCTGCCGCGCCGGGGCCGGCGCATGCGCTTCGCACGCGCCTCCCAGTCCGTGAAATCCCCGACCAGCAGGACAGCCTTCGCCTTCGGTGCGTCCAGGCTGAAACGGACGCGCTTCATGCTGCCCTCCACTGAGGCGAGCCCTTCTCTGCCAGACGGTACCAGAGCCCGTTCGCGCATGTCAACGACGCCCTCCCCGCCCCTGTCGCACCCAGCGGACAGACGCCGGCGGGAGGGGACTGGGGCGGGATGGGGTAATGGCCGGGGGCGATGGGCAACTGGAGGCTCTGGCATGCAGCGCTGTGACCTGCTGGTGCGCGGCGGCGCGGTCGTGGATGGAACCGGGGCCACCAGGCGGCGGGCCGATGTGGCGGTGCAGGGCGACCGCATCGCCTCCGTGGGCGCGCTCGACGAGTGGGTGGGGGAAGTGACCCTGGAGGCGGCAGGCCTCGTCGTCGCTCCCGGGTTCATCGACATGCACTCCCACTCCGACCTCGCGCTGCTTATCGAGGGCCGCGCGGAGAGCAAGCTCCGCCAGGGCGTGACTACCGAGGTGATCGGCCAGTGCGGCTTCTCGCCGGCTCCTGCGCCGCGGGACCGGAGCGCCGAGTGGCAGGGTATCCCGGGCTGGATGGCCGGTCACGTTGACTGGAGCTGGGAGAGCTTTGGGCAGTACCTCGCCGCGCTCGGCCGCGCTGGCACCTCGGTGAACGTGGTCCCCGTCGTCGGGCACAACATGGTCCGCGCGGCGGTGATGGGCCAGCACGACCGGCCGCCGACGAGCGAGGAGCTGACCGCGATGCGCCGGGCCGTGCAGGCGGCGATGGCGGAGGGGGCGTTCGGGCTCTCGACGGGGCTGGTCTACGCGCCGGGCATGTTCGCGCAGGCCGATGAGATCCTCGCCCTGTGCCAGGCCATGGAGGGGCGCGGCATCTACTTCACCCACATCCGGAGTGAGGGTGAGGGGCTACTCGAGGCCATCTCGGAGGCCGCGCAGATCGGCCGGGAGGCGGGCGTCCCGGTGCAGATCGCCCACCTGAAGGCCAGCCCCCGGCGCTACTGGGGCAGGACCGAGCAGGCCCTGGGGTTGATCGAGGGGCTGCGGGAGCGCGGCGAGGCCGACGTGTGCTACGACGCCTATCCCTACACCGCCTGGAACACCGCCCTGGCGCAGCTCCTGCCGGCCTGGGCCCGAGAGGGCGGTGGCGAGGCGCTGGCGGCGCGGCTGGGGGACGCCGCCACCCGGGCGCGGCTGCGCGCGTCCCTGGCCGAGGAGGCGGAGGCCGACCCCGGGCGCTGGGAGCAGCGGATCGTGGGCTCTGTCGAAGGGCCGGAGAATCGCGACCTGCAGGGCCTGACCCTGGCCGCGGCGGCCGAGCGGCGGGGGCAGGCGCCCGAGGACCTTGTGCTCGACCTGCTGCTCGAGGAGCGGGGCGAGGTGGGGATGATCGGCTACGGGATGTGCGAGGAGGATGTGCGCCGGGTGATCGCTCACCCACTGGGGCTGATCGGATCGGATGCCGCGGCCGCCGCGCCCTACGGCGTGCTAGGGGGCACCTTCCCGCATCCCCGCACCTATGGCACCTTCCCGCGCGTGTTGGGGAGGTACGTGCGGGAGGAGCGCGCGCTCTCGCTCGAAGAGGCGGTGGCGAAGATGACGGGCCGGGCGGCCGCGCGCCTCGGCCTGGAGGACCGGGGCCGCATCGCGGAGGGCATGGCCGCCGACCTGGTGGTGTTCGACCCCGAGCGCATAGCCGACCGGGCCGACTACGCGCAGCCACATGTCTACCCCGCGGGCATCAGATACGTGGTAGTGAACGGCGTGCTGGAGCTCGACGGGGAGGAGCACCGGAACCGCCGCCCGGGCCGGGTGCTGACCCGCCCGCTCTAGGGTGTGCACGTCGGCGGCGGGCCCGTCGGGCCGCCTAGCGAGATGCCATCCGGGCGCCCCGGCGTAGGGAAGGTGTGGCGCGCATGCGGCGCCCCCAGCGCCGACATGCGCGCCGAACAGCTACTCCACCTCCACCAGCCCGTACTCTCTGCTGCCCAGGCCGATCTCGGCGGCCGTCTCGACCTGGAGGTAGGGGTCCTTGCGCCAGATTCTCCAGAACAGGTGCCCCTCGCCCTTCGCCAGCTCGAGCTGGGCGGGCAGGGAGCCCGGGATGTAGTTCTTCACATCTATCGAATCCAGCGCCGCCTGCTCGATGGCGACGATGTCCTCCGAGGCCATGATGCCGATGTCGGGCACCAGAGATGCCGTGCTGAACCCCCAGCAGTCGCACAGCGGCGTGATGTTGGTGAGCACGGTGATGTAGAGCACCCGCCCGGGCTCGAAGGTGTCGAGCACGGCCTTCGTGGTCCGCGCCATCCCCTCCTGGAAGTAGCGGATGCCCTCCTCTCGGATCTCGATCGCGTGCTCGGGGCATGAGGTCACGCAGTGCATGCAGTAGCGGCAGTTGTGGAGGAACACCTGGAACTCGCCCTCATCGGTGAAGGAGATGGCGCCGCCGGGGCAGTTCTCCTGGCAGATGTAGCAGTGGCGGCAGGCGTCCCGGTCCCAGGAGAACTCGGTGTCCATGAGCGCGTGAATGCGCCCCCGGGTCTCGACGGTGACACAGCCCATCGCGATATTCTTGATCGCCCCGCCGAAGCCGCAGTGGCCGTGGCCCTTGCCATGGCTGAGCACCACCATGGCATCAGCGTCGGCGATGTTGCCGGCCACCTGGATCGAGGCCAGCGACCGGTAGCCGATCTCCTTCTCGATGAAGTACTTGTCGCTCACCCCCGCGACGGGGTAGACCGGCGCCCCTAACACCTCCTCCGTGTAGCCCCGCGCCTTGGCGGCGGCGACGGAGAAGGAGCCATCAGTGCAGAAGGGGTCGGCCCCCGCCTCCCGCAGGCGGTGGACGAGCAGGCGCACGAACAGGGGATGTATCGTGGTGTAGCCTATGTGGCCTCCCACGTGCATCTTGACGGCGACGCGCCGGTCGCCGAACAGGCCCTTCAGGTCGAGCCTCTCGAGCATCCGCTGGAACTTGGCCGGCAGCGTGTCCTCAGCAACCAGGCGCTTGACCTTCGCGGACGCGAAGTACACCTCACTCGGCATTGGCACCACTCCCTACGCTGGGTCTAGTCGGAGTTGACCGGGCGGAACGCGTCTCGCCCGGTCGCGTCCCGGACTGTAACACGCTCACCGGCCGCTGTCAACGCCGGCGCGCCTCCATGTGCCCTCCGCTGCCGCGAGGTGCGCCTGCTGCGCCCCCCGATGCGCGCGGGAGCGCACAAGCATGGCCGCCCGGGGCTCGCGGCGCGCCGCGTGGAGGCTGGACAGCAGCCCGCGCTTGCGCTATCGTGAGCGCGTCAGGCGGCCGGCGATCCATGCATGGTCGTCCGGGTGAGAGCCGCAGCGCCTCTCAGGATCGGAGCATCCCGGGAGGCGTTCCTCTTCGGGGACGGTGGGGGTTGGGTAGATGGCGTCACATCACATTCACATGAGCCTTCAGCGCGCCCGGCGCCGGCCCCGCGCGCTGAGCTGCCTCGCCGCGAGCAGCGCCGCCGCCTCCGGGCTGAGCGCGCTCGCGGGGGCGGTCGCGCTGTGGGTCGGCGCCGAGAGGTGGGGGCCGCACGGGGGCGGGGCATGTGCGGCCGCCATCATCGTGGTGGCCGCGCTGGCCAGCGCGGCCGCGGGGCGGCGCGTGGGGCTGGCGCTGCGAGAGATGGCGCAGGCCGCGCGGCGCGCCGCGGAGGGCGACCTGGGCGTCCAGGTGCCTCGCGGGCCGGGGAGCGAGGTGGCCGAACTGGGGGCGGCGCTGAGTCTCCTGGTGGCTCAGGCGGGCGGCGCCCGCCTGCGGGAGCCGGACCAGCGCTCTGGTGACTGGCCCTGATGGGACAGGGACCACGGGCCAAGGTTCTCCTGGTGGAGAGCGACCGCGCCGTGCGCGTGCTGCTCGCCCGCGTGCTGGGCGACCTCGGCTGGGTGGTCGAGACCGCGCCCGACGCGCCGGCCGCCCTGGCCGCCTGCCGCCGCAGCAGCTTCGCGCTCGCGCTTGTGGACGTAAGTTCACGGGGCCAGGAGGGGCAGGGGCTGGTCGCCACTCTCGCTGAGCGCTGTCCCGAGACGGCCGTGGTCGTGGCGAGCGGGCCGGAGCAGGCGCCGGCCGCCATGTCCTGCCTGCGGGCCGGCGCCTACGACCGGATCGCCAAGCCCTTCGACCCCGACGAGGTCGTCCTGCGCCTGGAGCGCGCGCTCGAGCGCCGCGCCCTTCTGTCCGCCGCGCAGCAGCAGCGCCGGCAGCTCGAGTCCAAGGTGCGCCAGGGGACCCGGACCGCGCGCCGGCTGTTCCTCGGCGCCATCAAGTCGCTGTGCTCGGCCCTCGAGGCCAAGGACGACTACACCCGCGGCCACTCCGAGCGCGTCAGCCGCCTCGCCGGCCGGATCGCGCTGGAGATCGGCGCCGGCGCGGAGCACGTGCACCACATCCGCCTCGCTGGTCGGCTGCACGACATCGGCAAGATCGGCATCCGCGAGAGCGTGCTGCTCAAGCCCGGCTCCCTCACCCCGGAGGAGTACAGCCAGATCCAGGCCCACCCGGTCATCGGGGAGCGCATCCTCGGACAGGGGCTGCTCGATGATGCCACGGTGCAGATGGTGCGCCACCACCACGAGCACTACTCGGGCGGCGGCTACCCCGACGGGCTGGGCGGCTCCGACATCCCCCTGGGCGCGCGCATCCTCGCGGTCGCCGACGCCTTCGACGCGCTGACCAGCGACCGGCCCTATCGCGGCCGGCTGTCGAAGGCCGACGCGCTCGACGTGCTCCGCCGGGGCGCCGGCGTGCAGTGGCAGCCCACCCTGGTGGAGGCCCTGGCCCAGGGCGCCGCGGGGCCACCCGGCCCCCTGGAGCGCGAATGAGACAGGGGGAGCGCCGGGGGCGGCGAAGACAGCCGCTCACCCGCCCCGGGCGAGCGATGGCTCGATCCGCGGCGGCGGGCGCAGTCAGCGCGAGGAGGCGCGGAGATGAGCGAGGGATCGCTGGCGGACGCGGTGGGCATTGACCGAAGCGCCGAGGAGGCGCTCACAAGGGCTGGGGTGCGCACCGTGAAGGAGCTAGTTGACGCCGACGCCGAGGCCCTTGCCATGGCCTCCGGCGTGCCCCTCGAACGCATCAAAGAGTGGCAGGCGAGGGCCAGACGGGCCGGCGCGCGCCGCGCGCGCAACCCGGTGGCGACCGGCTGGCTGATCGCCATCGCGGGACTCGTCCTAGCCGTGCTGGTGGGCTGGATCATGCTCTCCATCGGGGCGCGGCGCATAGAGCACGCGCAGCAGCTGCGCACGGCCGCCGAATCCCAGCTCGAGATGGCTATGGAGTTCGCGGCCGAGGACGCCATCGAGGCCGTGCGGGCGGCCCGGCTCGAGCTTCAGCGGGGCAACTGGGGCCGGGTCGAGGCCCACGTGAGGCGGGCCGACGACCTGGTCGCGTTCATGGCTCAGATGGCGCCCGAGCGCTCGCGCCGCCCGGTGGCCGCGCTCCGCGAGGAGCTGAGCCAGCTCCAGCGGGCCGTGGAGGGGCGCGCCGGCGACACCGGGCAGCGGCTGAACCGTTTCGAGACGGCGCTGGACGACCTCCGGCGGCAAGGCGGAGGTCGCTAGCCCCATAGGGCAACCCGCCTGCCGTGCAGGGCGCGCGTCGGCGCGCCCTGAGCCGTGTGCGCGCCAGGGCCGCGCCCTCGCGCGTTCGCCAGCAGGAACCGGCGTGCTCCTGGCAGTAGATACCCCCGGCACTTGCGGCGCGGCCGGGCCGCCTCCTGATGGCACAGATCTTCTCCCGACTGTACGCGCGCGCGGACGCGCGCGATCCATACACGCGCTGGAACTTCGGCGTCATCGTCACCGAGGCCGCCCTGTTCATGAGCGGCCTGGCCTGGATCGAGCCCTCTACGGTGCTGCCCCTGTTCATCGGCCACCTCACCCGTTCCACCGTGATCGTAGGGCTCATCACCCTCCTCCAGCGCCTCGGCTGGCTGCTGCCCTCCGTGTTCATGGCCGCGGTGCTGGGCCACCGGCCGCACCGACTTCCCTGGCTCCGTTGGCCCGTGCTCCTGGGGCGCCTCCCTTTGCTGGGCTTCGTCCTCTACTTATGGCTCTTCGGTGTGGAGAGGGCGGCCCTCACCATCTGGCTCATGGTCTTCTCCCTGTTCGCCATCTCTCTGGGCAACGGCCTCCTCTCCATCCCCTGGCAGGACATCATCGCCAAGTCCATCCCTTCTCAGCTCCGGGGCCGATTCTTCGGGGCCATGCAGTTCTGCGCCGCCGTAGCCACGTTCGCCGTGGGTTTCGTCGTGCGCTGGATGCTGGGCCCCGCGGGCCCCGGCTATCCCCGCGACTACACCCTCCTGTTCACGCTCATGGGCGTCTTCATGGCCCTCTCCGCGCTGGGCTGCTGGCTGGTGCGGGAGCCTCTCCGTCCGGTCCTCGACCGGCCCCAGCCCCTGCGCGAGATCCTGCTGGGCGCGCTGCCCACAGCCCGCGCCAACCCGGCCTTCCGCTGCCTGGTGCTGGTGTCGCTGTTCGGTTTCGGGGTCAGCTTCGCGATGCCGTTCTACATGGTATTCGCCAAGCAGCGCCTGGCCGTCCCCGAGCACATCGCCGGCCTCTACATCTGGACCATGACCCTGGGCAGCGCCACCGCCAGCCTCTGGTGGGCCCATTTGAACGACCGCCGCGGCCCCCGGGCGGTGCTCCGCGGCGCCTCCCTGCTCATCACCGCCACCCCCCTGCTCGCGCTCGCCCTCCTCGGCCTTTCCGTCGCGGCCCCCAATGCCCGGGGCATCGCGCACCTCTTCTCTCTGGTGTTCCTGGTCGGCGGATGCGCGATGGGCGGGACCTGGATGGGGGCCACAAACTACCTCTTCGAGCTGGCCAGCGACCGCGACCGGCCCCGCTACATCGCCTCCATGAACCTGCTCAGCTCGCCGGGCGCGCTGGTCCCCTTGCTCATCGGCTGGCTGCTCGGCTTCCTCCCCTTCCCCATCGTCTTCGCCCTCATGGCCGGCTCCGGCGCCACCGCCGCCGCCATCAGCCTCCGCATGCCCATCCCCAGGCCCACCGGGTAGGAGCGGCGCCGACCCCCGCGCGCTTTCCCTTGACACAGTTCTCCCGACTGCCTAGAATCCGGGGGCCGGGGATCCCGGCGCCAGTCCACAGGGGGAAGATGCCATGGTCCGCGTCGGACTTGCCGGTCTGGGGTTCATGGGCGGCACCCACGCCCAGTGCTACGCCGCGCTGCCGAACGCCGAGCTGGTCGCGGTCGCCGACCCCGAGCCTGACCGCCGGAGGCGCTTCGCCGACGAGTATGGCGCGACGCCCTACGAGGGCCTCGAGGACATGCTCGCCGCCGACCTCGACATGGTGGACATCTGCCTGCCCACCTACCTGCACTGCGGGGCCGTCCAGGCCGCCGCCCGCGCCGGCAAGCACATTCTGTGTGAGAAGCCCATGGGCCTCACCGTCGCCGAGTGCGATGCGATGGTGGAGGCCGTCGAGCGCGCCGGCGTCACCTTCATGGTCGCGCACGTGATCCGCTTCTGGCCGGAGTACCGCGTCATCAAGGAGATCCTGGACTCCGGGCGTCTGGGCGCGGTCCGCTGGATGAGCGCCTCCCGGTTCTCGCCCCCGCCCACCTGGTCATGGCAGGAGTGGATCTTCGACCCTCAGCGCTCCGGCGGCGCGGTGCTCGACCTTCACATCCACGACCTCGACTTCATCGCCTGGGTGGCAGGCATGCCCAGGAACGTCTACGCTGGCGGCGTCAAGGCCGCCCGCGGCGGCCTCGACAACGTCTGGACGACGACCACGGGACACCGCAACCAGGCGGTGGGCTTCGCTCAGGGCTCGCTCGACATGGCCGCCAACTACCCTTTCAACATGGGCCTGCGGGTGCTGCTGGAGGGCGGCGCGATCGAGCTCGACTCCCGCCTAAGCCCGGCCCTCAGCGTGTACCCGCTGGCCGGGGGCGTCGAGCACCCAGAGGTGCCCCAGCCTGAGGTACCCACGGCCGGGAGGGCCGGGACGGCCGGCAACATCGAGGCCCTCGGCGGCTACTTCGTCGAGATCCAGTACTTCGTGGAATGCCTTGACCGGGGGGAGGAGCCGACCATCGTCACGCCCCGCGAGGCGCGGGAGGCCGTGCGCCTCTGCCTGGCGGCCACCGAGTCGGCCGAGTCGGGCCGGCCGGTGGCGGTGTAAGGACGGGAGAGCAGGTCGCGCGCGGGGCGGGCGGGGCGCCCCCGTCACGCGGGCTGCGCGCTCTTGACAAAGCCCACAGCCCTCCAGTAGGATGCAGAAAACAGGTGTCTAGTGTGCGTGGGGCGCCCAGGGGCCCCCACGCCCCGTTTCTCCCTGGCGCCGCGCGCGGGGAGCCGAGGCCCTGGCAATGGAAGAGGTTCTGGTACTCAACCACAACTACCAGCCGCTCAACATCACGAACGTGCGACGGGCCCTGGGCATGCTGTGTCTGGGCAAGGCGCACACCGTGGAGACCGACTCGAAGGTCTTCCGGGCGGAGCGGCTGAGCATCAGGATGCCGACCGTGGTCCGGCTGAACTACCACGTGCGCCGGCCCACGCCCTCCCTGCGCGTCTCCCGCAAGAGCATCTTCGCCCGCGACCGCTACACGTGCCAATACTGCGGCCGGCGGAACACCGCACTGACGATTGACCACGTGATCCCGCGGGAGCGGGGCGGCGGGACCGACTGGACGAACCTGGTGTGCTGCTGCACAAGGTGCAACAACAGGAAGGGCAACCGGACCCCGGAGGAGGTGGGCATGGGCCTGGTCCGGCCGCCCTTCCGGCCCAAGTTCATCCCTTATATCAGCTACACGAAGTTCGTCGCCGCCGCCCAGAAGCCGGCCTGGCGGCCTTACCTCGCGCCGTACGCGGACCTTCCCGCGGCCTAGCCCCGCCTCTGCGCCGCCAGCTTGAGCGCCAGCATCGCCACGGCATCTGCGGCCCCTGGCTTCCCCAGCAGCCGGCTCGCCTGCGCCATGAGCGCCAGCCGCTGCTCATCCCACAGGAGCTCGTCGAGCGCGGCCGCCAGGCGGTCGGGCGTCAGCTCCGCGTCTGGTATCACCAGCGCGGCCCCCGCCCGCGCCAGAGGCGCGGCGTTGCGCACCTGCTCGTTGGTGCTCGCCCCGGACCAGGGGACCAGCACGGCCGGCAGGCCGCGCGCGGTCAGCTCAGCGACGGTGCTCGCGCCCGCCCGACACACGACCAGGTCGGCCGCCGCCAGGGCCGCGCCATAGCTGCGCTCCAGGTACGTCACCGCTCGATAGTGCGGCGCGGCGGCCGCCGCGATCCCCCCCTCTGGCGACCACTGGCGGCCGATCACGTGCACCACCTGCACCTCGCGCAGCTCCGGGCGTCGCCGCCCCAGCAGCGCGAGCGCTCCCACGATCGCCTCGTTGATCCGCCGCGAGCCCAGGCTGCCGCCCAGGGCGAGCAAGGTGCGCCGGCCCGGGTCGAGCCCCAGGGCGGCCGCGCCCTCCTGCCGGGTCGGGGCGAGCACCTCGGGGCGCACCGGCACCCCGGTCACGACCAGCCGGGCGCCGCGCCGGACTCGGGCCGCGAAGTAAGGCCCCAACTCCTCCCACCCGAGGGCCATGGCGCTGACCAGCCGACAGGCGATTCTGCTGGTGAAGCCCGGCGTCAGATTGGTCTCCAGGCTGAGGGTCGGCAGTCCGAGCAGCCGGGCCGCGAGCAGCGCTGGCCCGCTCACATAGCCGCCCACGCCGACCACCACGTCGGGTGAGAAGCGCCGCAGGGCGGCGAGGCTCTGGAGCAGCGGAAGGCCTATTGTCAGCTCGGCGAGGGAGCGCAGGCGTCCCCTCCAGGCCCACCATCCGCGCCCCGCGAGCCCGTGTACCGAGATGGCGCGAAAGGCCAGCCCGGCGCGGGGCGCCTCCCGCGCCTCGAGCCGATCGCCGCCGATGAAGAGGAGCTGGACGCCGGGGCAGCGGCGCCGCAGGCCGTCGGCCACCGCGAGCGCGGGATAGACGTGGCCGCCCGTGCCCCCGCCGACGAGGGCCACCCGAGGCCCGCTCGCGCTGGTGGCTTCCCCCCGCATGGTCGCGCTAGGAGCTGAAGAGGTCGCGCACCCAGGCGACCACTCGCCCGAGGACAGGCAGCACGCGTATCGCGGGACGGGGCTCGACCCGCCGCGCCTCGGCCTCCCGGTGGGCGTAGTAGACGAGCCCGACGCCGGTGGCGAGGGCCGGGCTCTCGAGCAGCTCGAGGGGCCCGGCGGCGACGCGCGGCCGGCCCAAGCGGGCCCGGCAGGCCAGAGTCTGGCGGGCCACGGAGGTGATGCCGGGCAGCAGACTCCCCCCGCCGGTGACCACCACGCCGCCGGCGGGCGTCCAGGCCTCCCCCCAGCGCCGGAGCTCGTGCTCCACAAGCCGGAACATCTCCCTCACCCTGGCCTCGATGACCTGGGCGACGAAGCGCTGGCTCACCTTGCGCTCCTCCTCATCTCCGGGCAGCTTCACGTCCTCCGCGTCCTCGGGGACCATCTCGGCCCGCGCCCGGCCGCAGCTGAGCTTGACCTGCTCGGCCTCCGGGTGCGTGATCCCGAGGGCGACCGCCAGGTCGTGGGTGACGTTGGCGCCGGCGACGGGGATGGCGCCGGTGAAGGCGATGCTGCCCTCGAGGAAGAGGCCGAGGTCGCTGGTGCCGCCGCCGATGTCAATGAGGAGCACCCCGAGCTGCTCCTCGTCCTCGGTGAGCACGGCGTCCGCGGCGGCGAGGGGCTCGGCCACCAGCTCGGCGACGCCGAGGCCGGCCTGCTCGACGGCGCGGGTGACGTTGGCGACGAGGTTGCGGCCGGCGGTGACGATGTGAGTCTCGACGGCGAGCCTGCTGGCCGAGAGGCCGACGGGGTTGCGGACGCGGGGGGTGTCGTCCACGGTGAAGCCGCGGGAGATGGCGTGGATCATCTGGCGGTCGGGGGGGATGGAGACGGAGGCGACGGCGGCGCCCATGACGCGCTCGACGTCCTCCCAGGTCACCTGGCGATTGGCGCGGGTGAGCTGGAGCTCGGCGCGGGAGTTGAGGCAGGAGATGTGCTGGCCGGTGATGCCGACCCAGGCGGACTCGAGCTCGACTCCGGAGAGGCGCTGGGCGCGGCTGACGGCCTCACGGATGGCGCGGGTGGTCTCGGAGACGTCCACCACCTGCCCGCGCTTGAGGCCGCGGCAGGGGCAGGTGGCGGCGGCGAGGAGTTTCGGCGTGTCGCCGCGGCCGCCCACGACGGCCGCCACCTTGGTGGTGCCGACATCGAGCCCAAGCAAGACCTCCGGCCCCGACAATAGGACCTTTCCCTCCCATCTTCCGCGCTAGGGCGCGGCGGCCTTCTGCCCGCCGGTGCGGGCGACGATCAGCAGCCCCCGCACTCTCCCCAGGTTGGTGAAGATGCGGATGCCGAGGGCAACGACCATCGCCAGATAGAGGTCCACCCCGAGCTTGTCGCCCAGGAAGGCGAGCAGGGTGGCGATGACCATGTTCACGAAGAACCCACTCACGAAGACGGCCTCGTCGAAGCGCCCCTCGAGGCGGGCCCGCAGCCCACCCACCAGGGCGTCGAAGCCGGCGAGGGTGGCGATGGCCACATAGTCGCCCCAGGCCGGCGGGACCGTCGGGAACAGGAAGTAGACGGCGATGAAGCCCACGACGAGGGCCAGCATAGGCAGGGCAATCACCTCGAGGCCTCCTCTGCGACGACCGGCTGCGCGTACTGGTACTTGGGCATCACCGAGAGAGCAGGGATGATGATCTCGTCCCGCGGAGTCAGCTTGACGTGGAACTGGAGCACCCGCAGGCGATCGAGCAGTCCATCCCGGATGTTCAGCGCCGAGACCATGTTGGCCTTGTTGCCGATGGCGAGGAATGTGAAGGGGCGGGAGATGGCGACGTTGTTAACTGTGATCAGCCGGGCCGAGCAGGCGATTGCGCTCCCCGTCACCAGGCGTTGCCCGTTTAGGGAGATGGCCTCCGCGCCGGCCGCCCAGAGCTCATTGGCGATCTGCACGAGGTCGAAGTCGTGGATGACATAGACCTCCTGTCCGCCGACCTTGTCGTCAACTCGCATGGTGCTGTCGTCCAGCACCAGCTCGACGCCGGGGCCCTGCACGGGCAACACCCCGAGCATGATGCGGAAGGTCTCCAGCTCCTCCTTCATGAGCCGCGTGAGCCCGCGCTCGTCGGCGGCCTCCTG
The DNA here is from genome assembly GCA_964385645.1 of uncultured bacterium. GTDB lineage: Bacteria > Armatimonadota > Hebobacteria > Hebobacterales > Hebobacteraceae > CAYLPT01. The sequence goes on from CAYLPT010000218.1 coordinate 27,091, forward strand.
CTCATAGCGTGCGAGCTGTTCGCGGAGGCGCTGGATCTCCGCGCGCTGGTTCTCGAGCTGGGTCTCGGCCGCGGTCAGCATGCCCACCACGGCCCGCGCCTGGCGCCCGCTCGCCGTCGCGCCGCGGAGCCTGCGGGCGTGAACCTGCACGCCCAGCATCGCGCCCAACACCAGGCTCACCGCGGCCATCGCCACCACCCACCGCTGTTCGCCGCGCCACTCCAGTTTCATATCCCACTCACCTCACGGCCGCCTGCCGCCTCGCTCTCGCCCCCGGCCGGCCGCCAGTATGCCGCCTCGGGATCGCTCACGTCCACGAGCCCTATCGCCTCCAGACCCAGGGTGTCCACCACGCGGGCCAGCAGTTTCGCCTTCACCCCGAGGCGCTCGCACCGGCCCAGGCGGGCCTGCGCCCCGGAGCCCAAGGTGAGGGTGATCTCGCCGCCCTCGCCGTACTCGAGCCGTGTCACGCCCAGGCACAGCTCGAGGGCCGTGGCCCGCAGCGCGGCCAGGAGCCCCGAGAGCTCGGCCCGCGCCTGTGCGCTCTCCAGCTCGCCCTCCGCCAGGCTCGGCCCCACCAGCTCTGGCAGCCCCCAGCCCCATTCGTCGCGCACCACGAACACCACCCCCTCCGGGTCCACGAGCAGCGCCTCCTCCGGCCGCCGGACCACCGCCACCGGCTCCCTGCGCTCCACCGTCACCACCAGCCGGTTCGGGAACCCCCGGGACACGCGTGCGGCCCGCACGGCTGGCACCTGCTCCGCCTGGCGACGCAGTCGCCCCAGCGGGGCCAGCGCCATGCCGGTGTTCGCCCCCAGCTCCAGGCGCGGGGCGACCTGCTCGACCACGCGCGGGTCTCCCCGCACCACCACCTCGCGGACTGCCAAGCGCGGCGAGGCGAGCACGATGTAGACCACCTCCGCCGCAAGCGCGACCGCGCAGACCAGCGCCAAGCGCCGCCCGTGCGCGACCCAGCTTACTCCGCCGGTGGAGGCAGCCGCCCCGAGTCGCGGCCTATAGGCCCCGCCGAGCGCCATGGCGCCCTCTCTCCTCCAGAGCAAGCTCGATCAGCCGGTCCACCACCTGGGAGAAGGTCATCCCCACCGCCTCCGCCGCGCGGGGCAAGATGCTGGTCTCGGTCATGCCGGGGATGGTGTTCACCTCGAGGACGTAGACCTCGTCTTCGGAGGCCATCATGTCCACACGCGACATGCCCCGGCAGCCAAGGACGCGGTGGGCGGCGAGGGTAAGCTCCCGCGCCCGGGCGGCCTGCCAGGCGGGGATGCGCGCGGGCACGATCTCCTCGGTGGCGCCGGGGGTATACTTCGCCTCGTAGTCGTAGAAGCCGCTCCGGGGAACGATCTCGACCAGCGGCAGCGCCTCCTCGCCCAACACCGGGCCGCTGATCTCAACCCCTGCGATGTACTCCTCGGCGAGCGCCTCCGGACCATACCGGAACGCTTCCTCCAGAGCGGGCTCGATCTCGGCGGGATCTCGCACCACGGTGACGCCGATAGTCGAGCCCTCGCAGGCCGGCTTCACGACACAGGGCAGCCGGAGCGCTTCGAGAACGGCGCGGCCGGCGCCGGCGCGCTCGGCGGCCCGCAGCGGCAACCAGCGAGGGGTAGGGATGCCCTCCCGCTCGAAGATCCTCTTGGAGACGATCTTGTTCATCGCCAGGGCGCTGGCGAGCACGCCGGAGCCGGTGTAGGGGATGCCGAGCAGCTCCAGCATCCCCTGCACCGTGCCGTCTTCGCCCGGCCCGCCGTGGAGCGCGATGAAAACAACGTCAGGCCGGCCGTCCGCCTCCGGCTCACAGGCGCCCGGCGCGAACAGGGCCCGGGCGAGGCAGCCGGCCTGCGGGCCGGCGAGGTTGGCCAGGTCCATCTGGGTGACCTCGTAGCGTGCGGGGTCGAGGGCCGCCATGACCTTGGCGCCGCTGCGGAGGCAGATCTCGCGCTCGGAGGAGGTCCCGCCGGTCAGCACCAGCACTCGCAGTCGGTCGCTCGCCATCTACCGCTCCCCGATGCACTCGATCTCGAGCTCGAGATCAATGCCGTAGCGCCGGAGGGCCAGGGCATGGGCGCGCTCGATCAGCTCGAGCATGTCGGCCGCAGTCGCGCGGCCCCGGTTGATGAGGAAGTTGGCGTGCTTGCTGGAGACCTGCGCATCCCCAACCCGCATGCCCTTGGCGCCAGCGCGGTCTAGCACCTTGCCGGCGGCCACGCCGCGGGGGTTCTTGAACACGCTGCCTGCCGACCAGGCGCGGAGCGGCTGACGGCTGCCGCGCTTGTGGCGCAGGCGCTCGACCTTGGCCGCGATGGTCTCGGGCTCGGCCCGCTCGAGGCGAAGCCTGGCGGCCAGCACCACGGCCTGCGAGGCGCCGAGGCTGCTGTAGCGGTAGCGGTAGGTGAACTGGGCCGCGCCCCACTCCCGCACCTCCCCCTCCGCGTCGAGGACGGTGGCGGCAAGCACGAGGTCGCCGATGGAGCCGGTGTCGGTGCCGGCGTTGGTGGCGAGCGCGCCGCCCAGGGTGCCCGGGATGCCCACCGTGGACTCGAGCCCGCTCAGGCCGACTTCGGTGGCCTGCTTCACCAGGCGCGCAAGCCTCACCCCCGCGCCAGCCGCCACGCCGTCGTCCAGCCACTCAAGCTCGGAGAAGCCGGGGCCCAGGCGGATCACGATGCCGCGCACGCCGCGGTCGGCGACGAGCAGGTTACTGCCGTTGCCGATGACCTTGGCGGGCAGGCCCTTGGCGCGGGCGAAGGCGGCCACCTCGGCTAGGTCGTGGAGGTCGCGGGGCTGGACGAAGATGTCGGCCGGGCCCCCGATGTGGAAGGTGGTGTGGCGGGCCATGGGCTCGAAGATGCTGACCCGGCCCCGCAGCCGCGCCCGCAGGTCAGCGCCGGCGGCCTCCACCTGGCGAAGTCTGTTAGCCACGAGCGGTGCTGGAACCCAGGTCTGCTGTCCAGTGCTCATTTCTTCGCCGCCACCCCCGGGGCCGTGGGCCGCGCTCCTAGCCGCGCGGCCAGCGCGCGCGCCGCCTCCCCGATGTCCCCCGCGCCCATGACTACCACGACCTCCCCGGTCTGCACGCTCGCCGCAACTCGCTCGGCGACCTCCTCCTTCGCCACCTCCTGGACGGCGTCCTCTCCCCGCAGGCGCCGCAGGGGCCCGGCGATGAGCGCGGAGCTGACCCCTGGGAGCGGGTCCTCGCGCGCGGCGTATACCTCGGTCACCACCACCGAGTCGGCGCTGGCGAGGGCCGCCGCGAAACCGTCGGCGAAGTCGCGGGTGCGGGAGTAGAGGTGGGGCTGGAAGACGGCGCGCAGGGGCCGGCCGGGGAAGGCCGCCCGGGCCGCGGCGAGCGTGGCCGCGATCTCGGTGGGGTGGTGCGCGTAGTCGTCCACCACCACCACGCCCTCTGCCTCCCCAACCACCTCGAAGCGCCGCTCGACCCCCCGGAAGCGCGCCAGCGCCCCGCGGCATGTCCCCAGGTCGGCGCCGGCCCGCAGGGCGATGGCGGTCGCGCCGAGCGCGTTCACCACCGTGTGCAGACCGGGCGCGCCCACCCGCAGCTCGCCGGCCTCCTCCCCCTCCACGAGCAATCGGCACCAGGCAATCCGGCCCCGCGCCTGCGCCTCCAGGCCCCGGACATGCGCCCCCTCCGACAGTCCATACCAGACGACCTCCCGGGGCAGCCCGCGGGCGAGCTCCCGCAGCTCCGGCCGGTCGGCGCACAGCACCGCCGCGCCGCCCTCCCTCAGACGCTCGAGGAAGCGGCGGAAGCTGGCGCGCAGCCCCGCCTCCGTGCCGTGGTGGTCGAGGTGCTCGGCCTCGACGTTCGTGACCGCCGCAATCTCAGGCCGCAGATCGAGGTACGACTCGTAGGCCTCACAGGCCTCCGCCACCAGCCACTCGCCGGCGCCGGCGCGGGCGTTGCCGCCGAGGGGGGCGTAGCTGCCGCCGAGGGCGACAGTGGGGTCGAGCCCCCCCTCGTGCAGGATGGCGCCGACCATCGCGGTGACGGTGGTCTTGCCGTGGGTGCCAGAGATGGCGATGCCGCGGCCGGCGTCCATCATCTCGCCGAGCAGGGCCGAGCGACGAAGGACCGGCAGGCCCAGCTCCCGCGCCCTGATGAGCTCGGGGTTGTCGGGGCGGATGGCATCCGAGACGATGACCCGATCGGCGCCCTCGACCAGGTCGCCCCGGTGGCCAATCCACACCTTGACGCCCAGGGCGCGGAGCCGGCGAGTGAGTGGGGACTCGTGGGCATCGGAGCCGGAGACGCGCGCGCCGCGGGCGAGCGAGATCTGCGCGAGGGCGCTCATGCCGATGCCGCCGACGCCGACGAAGTGGAGGCGCTCGCTCATGTGGGCGCCCTCACCCGCCTCGCCCCTCGGGAGACGTTGAGGATGAGCCCCACGCCGATCAGTGAGCAGATGAGCGACGAGCCGCCGTAGCTCACGAAGGGCAGGGGCAGGCCAGTTGCGGGGACGGACCCCGTCGCCACCGCGATGTGCACGAGCGCCTGCACGCCCAGCACGCAGGTCACGCCCGCCGCCACCAGACCGGAGAAGCGATCCCGCGCCCGGCCAGCGATCATCATGCCCCGGACGACGAGCAGGGAGAACGCCAGCACCACCGCCCAGGTCGCCACCAGCCCGAGCTCCTCGCCGACGACGACGAGGATGGAGTCAGTGGTGGCGGCCGGCAGGTAGAAGTACTTGTCAATGCTGCCTCCGTAGCCGCGGCCGGTCACCCCGCCAGAGCCAAGGGCGATGAGCGAGCGCGCCCTCTGGTAGCCGCCCTCCAGCGCGACCTTGTCGCCGGCCAGGAAGTCGAGGATGCGCTGGAGCTGGTAGGGGTGGCGCCACACCACCACCGCGGCGAGGGACAGCCCCGCGCCCCCGGCGGCCGCGATGTGCCGGAGCTTCAGCCCCCCGATGTGGTAGAAGACGAGGGCCGCCGCGGCGATGACGCTGGCGGTGCCCAGGTCGGGCTGCACGGCGATCAGCCCCGCGACCAAGCCGAGCAAGGCCAGCGGGGGCACAGCGGCCCGCCACGTGGGAACCCCGCGAGGGAAGCGCGCGAGCCAGCGAGCGGCGGCGATCACGAGGGTGAGCTTGGCCAACTCGCTGGGCTGGAAGTTGAGGCCCACGCCGGGCATGGCGAACCAGCGCCGGGCGCCGCTGACCTCTCGCCCGAACACGAGCACGGCCCCGAGCAGGAGCACAGTGGCGATCGCGAGCAACCCCGCGCGCCGCCGCAGAGCGGACAGCGAGAGCCGACTCGCCCACCACATGGCGGGGATCCCCACCACGACGAAGCCGACCTGCCGCTTGAGGTAGTAGAACACGTCCTCGCTCTCTCTCGCGGCGGCGAGGGGGAAGCTGGCGCTGAACACCATGGCCACACCCAGGGCGACCAGCCCGAGCGTCGGGACCAAGGCCCACATGTCAACGCCCACGGGCTCCTGCGGGCCCGGCTGCTGCTGCGGGTTGTGCACGATCCTGATCGCGGTCACGCTCGCCTCTCCGCCCGGCGTGCGAGGGCCTGCACAGCCTCCCTGAACCGCCGCCCGCGCTCGGCCATGTCCTCGAACATGTCGAAGCTGGCGCAGGCCGGCGACAGCAGGACGACCCCCCCCGGCGGCCGCCGCTTCGCGAGCTGCCCCGCCGCCAGCGCCACCGCCTCCTCCAGGTCGCCCGCCTCCGCCACCTGCCCTACTCCCGCGCGCCGCGCCGCGGCCGCGATCTCCTCGCCCGCCTCGCCGATCACCACCAATGAGCCGCCGCGGCGCGCGAGCGCCTCCGCGAGGGGGCCGAAGTCGTGCACCTTCGCCCGGCCCCCGGCGATGAGGGCCACTGGCCCCTCGCACGCCTCCAGCGCGGCCAGGGTGGCCGCTGGTGTGGTCGCCTGGGAGTCGTTGACAAACCGCGTGGCCCCCACCTCCGCCACCGCCTCGAGCCGGTGCTCGAAGCCCCGGAAGCGCAGCAGCGCCCCCTCGGCCGCCTCCAGAGTGGCGCCCATGGCGCGCGCGACGGCGAGCGCGGCGAGTGCGTTCCCGAGGTTATGCCGCCCGGGCAGGCGAACCGCCTCCGCCGGGCAGATCCGCTGCCCCTCGACCCGGAGCCAACCGCCCGAGAGATCCGCCCCCTCCGGGGCCTCCCGCTCCAGGCTGTAGGGCATCAGCCGGCCCCGCACCCGGCTGCGCAGCCCCCAGGCCCCCTCGTCGTCGCGGTTGAGGATCGCCGCCTCGCTCTCGCCCTGGTTGACGAAGATCCGAGCCTTTGCCTCTTGGTAGGCCTCCATGGTCTTGTGGCGGTCGAGGTGATCCGGCGACAGGTTCAGCAGGGCCGCGGCCAGGGGCCGGAAGCCCTCGATGGCCTCGAGCTGGAAGCTGCTGACCTCCGCGACGAGGAGATCACCGGGGCCGGCCTGCTCCGCCAGCTCGACGAGCGGACGCCCGATATTGCCACCGACGAGCGCTCGCTTTCCCTCCGCGCACAGCAGCTCACCTATGAGCGCCGCGGTCGTCGTCTTGCCCTTCGTCCCCGTGACTGCAGCGATCGGGCAGGGGGCGATCCACCAGGCCAGCTCGATCTCGCTCACCACCCGGGCCCCGCTGGCGCGTGCCCGGCTCAGGGGCTCGATGTCCAGGGGCACCCCGGGGCTCACCACCACCAGGTCGGCCTCCTCAATCCCGCGGTAGGCATCTTCGCCCAGCAGCAACTCCAACTCCAGCCCCTCCAGAGCGGCCACTTCGCTCGCCAGCTCGCCCGCCGGCTTGATGTCCGACACCGACACCCGCGCGCCCCGCCGGGCGGCGGCCCGGGCGGCCGCCCGGCCGGTGCCCCACTTGCCCAGGCCGACGACATGCACCCGCCGCCCCGCCAGCTCGCTGTCGGCGCGAGAATCCTGGGCCATCACGCCCTCCACGCGGCCGCCACGAGGGCGGCCGCGGCGGCTGCGCCCAGGACCCAGAAGGTCCACACCACGCGGCGCTCGGACCAGCCGGAGAGCTCGAAGTGATGGTGAAGTGGGCTCATGCGCAGGATCCGCCGGCCGGTCGTCTTGAACGAGATCACCTGCGCGATCACCGACAGCTCTTCGAGGAAGGGCACGAGGCAAAGCGCGAGCAGCGCCACCGGCCGATCCAGCCAGGCCGCCATGCCCGCGAGTGCCGCGCCCAGGCCGAGGGAGCCGACGTCGCCCATGAAGACCCGCGCGGGATGGCGGTTGAAGAAGAGGAACCCCGCGCAGGCGCCCCCGAGGGCGGCCGCGAACAGGGCCACCTCGCCCTGCCCCGCGTCCAGTGCGAGGGCGCCGAATCCCACCGCCGCGATGACGCACAGCCCAGCCGCCAGCCCGTCAAGGCCGTCGGCGAGGTTCACTGCATTGGAGGTCGCCACCGTCGCCAGCACCCAGAAGACCATCCCCCCCGCGCCCAGCGCGAGCGGCTGCCCCGCGCAGGCGGCCTCGATCATCCGCCCGCCGACCAAGGCGTACACGAACGCGCCCGCGGCCACCACCTGGAGCGCGAGCTTCTCACGCGCCCGCAGGCCGAGAGACCGGCCCCGGCGGACCTTGCGCCAGTCGTCGGCCGCGCCGATCGCCGCGAAGGCGCCGACCAGCGCGAGGAGAGTCACCATCGTGAGGCTCACCTCACCCCGCAACAACCACTGCCCAAGCACCGCCGCGCCAAGCCACGCGGCAAGCAAGAACACCCCGCCCATGGTCGGCGTTCCCTGCTTCTCCAGGTGGCGCTGCGGCCCATCGTCTCTGACCCGCTGCCCAACGCCCCCGCGGCGGAGGGCGGCGATGGTCGGCGGCCCGAGCGCCGCCGCCAGCACTACCGCGCCGGCGCCGACCATCGCCATCTCGATCCCGGTTGCCGGGCTAGACACCGCGTGCGCCCTCGAGCAGCGCCTTCACTACCTCCTCCATCTGCATGGCGCGGGAGCCCTTCACCAGCACCACGTCGCACGGGGCCAGCCGCGCCCGCGCGGCGGCCGCCGCGCCCGCGTTGTCCTCCGCCTCGACGACCGCCCCGGCCGGCAGTCTGCCGCGGGCGCCCCGCGCGATCTCCCGCCCCAGCTCGCCCACCGTCACCACGCCGGCGAGCCCCAGCGCGGCCGCTAGCTCGCCCACCTCCCGGTGCCACTCCGCGGCGAGGGGGCCCAGCTCCTTCATGTCCCCGAGCACGGCCCACTTGCGGCCCCCGGGCAGGTCGGCGAGCAGCTCGAGCGCCACCCGCATGGAGTCGGGGGCGGCGTTGTAGCAGTCGTCCACCACGGTGTAGCCGCCTGGCGCCTCGACGATCCGGCCCCGCATCTCCGCGCCCTCGAAGGCGGCCAGGCCGCCGGGCACCCACTCTGGGTCGGCGCCGGCGGCAACCGCGGCAGCCGCCGCGGCAGCCGCGTTGAGGGCCTGGTGTCTCCCGGCCGCGCGCAGGGCGATCCTCTGCCTCCCCCACGGCGCCGCCAGTGTGAACTCGAGCCGCCCGCGCGCCCC
>CAYLPT010000219.1:0-3963 GCA_964385645.1 uncultured bacterium
CCCTTCTCCTCCTCCCCCTCCTCCGGCTCCGGCGCCCGCGGCGTCGGCTGCTCAGGGGGCGCCAGCGCCGGAGACCCCTCCGGGTACACCGTCCCCTCCTCCAGCTTCAGCCGCTCCGCCTCCTCGAACTCGTACCCCAGCGCCTCCGCAATCGCGTTCGTGATGTTGTCCCCAGCCAGCGGAACCGGCCGCGTGAACGTCAGCAGACCCCCCCGGATGATGCTCAGATCCGTCGTCGTCGCCCCGATGTTCAACAGCGCGTACGTCTTCTCGTACGCCCCCCGGTCTCGGTTCACGTCTATCAGCGACCGGCACGCCGACAGCGGCTCCACATCCAGCGCCACCGGGTCCAGCCCCGCCCGGTACAGCGTGTTCACGTGCGCCTCGATCATGTCCTCCTGCGCCACCGCCAGCAGCACCGACATGTTGGAGGCGTCCGCCGGCAGCTCCTCCGGCGGCACCAGCGGCTGGAAGTCCATGATCACTTCGCTCGCCGCAAACGGTATGTGCCGCTCCACCTCCCACTGCATGGTGTCCGCCAGCTCCTGCCGCGTCATCCGCGGCACCTCGATCGGCCGCACCACCAGCGAGGACTGGCTCGCCACCGAGCTCACCACCCGCCGCGTGCCCACCTCGTACTGGTCCAGGAGCTGGCGCACCGCGCTCCCCAGCGTGTCCGGGTCCACGATCACCCCGTTCGAGATCGTCTCCCGCGGCGTCATCCCCATCCCCGCATTCACGATCACGGGGCCGCCCCGCCCCATCTGCGCCTCCACGAACTTGATCCGGCTGGTTCCGATGTCCAGGCCGATGACGTTCTGGTCAGCCATGGGTGCCCACTCGTCCCCTTCGTGAGGGCCGGCGTCGGCCTGGCTCGCGGGGGCCCCCCGCTCCGACGCCTCCCTCAAGTGTTAGATTATAGCACCAGGCCATTTGTTCCGCAAGGAACAGGCCCCTCGCCCTCCCTCTTGCACACCGCCCCTCAGCCGCCTGCCGCCCCAGACACCCGCTCACCCCAGATCGCCAGGTCCGTCGTCAGCGCCAGCCCCGGAAACCGCACCCATGTGCTCCCATCCCAGTGCCGCCGCGGCAGCCGCAGCAGCGGGTCGTACTCGTACCGCAAGAACCCCCCCGCATTCCGCCACGGCCCGCCCCACTTGCTCGTCCAGTCCGCCACATCCTCGATCGGCGCCGGCCGGTTCTCCGTGATCGCCCCGTACACCGAGATCTGGATGTTCAGCGGCTCCCGATACCCGGGCGCCTCGCTCGTCTGGTAGTCATCATACACTGGGTCTTCGTTGAACCACGGCCCCGGAATGATGTACCAGGAGCCGTTCTGCGCATAGATCAGGGCCTGTATCTGCACCGGCAGCGGCGTCAAGCTCGTCCATCCCGTCTCCGCCGACACATACACCGGGTTCGGCGGCGCCACCGCCACCGGCCCCAGCACATATGCCAGCTGCCGCGGGTCTACCTCCCACTCGCCCGTTGGCACGAGGTTCCCTCCGCCGTCAGGCTCGAACTCTCGCACCGCGCTCACCCGGGACTCGAACCGGATGATATCGTCGCCGAACAGGTAAGAGACCGGCTGGTCGTCCACAGAATAGTGCATGGACATGACCTGGTACGCGTTCGGCAACACCTCCAGGTGGTGCGGCCACTGGACCGGGTCGGTTGCCGCGCGATCGCCCTGGTGGTACCAGTGACTTGATACATCCGCCCCGGCCGGGTCGGGCATGGCGCCCGCCCCCGGCCGCCAGAAGGTGTAGGGGTTCGTCCCATGCTCCCACGGGTACACCTGCCCGCGCAGGGACACCTCCACCATCACCTGTGGCTCGTCCGGCGTGACCGATACTGGTGCGGGCGGGGGCTCGGGATCCCCCAGCGTACCGTTGCCGTTGATGAATGGACGGTACATCGCGGCATGCCCGACTATCAGCCGCAGGTCCGCAAGCTGGGCCCGCAGACTCGCATTCCGCAGCCGCACGTTTCGGTACACCAGCTCGATCGCCGGCGGCACCGTCTCTACGATCGGTGGATCAGTAAGGATTGCGTCGGCCTCCACCCCTGGGAAGATCCAGTGCCGCGGGTGCTCCAGCACGGGGTAGTCCGGGTAGATGGGCTGGAGGTCGTTATAGCCATACAGTATCTCGGGGTCGTCAGGGTCCGCCACAGCCTCAAACAGGTTCACCGGCCGGGGGTGGAAGGCGGTGGTATTGACGCATACGTAGTCCCTTGCCAGCAGCGCCAGCCGGGACCCGTAGCGTGCGTCCTTATCCAGGGTGTCAATGACTCCCGCGAGGGCGTGGGTAAGCCCGGCCCCCCGCGGCGTCAGCAGATCTCCCTCGATGTAGATCGTCCCCCCCGACACCACGGTGAGGTCGAAGCGCCGGTTCCGCCCGGCGTGGGCGTCGAAGGCGGCATCCCAGTAGGTCCCGGGGTCGCCCCGCACCATCGGCATGATGCCCTGGATGCGGACATTCCCCTCCGCATAGATCACCCCGTTGGGCGGGAACGGGAAGATCGCCCGCGGCCCCGTCACCCCCAGCGCCACCCCTCGGGCCGCGGGGCTGCACGGGTTGTCCGTCGCCGTGTAGGAGCCGTCGAACGGGATCACCCTCCCGTCCTCGTCCTGCCAGTAGTAGGCCGTCCCGTCGGCCTCCCGCATGTCGTGCCGGATGATCTCGATGTGCGGGCAGTGCCGATCACCGTGCAGGATGATCTCCACCCCCGGCGGATTGTAGTATCTTCCGGTCTTGTCCCACCAGTCCGCCGGCCCCCGCGGCGGCCACTCCGTCGCGGCCGCCCGCAGATCGCCCAAGGGTCGCGCGCTCTGGTGCCGCCCGACGGAGGCCCGCCAGTTCATGCGCAGCAGCTCCAGGTCGTGCTCGTACTGGATGTCGTCCCGGTTGTCTATGTAGATTCCGCCGCCCTTCGTCCACCCCCACCCGAATTGTCCCGTGTTGTAGAAGGGCTGGTCCGCGGCCGCCTGCTTCCAGTGCCCCGAGTCCCGCGTCAGCGCATAGTAGCGCCTGGTCTCCAGGTCGGGGTGGACGGCCTCGATATCCGGCGGGCGCACCCGCGGCACCGCGTAGTCGCCATCCAGCAGCCGCTCCGTGTTCGGGATCGGGTTGCCCGCGGCATCCACATCCGGGCACCCGCTGTAGCGCAGAGCGCGCTCCGCATCCCGCGGCCGGTAGATGTCGCTGATCCGCGAGATCCCGTTCACCAGCAGCGCGAACACCTCCCCGAGGGGCACGTACGGATCCCGCTGCAGCCGCCCCGACACCTCGATCCGGTCGTCCCGCAGCAGCCCCAGCTCAGCCCCCGGCCCCCAGACCGGCCCCGTCCACCGCGTCGTCAGGTTCACCCGCGAGGGCCCGTGCCAGACGATGTCGCTGTTGGAGCGCACCGGCCCCTCGATCTCGAACACATATGGGCTGGCGTCGGTGACGCCCTCGCCGACCAGCTCGCGCCTGGGCTCGCCGCCCAGCTCCACCCCTGTCACCCCCAGGTCCACGGGCTGGTTCGTCTCGAAACGGTCGGTGATGAAGCGGGCGTAGTCCGTCAGCAGCACCGGCTTCAGCGCCAGCACCGTGTGGCGCAGGAAGGGGTTGTCGGGCAGGAAGGCGGTGGCGACGATGCGGATGAAGCGCGTCTGCAGGCGGTCGGGCGTGGGCCCGTAGCTCACGTCGAGGCGCACCCACCCCCGCCCCACCGGGTAGGGGCGGTTCTCGATCCGCCCGTCGGGAAGGCGCAGACCAGGTCGCCAGTCCGCGCCCTCGGGGCTGAAGGCGAGCTGCTCGTTCGCAAACGCCAGCCCCGCCTCCGCGATGCTGCGCAGCTCCACCAGGTCGCTCGCCCGGGTCACGTGCGCAAGCTGGGAGCCGATGATCGCCGCCAACAGCGCCGCCAGCGTCGCCACCGCAAACAGGATCAGCACCGCAATCAGCAGCGCCTGGC
>CAYLPT010000220.1:0-12946 GCA_964385645.1 uncultured bacterium
CCCCTACCGCTCTGCCCTACAACCCCTCTCCGCCATACTGCTCGACCAGCGTCCCCTTCTTCAGCACGGGCAGCAAGGACTCGAAGCTCGGGCGGTCGCTGCGATAGAGAACACCGATGGGGATCTCGTCGCCCCACTTCCGCGCCAGCTCGAGCGCCGCCGCGCGGTCATAGGGGTCGTGCGAATCACCGATCCGCTTCACCCGCTCCCGGTACCACTGGTAGGTGTTCAGGTGGTTGAACGTGGGGCAGGGCTGGAGGATGTCGAGCAGCGCGAGGCCTCCCCGGTGCCGGAGGGCGGCGACCATCATCTCCCTCAGGTGCTCCATGTCACCGGCGAACGAGCGCGCCACGAACGAGCAGTCCTCCACGATAGCGATCGCCAGCGGGTTGAGGGGGGGCGCGATCACCCCCGCCGGCTGCACCTTGGTGACGAACCCGAGGTCGGAGGTCGGCGAGGCCTGGCCCTTGGTGAGTCCGTAGACCTGGTTGTTGTGCACGAAGACCTTCACGCCGACGTTACGCCGCAGGTTGTGGAGCAGGTGGTTGCCGCCCTCGCCGTACATATCGCCGTCGCCGCTGGTCACCACCACCTCGAGCTTGTGGTTGGCGAGCTTGATGCCCACCGCGGCCGGCAGCGCGCGGCCGTGCAGGCCGTTGAACACGTTCGCCCGCGTGTAGTGAGGCAGCTTCGCCGCCTGCCCGATGCCCGAGACGAGCACCAGGCTCCGGCGGTCAAGGCCGGCCTCCTCGACCGCCTTGTCGAGGGTGCGCAGGATCCCGAAGTTGCCGCACCCGGGGCACCAAGCGATATCAGCGTCGTAGAACGGCTTGGTCACGATCTCACCCTCCGCGCGATTTCCTCGCCGGTGAAGGGCCGGCCGTCGTACCTCAGGACCAGCTCGCACTCCTCGATCGCGCCGACCTGGCGCAGCAGCGAGGCGAACTGCCCGGTCGCATTCGCCTCCACGACGAGGACCTTGGGCCTGCCCTTCGTGGGCCCACACCGCCCGATGAGGTCGCGGATCGTCGCGCCCTCCAGAGGCCAGACCTGTGAGAAGTGCAGCATCCCGATCGAGTGCTCGTTGTGGTTCAGCAGCCCCACCGCCTCCCGGCACGGCCCATAAGTAGATCCCCAGCAGATGAGGATGCGCTCCGCCACCCGCGGCCCATACCACTCCGGCGCCACGGCCTCCGCCAGCAGCCCCTCCTGCTTCCGCATGCGCTTGTCCTGGAGCCGCACCCGCGCCTCCAGGTCCTCGGTGATGTGGCCGTCCTCCGCGTGCTCATCCGAGTCCACGACCACAAAGGCGGCCGACCCCGGGGCCGCCCGCGGGGAGACGCCGCTGTCGGTGACGGCGTAGCGCACGTAGTCCTCGGGGGCCTCCTCCAGCAGATACCTGTTGATGGGCCGGTAGGACTCATCCAGGCCGGTGCAGTTCTTGCGCATGTCGGCCAGGTACTGGTCGCTCAGCAGGATCACGGGGGACTGGTACTTGTGGGCGAGCTCGAGCCCGCGGCGGGTGAGGTCGTAGCACTGCTGCGGCGTGCCCGGCGCGAGCACCGCGCGGGGGAACTCGCCGTGTCCGGCATGGATCGCGAAGCGCAGGTCCTGCTGGGCGGTGCGCGTGGGCAGCCCGGTGGCCGGCCCCGGGCGCTGCCCCAGGAAGATGAGGATGGGCAGCTCCAACATCCCCGCGAGCGCCAGCCCCTCCACCATCAGCGCGAAGCCGCCCCCGCTCGTCATCGTCATCGCCGGCACCCCCGCATACGCCGCCCCGCACACCATGTTCACGGCCGCGATCTCGTCCTCCGCTTGCTCCACGACCATGCCGTAGCGATCGGCGACTCCGGCCAGGAAGGTGAAGACCCCGGTGGAGGGAGTCATCGGATAGGCGGAGGCGAACTTCACGCCGGCCGTCGCCGCGGCGAGCCCCACCGCCTCGTTGCCGCTGCAGATACCTTTCGGCGCACCGGCCGGTTTGGGCGCCGCCAGTCGCCCGCCCCGGTCGCCCACCAGCTCCGCGCCTCTGCGCACGCACTTGCGATTGCCCTCCACCACCTCCTGGCCCTTATGCGCGAAGCGCTCCTCTATCTGTCTCTCGAGTTCGGCCACGGGGTAGCCGAGCAGCGCGAACACCGCGCCCGCCGCCACCGTGTTCGCCATCACCCGTTGCCCGGTCAGCTCCCGCGCCACCTCCTCGAGCTTGATCCCGACCACCCCGTCGCCGTCATCGCCGTTGAACAGCAGCAGCCCGCCCCCGGTGAGGTCGCCGCGCAGGTGCTCCAAGGCCTCGGGGGTGAGCGCCACGAGGAGGTCCGTCCCCTCCCGACCGGAGAACAGCTCCCGGTCCCCGATGCGGACGTCGTACCAGTTGAGCCCGCCCCGGATCCGCGACATGTAGGTCTGGGTCGAGAACACGTGCAGGCCCATGCCGGCGAAGGCGTCCACGAGCGAGCCGCCCATGGTCTCGACTCCCTGCCCCGCCTCCCCCGCCACCCGGATGTTCAGGTCCATCGGCGTTTGCCTCCCTGGTCCGGCGCGCGGGCCGGCGGGGGTGGTACTTCGGGGGGCGCCCAGGCGCGTCCTGGGCGCGCCTGGATGGATTGTCGCGAAGGGCGCGCAGGCCGAGGAGGCCGCGCGCCCGGCGGGGGGAGGGAGCGAGGGTCCGGTCGGCAATCACTATCCGGCCGCCGGCTGCCGTCTCCAGAAGGAGAGCGGATGTGGCGACGAGAAATGAGGCTAGCATAGCGCGGCGCGCCCAATCCGGGAAAGGAGAGCACGACGGTGGACAGCCAGACCATCCCGCAGACGACGCCGGAGAAGACCGACGTCTTCCAGTACGCCCTCACGCAGCTCGACAGGGCGGCGGAGATGTTGCACCTGTCGCCCGGGCTGCACGCGGTGCTGCGCTCGTGCAAGCGTGAGTTCACCACCCACTTCCCCGTGCGCCTTGACGACGGGTCCCTGCGCGTCTTCACGGGCTACCGTGTCCAGCACAACCTGGCCCGCGGGCCGGGCAAGGGGGGTATCCGGTACCACCCGGAGGCCGACCTGAACGACGTGCGCGCGCTGGCGATGTGGATGACCTGGAAGTGTGCGGTGGTGGACATCCCCTTCGGCGGCGCGAAGGGGGCGGTGGTCTGCAACCCCAAGGAGATGTCCACCGCGGAGCTCGAGCGCCTGACCCGCCGCTACGCCTCCGAGCTCTCGCTGCTCATCGGGCCTGACTCCGACATCCCGGCCCCGGATGTCTACACAGACGAGCAGACGATGGCCTGGATCATGGACACCTACAGCATGGGCGTGGGCTACACCGCGCCGGCGGTGGTGACGGGCAAGCCCATCAGCGTGGGCGGCTCACCCGGACGGGAGGAGGCCACGGGGCGGGGCTGCGTGATGGTCATCCGGGAGGCGGCGCGGCACTTCGGGGTGCGCCTGCAGGGCGCGCGGGTGGCGGTGCAAGGCTTCGGGAACGCTGGCTCGGTCGCGTCGCAGTACCTTGCTCAGGAGGGCGCGCGGATCATCGCCGCGAGCGACTCCCGGGGCGGCGTGTACCGGGAGGCCGGCCTGGACGTGTCGCGGCTCATCGCCCACAAGGCCGAGACCGGGAGCGTAGTGGGCTTCGAGGGCACCGAGCCCATCAGCAACCAGGACCTGCTCGAGCTCGACTGCGAGGTGCTGGTGCCCGCCGCGCTGGAGGGCCAGATCGTTGCCAGCAACGCCCATCGCATCAAGGCCAAGCTCGTCGCCGAGGCCGCCAATGGCCCCACCTCCCCGGACGCCGACGCCATCCTGGCCGACAACGGCATTGTCGTCTTGCCCGACATCCTCGCCAACGCAGGCGGCGTGGTAGTCTCCTACTTCGAATGGGTCCAGGGCCTGCAGAAGTTCTACTGGCCCGCGCTGCGCGTCAACGAGCAGCTGGACGAGTTCATGACCCGGGCCTTCCACGCCGTCTACGCCACCGCGCAGGAGCACAAGACCGACATGCGCACCGCGGCGATGCTGCTCGCCGTCGCCCGGGTCGCGGAGGCCACCCGCACCCGCGGCATCTTCCCCTGAGCGGCGCGGGCGGGGCACCCTCGCCGTGCCGGCAGCGTGCGCCGCCGCGGGACCTGGACTGCCGGCGCCGCGGCTGCTACACTGCTGGCCGGTCGCTCCATTCCTCCTGAGCTGTCCTGTTCTCGCTGGCTGATCACTGGCGGTCGGGAACGGAGGCAAACATGAGGAAGGCGCTGGTCTGGGCGAGTGCGCTCGCGCTGGCGGCCCTCGCAGGCGGCCGGGGGCTCGGCCGAGACCGGGCGGAGGCCGAGCAGGCGGCGGACGCGTACTTCGAGGCGGTGCGGGCAGGGGACCTGGAGAGGGCGACGCGGCTGTTCTCCCCTGACTTCTTTCGGCAGACGCCGCTGGACAGATGGCTGACCGGCATGGGCAGCCTGCGCGGGAAGCTGGGCGACCTCCAGGGCCACCAGCTGGTGAACTGGAACATCCACAAGCGCGTCGGCGCCGGCGGCGGCGCTTACTGCCAGCTCCAGTACCAGGTCACCTACAGCAGGCACCCGGCCCAGGAGACTCTGCTACTGGTCAGGCCCACCGGCGGGCAGAGCTTCCGCATCAGTGGGCACCACATCGTGTCGGAGGCGCTCTTTCTGGAGTGACGGGGCGGGCCCGGCGACCGCGTGCTTGACACCCCCTGGGGTCGCGCCTATACTCGCGGCGGCCGCGAGCGAGCCGTGTCAGCGGGCCGAGCCGGCCCGACCCACGTCGTCTGTCAGCTCGGCCCACGCGCGGAGGTGTGGGCAGTGCCTACGGTCCGATGTCCCAGGTGCGGGACCATCAACCCGGACGGCCGCCGGCCCCTCGCCCGGTGCCGCCGGTGCCATGAAGCGCTCGGCAAATGCCGCTACTGCCACCACTACGATGCTCGCATCGCAGACTGCACACATCCCTCCCGGCCCGCCGACGAACACATCTCCGACGCCGACGAGGTCCTCAACTGCCCTCTCTTCGCCTCCCGCCTCACGGGCGCGCCGGCCCCGCGCGCCCTGGGCCGGCTGGTGCGCACCGGCTTCCTGGCGGCGGCCCTCGCCACGCTCGGCATCATCGTCGCGCTCCGTCTCCTCAGCGGCCCCTCCCCACCGCCCGCGGCCGCGCTCAGGGTGAGCGCCTCCGTGCCGGCCAGCAGCTTCCAGGAGGAGGGATTCCCGCTGGTGGTGCTGGTCAAGAACGAGAGCGACCACCGTGCTCGCGATGTCCGGGTGCGCGTCTCCGGCCGCAGCCTGGCCCACCTCACCTGTCAGTACTGCGATCCGCCCGAGGCCTTCCTGGAGGCCAGTCCACAGCAGCTCCTGGCCGCGCTTGGGGACCTGCCCCCCGGGGAGATCGGCGCCGTCACCTTCCAGTTCACCGCGGGAGGCGCCGGGGAGTTCACCCTCGCCATCCTGGTCACCGCCGCCAACCTCCCCGCTCCTGCCAGGGCCTCCGTGAGCGGCGAGGTCCTGCCCTGACTGTCTACCTCCTCAAGCCCAGCAGCGAAGGCCGGCCGTGGGCTCCATAGACCTGCACGTGCACAGCTCCGCCTCCGACGGATCTCTGTCGCCGGCCGAGCTGGTGTCCGCCGCGGCCGAGCGCGGCGTCACGCTTCTCGCCCTCACCGATCACGACATCACCGACGGCCTCCCCGAGGCGGAGGCCGCCGCGGCCGAGGCCGGAGTCACCTTCGTGCCCGGCGTCGAGCTCAGCGCGGAGTGCGAGGGGCGCGAGGTTCACATCCTCGGCTACTTCATCCGCTGCGGCGACCCCGGCCTCGAGGCCGTCCTCTCCGAGCTCCGCGCGCGGCGGCGCCGCCGCAACGCCGGCATCCTCGAGCGCCTGCGCTCCCTCGGCGCCCCTGTTGACCCCAGCCGGCTGGAGGCGATCGCGGAGGGCGGCTCGGTCGGCCGGCCCCACATCGCCTGCGCACTGGTGGAGGCCGGGCACGTCTCCTCCCAGCAGGAGGCTTTCTCCCGCTACCTGGCCGCGGGCCGGCCCGCGTTTGTGCCGCGGGCGCTCCTCGACCTGCGCGAGGCCTGCGAGGTCGTCCGGCAGGCCGGCGGTCTGTCGGTGCTGGCGCACGCCGCCAAGCTGGGCTCCCTCGCCACCATCGAGCACATGGTGGCGGCCGGCTGCGCGGGCGTGGAGGCCTATCATTCCGACCACAGCCTCGCGGAGTGCGCGCGTCTGGTCGCCTTCGCGCGCGAGCGCTCGCTGCTCGTGACTGGCGGCAGCGATTCCCACGGTCCGCGCTCGCCGCGCCCGATCCCCATCGGAGGCCTGGCGATCCCCGAGTGGGTAGGGGAGGAGCTGCTGGCGCGCGCCCCCGGCTGGTGGGAGTCTGCGCCGTGAACGAGCTCCTCCGCGCGACCGCCGAGTCTCTGCGCGGCCTGCCGCCGGAGTTCGTCGTGTTCATCGTCTCGGCGCTGCCCATCTTCGAGATCCGCGGCGGGGCCGTCGTCGGCCTTGTCCTCTTTCAGCTTCCCCCGGCGACTGTGCTGCTGTGGGGCTTTCTGGGCAACATCTCCTCCGTCACCCCCATCCTGCTCTTCCTGCAGCCTCTCTCCCGGTGGCTGTACCGCAACCGCCTCGCAGACCGCCTGCTCCACTGGCTGTTCGCGCGCGCGCAGCGGAAGGCCGATCAGATTGACCGCTGGGGTCCCCTGGGCCTGGTGATCTTCACCGCCATCCCCCTGCCCCTCAGCGGCGCTTGGACGGCCACCTTTGCCGCCATCCTGCTGGGCATCCGCCGGCGCCGCGCGCTGCCCTCCATCTACGCGGGGGTCATCATCGCGGGGCTCGCGGTGTCCTTGCTCACCCTGTTCGCCTCGGCCGGCGTACGCCGGGTCCTGGGGCTCTGACAGTCGAAGCGCGGGTGTGGCAGGCGGGCGGGGCGCGGGCGCAGAATAGCTGGTGGTTGGCGGCGCCGGGGGCTGCGAGCCGGCGCCGTGCAGCATCCGAGGCGGGGTCCTCGATATGCCGCGTCTTGTCCTCGAGATCGGGACGGAGGAGCTGCCGCCGCGCTTTTTCGCGCCGGCGCTCGAGCAACTTCGCGCGGAGGGCGCGAGGCTGCTGGAGAGAGCGCGCCTTGCCCACGGCGAGGTGCGGGTCTACGGCGCGCCGCGGCGACTGGCCCTGATCGTAGAAGAGGTGGCTGAGCGCCAGGCGCCCGCCACCCGGGAGGAGCGGGGCCCGCCCGCGCGGGCGGCCTTCGAGGAGACAGGCCGGCCCACAGAGGCGGCCCAGGGGTTCGCGCGGCGCCACGGGGTGAGTGTGGACTCGCTGGTCGTGCGCGAGACGGAGCAGGGGGGCTATGTCTACGCCGTGATCGAGGAACCGGAGGCCCCGGCCGCGGAGGCGCTTGCCGAGCGGCTGCCCGCCCTTATTGCAGGCCTCTCCTTCCCCAAGATGATGCGCTGGGGAACCCGGCAGCTGCGCTTCGGCCGACCCATCAGATGGCTGCTCGCCCTCCTCGGGGAGGAGGTGGTGAGCTTCGAGCTCGACGGCCTGGCCTCGGGACGGCTCACGCGGGGGCACCCGACGCTTGCAGAGGGCATGGTCAGCGTGCCGGCTGCGGCCGAGTACGAGGCCGCGCTGGAGCGGGCCTGTGTGCTGGTGGAGCCGGCCCGTCGGCGGGAGGAGATCGCGCGGCAGCTTCAGGAGCTGGCGGAGGCGGAGGGGGCGCGGGTGGTGGACGGCGGGCTGCTCGAGGAGACGACGTTCCTCGTGGAATGGCCGACCGCGGCCTGCGGGGGATTCGACCCGGCGTTCCTGCGACTGCCGCGCTGTGTGCTGGTGGAGGAGATGGGGCACGTGCAGAGCTACTTCCCGCTGGAGGACAGAGAGGGGAGGCTGGCGCCCCGCTTCATCGCGGTGCGGGACGGGGGCCGGGACCACCTGGCGAAGGTGGTGGCCGGGTGGGAGAGCGTGCTGCGTGCGAAGCTCATAGACGCCGACTACTTCTTCCACGAGGACCTCAAGCGGACGCTTGCTAGCCGCGTCGAGGACCTCGAGGGCGTGGTCTTCCAGGAGCAGCTCGGCACGATGCGCGACAAGGTGGAGCGGGTGCGGCGGGTGGCGGCGGAGGCCGCGCAGCAGGCCGGCCTGGACGCCGGGGCGCGGCAGGCCCTGGACCGGGCAGCCCTGCTGTGCAAGGCCGACCTGACGACACAGATGGTGGCCGAGCTGTCCGCCCTTCAGGGGGAGATCGGCCGGGAGTACGCGCGGGCCTCGGGCGAGCCGGAGGAGGTCGCGGCGGCGATCGGGGAGCACTACCGGCCGCGCTATGCGGGGGACGAGCCGCCGGCGACGATGCTGGGGCGGCTGCTGGCGGTCGCGGACAAGCTGGACACGATCGTCGCCTGCCTGTCGGCCGGCCTGGCGCCCACTGGCTCGGCCGACCCTTACGGGCTGCGGCGGGAGGCGGCGGGGGTGGTGGCGATCCTGCTGGGTCTGGATGCCTCGCTGTCGCTCGGGCGGCTGCTGGAGGCGAGCCTGGGGGCGCTGGAGCAGCAGGTTGGGCTGGCCCGGCCGGCCGGGGAGGTGCGCGAGTCGGCCGTGGACTTCCTCCGGCTGCGGCTCGAGACCTACCTGCGGGAGCCGCCGCCGGCCGGCGCGGGGGTGAGGCACGACCTGGCGGCGGCGGCCCTGGCGGTGGGCCTCGATGATGTGCGGGAGGCCGCCGCGCGCGCCGTGGCGCTGCAGCGCGCGGCGGAGACGGAGGGCTTCTTGCCAACGGTGGTCGCCTCCACGCGCGTGAGCAATATCGCGCGCGGGTTCACGGGCGGTGAGCCGGACCCGGAGCTCTTCGAGCACCCGAGCGAGAGGGCACTCTGGCAGTGCTACCGCCAGCTCTTGCCGGAGGTTGACCGGCTGACGCGCGCCCGGGACTACCTGGGGCTGCTGGAGCTGCTAGGGCGGCTGCGAGAGCCCATTGACCGCTACTTCGAGGATGTGCTGGTGATGTGTGAGGATGAGCGAGTGCGGCGGAACCGGCTGGCCACGTGTTGGGCGATCGTCCAGCTCTTCCGGCGCATCGCCGACTTCACCCTCGTCGTGCAGCAATAGCCATGGAGAGGCCCAGGGAGGTCACAGAGCGCCTCGAGCTGGAGACTCTGTCTCCGCGCGCGGCCAAGAGCGCGCACACGCGGGGCAGGCGCCGGCCGGAGGCGAAGTGCCCCATCCGCACCGACTTCCAGCGGGACCGCGACCGCATCATCCACTGCAAGGCCTTCCGCCGGCTCACCCATAAGACACAGGTCTTCATCGCGCCCGAGTACGACCACTATCGGACCCGCCTGACCCATACCCTGGAGGTGGCGCAGATCGCGCGCACCATCGCCCGGGCCCTGCGGCTGAACGAGGACCTCACAGAGGCGATCGCGCTCGGCCACGACCTCGGGCACACTCCCTTCGGGCACGCGGGCGAGGCCGCGCTGGAGTCGGCCTACCGGGAGTTCGACGCAACGGCGCGCTTTCGCCACGCGGAGCAGAGCCTGCGGGTGGTGGACGAGCTAGAGAGGGAGGGGGAGGGGCTGAACCTGACCGAGGAGGTGAGGGACGGCATCCTGCGGCACAGCAAGGGGATGGAGGACCTGCCGGGCGATCCCGCCGCGCAGCCGGCCACCCTGGAGGGCCAGGTGGTGATGTACGCGGACCGGATCGCGTATCTCAACCACGACATAGATGACGCGCTTCGAGCCGGCCTGATTGCCCCTGGGGACCTGCCAGCAGAGGCGGTGGCGGTGGTGGGTGATCGGCACTCGGCGCGCATCACGGCGATGGTGGTGGACCTGGTGGAGGCGAGTCGAGAGGGGGAGCGTGTGGCGATGGGCGCGCAGGTAGCGGAGGCTACGAACCGGCTGAAGGACTTCCTGTGGGAGCGGGTGTACCGGGCTGGCGCGGAGGACCAGGCGGAGCGCGTGGAGCGGGCGCTGAGGCTGCTGTTTCGCTTCTACATGGAGCATCCCGAGGAGGCCCCGGGCGGGCCGGAGGCAGCGCAGGAGGGTCGGGCGCGGCTGGCGCGGACGGTGTGCGACTATCTGGCCGGGATGACGGACCGCTATGCGCTGCAGCAGCTCCGACGGCACTTCCTCCCGGAGCGCTGGCTGGGTGGGTGAGCCGCGCGCGGCCTGCGCGGGACGATCGCGGCGGGGGAGCAGGGCCTCGCGCCGGGGCGGGGCGCCGCGACTTCGGCCGCCCCGGCGTGTCATTCCTCCTGGCGGTGCGCCAGAATGTGCAGTGCGCCTCGAGTCGGCCGGGCCGTGAGAGCGCCTGGCTTGATCTTCCTCGCGGTCCTCAGCGCCGCGCTGATGGCTGGCGCCGGCGGCGGGGCGGGCGCGGCCGCGCCGCCTGAGGGCATCGAGGCACGCCCGCCCTCCGTGGATCCGGGGCCGGAGGGGGGCTACATCGCGACCGGGTGGACCTACCGAGCCTTCGTGGGCCCCGACGGGAACCTGCGCTCCCTGCGAGTGGGCGAGGTCGAGATGCTCGACGACCAGATCGCCATCTCCCTGGGGGCGTTCTTCTACGCGGTCGGGCCGGTCAGGCTGGAGCAGGTGTCCCAGCCCGGGCCGGGGTTGGTGGTGGCCACCAACGGGCCCTACACGGCCGAGTACCACTTCCACCGACGGGAGATCAGGCTGACGCTCCACAACCGCTCCGAGTCGCCGGTCTCGTACTTCGTCGTGCTGTCCCCCCAGGTCAGCGTGGTAACCAACCTGCGCACCCAGGAGGCGGCGGCCGCCCCCACGAGCGAGCAGTGGGACGACGTGCGGCTGAGCGCGCCCAATGGGGCGTTCCTCGAGCTCACCGGCGGCGGGCGGCTTTGGGGTCCGTGGCTGGAGCGGCAGGTGTGGTGGGTGAACCGGTTGGGGCCGGGGGAGTTCATCCAGTTGCGGATGCAGGCCGGCGTGGGCGATCCTCCTGCGCCGACACTGGAGCAGCTCGTCAGCCTGCGCGCCCGACCCGCGGCCCCCGACGGGCTGACGCCAGAGGGCGGGCCGCTGACCTTCCTGGTCTCCATAGAGAACCGGAGCGAGCAGGGGCTGTCGGGTCTGGTCTCGATGGAGCTGTCGGCGACGCGCGCCGAGCAGGTGGTCTACACGAGCCGGAGCGTGGAGCTCCCCGCAAAGCAGACCCTGGAGCTGCCCTTCGAGGCGCGGGTGGCGGAGCCCGACTTCTACCGCGCTCATTTCCTGCTGTCGGCCCAGGGGCGGGAGTTGGCGGCAGGCACCGCGGTGGCCGGGCATCGGCCGAGGGATATCCGGCCGGCGACCCGGCGCCCGCGCGACTTCCAGGAGTTCTGGGCCCGCCTGAGGCAGGAGGTGGGTGAAGAGCCGCCGCCCTACCAGATGGAGCTGGACCCGGCGCGCTCGCAGCCCGGGGCCGCGGTGTGGCTGATCCGCTTCGAGGGGTTCGGCGGCAAGACGCTTCACGGATGGCTGCTGCGGCCGGCGCGGCCGGCGCCGCGCCCAGCTGTGCTCTACCTATCGGGCTACGGCGCGCGGCCCATTGAGCCCCCGGTGGCCCTGGCGCGCGAGGGCTATGTGGTGCTCGCGATGGACGTGCGGGGCAATCCGGTGGGCCGGCCCAGGCCCCGGCCCTTCGAGGACTACTGCACCGAGGGCATCGAGTCGCCTGACACCTATGTCTACCGCGAGATCATCGGGCACTATCTGCGGGCCCTGCGGCTCCTGGAGGCGCGGCCGGAGACCGACCCCGCGCGCATCGGGCTGGTGGGCTTGAGCGAGGGAGGGGGTGTCGGGCTCATGCTGGCCGCGCTCCACCCGCGGGTGCGCGCGGTGGCCTCGGCCGCGCCGATGCTGTGCGACTTTCCCCTGTCCCTGCGCTCGGCGGGCTGGCCCTACACCGAGATCGCGCGCTACCTTCAGGCCCACCCCGAGCAGGCGGAGGAGGTGCGCCGGACGCTCTCCTACTTCGACGCCGCGAACTTCGCCCCCCAGGTCAGGTCGCCGGTGCTGCTCAGCGTCGGCCTCCTCGATCGAGTCTCCCTGCCGAGCGCAGTCTACGGCGTCTACAACCTGCTCCCGGGCCCGAAGGCGATCCGGCTGCTGCCGGCGGCGGGGCATGAGGGCGGCGACGGGATCTGGGACTACAAGCTCCAGTGGCTCGCGGAGCAGCTTCAGCCCGGCGCGCCCGAGGCGGGGGAAGAGTGACAGACGAGGCGCCCGCGCCGCCCGACCCGGCCTCGCCCTCCCAGCTTCGAGCCCTGTTCGCGAGGCACGGGTTCCGGGCCCGGCGGTCCCTTGGGCAGACCTTTCTCACCGATGCCAACATCGTCGCGCGGCTGCTCGACGCCGCCGAGATCGGCCCCGGCGACCCGGCCCTGGAGATCGGGGCCGGCGCGGGTGTGGTGACGCGGGCGCTCGCGCGGGCGGCCGAACGGGTGGTGGCGGTGGAGATTGACCCCCGGCTGGTGGCGATCCTCGCCGAGACCGTGCCGGAGGGGGCCGAGATCGTCCAGGCGGACGTGCTAACCGTGGACTGGGCGGCGCTGCTCGGGCCGCCGGGCGAAGGGCGCTGGAAGGTGGTGGCGAACCTCCCATACGCGATAATCGGCCCGGCCATCGTGCGGCTCCTGGAGGCCTCCGACTGGGTCGAGCGCTTCGTCATCATGGCCCAGCGCGAGGTGGCCGAGAGGCTGGCGGCGCCGCCCGGGCAGCGGGCGCGCAGCGCGATCTCGGTGTTGGCGCAGGCCGCCGGCGAGGTCAGGGTGCTGCGGTCGGTCCCGCGCACCTGCTTCTACCCCCGCCCGCGCGTGGACTCGGCGATCGTGACCATGGCGATCCGCCGGCCGGGGGCGGCCGCGGGCCTCGAGCCGGCATTCCAGCGGGTGGTGCGGGCGGGCTTCGGGGCGCGACGCAAGATGCTGCTCAACGCGCTCTCGGGG
>CAYLPT010000221.1:0-5847 GCA_964385645.1 uncultured bacterium
CCCGGAGGCCCCCTTCACCCCGATCCGCCCCCCGTCAACGAACGGCAGCCCCGCCAGGTAGGTCAGGGCGGCGGAGTTGTCGGCCACCATGATGCCCTGAAGCGGCAGGCCGGCCAGGGTCGGATACCACAGCGCGTGGCCCGTGCCCTCTCGCTCGTCGGCGCCCGGGAAGTCCACAAACAACACGACAAAGCCCCGCCGCGCCAGCCCACGGCACCAGCGCGCGTACGACGGCCCCGACTTGCCGGCGAACAAGTGCCCGTGCACATGCATCACTGCTGGCGCCGGCGCCTTCAGGCCCTCCGGCACGTACAGATGGGCCGTCACATACCACCCTCGGCCCCGCTGCAGCGCGATCGGCGTGATCGAGAAGCCGTCGCAAGGCACCGCGGGGCGCTCCACCACACTCGTCGGCCGGGCCGGCAGCGCGCGGGCGCTCAGCCCGAGGCACCGCAGCAGCTCCCGCCTCACCCGGCGGATTCGCTCCCCGACCTCCTCCGCTGAGCGGCCCCGGTAGTCGTAGGGGCGTCGTCTCTCCAGCGCCTCTCGGGCCAGGTCCTTCAACATACCGGGGTAGGGCAGGGGGCTCGGTTGCTCCCCCCGCTCCGGCTCCCCCAGGAGGCTCCTCAGTTCCTCGGGCATCCCGCCTCCTCCTGATCCCCTCAGCCGGCGGGCCGCTCGCAGGCCCCGATGCTGGGGCGCTCGCCCGCTGGCACCTCTGCGCCCCACAGGTCGCGGCCGCCGTGCCCCTCCACCGGCACCCCGGCGCCCACGCACGGCGAGCCCGGCCGCAGCCGGTACGCCTCCAGGCTGGAGAGCGCCTCCGGCCGCACCTCTGGCAGCTCCCCCGCGCCCGTCAGCAGCGGGTCGGCGAACAGGCCGACTAGCCGGCCCTCTAGCATCTCCTGCCCCGTCGCCTCCGCCCAGGCCTCCAGGCTCTTGTGGCCCGCGATCGTGTGGTCGCCGGTGAGCGACCAGTAGAGGTTGGCCTCGAAGCGCGCGTGGCTCGCGTCTCCCTTGATGATCTCTCCCCCGGCCACGAAGATGTTGTTGCGGAACCGCACCCCCGGCACGGGGCGCCCGGTGAAGGCGACGGCCCCGCCGTGCTCGTTGTAGACGGTGTTGTTGTAGACTTCGCAGTCCGAGATCCCCCGATCGCCGCCGTGGAACTCAATCCCGCAGCCCGCGTTGTTCTTGGTCGCGTCGTTGACGCTGATGTTGTACCGGACGATGTTGTTCTCCCACCGCGGCGCACCCGGGTACTGGCACAGGAGATATCCCGGCCCCTCGTTGTTGTAGGAGACGTTATACTGCAGGATGGAGTTCGTCACACCGCCGTCGAAGTCGAAGCCCCCACCGTCCCATCCGGGGCTCTTGTTGTTGTGGGCCACGCAGAACTGGATCACCACCCGGTCCGCATTCCAGGCCCAGATCCCGACGGGCCCGTTGCCCGTCCGGGGCATGTCCCACCCGTTGTTCATCGCCTCACAGTACTCGATGATACACCCCTGCACGTGCCCGACCACGATGCCGTTGCCGCTGTGGTTGGTCAGGTTCGCGGGGTTGCCGGGGTTGTTCTCCGCCACGCAGTAGCCGATGTATAGGTTCTCCGAGTAGGGCGTGCCCGGCTCCCCACCATTGGAGGCGATCCCCGCCTGCCCGTTGTTGTGGGCATGCACATGGGTGATGCGCGCGTTCCGCACCCCGCTCACCAACACCCCCGTCTCGCGGAAACCGCTCACCTCCACTCGGTCCACCTCCAGCCCCTCGCCGCCCACTACGTGGATGCCGTTTTCGGTGTTGCCCTCCTTGCGCCCCGAGCCCACGAACCTTAGATCGCGGATCGTCAGGTAGTCACATCCTCTCGCCACCAGCCCCGCGCCATCGCCCGCGTCGATGGTCGCGCGCCCCTGCCCATATGAGGAGATGACCACCCTCGCCTCCGGCTTGCCGCTGTCCTCGGCCCCCAGTCGGATCGTCCCCGCAAACGTCTGGCCGCCCTCGAACAGCACTCGGTCGCCCGGCCCAAGGGTCGCCCGGTTCACCCTCGCGATGGTCCGCCACGGCCGCTCCTGAGTCCCCGGGTTCGCGTCATCCCCGCCCGGGCTCACATGGTAGTCACCGGCGGCCGCGACCCCGCCGCCGCATCCACCTGCCAATGCGCACAGCACCATCAGACACCTCGCTGCACCGCAGTGTCCATTGCTCGCCATGCTTCACCTCGCGTTGCGCCTCGGCCGCACTCACTTCCCCCGGGTGTGAGCTGTGTCCTTCCCGCACCGCCGCGCCGGCCCCGGAAGGTGATCGCCCGCCCCGTGCGAAGACAGAGCAAGCACGCACCGGAGGCAGGCAGCGCATGAAGATCGGAGCCATGACCACGTCCTTCCGCAAGTCCTTCCAAGAGGCCCTCGAGGCCGCCGCCGCCCTCGGCGTTGACGGCGTGCAGATCTGGGCGACCAACATCACCTACTACGACCCCAACCACCCCGTCGGCGAGCTCGACCCCGACCTCACCACCGACCACGACAAGCGGCAGCTTCAGCAGACGCTCGCGCGCCTCGGCCTGGAGATCTCCGCTCTCTGCGGCGACCTCGGGCGCGGGTTCGTTTCCCCCGATCACCTCGCCGAGGACGTCGAGAAGACCAAGCGCATGATGGAGCTCGCCCGCTCCCTCGGTGTCAAGGTGCTGACCTCGCACATCGGCCGCATCCCCGATGACGAGAGCGACCCCGCCTGGCGCACCGCGGCCGAGGCCCTCGAGGACATCGGCGCCCACGGCGACCGCATCGGCGTCGTCTTCGCCAGCGAGACCGGGCCCGAGTCCGGCGCCGCGCTCGCCCGGTTCCTGCGCACCCTCAAGACCAGCTCCATCAAGGTCAACTACGACCCCGCGAACATGGTGATGATGGGCTTCGACCCCGTCCAGGGCGCGCGTGACCTTGCCGGCTTCATCGTCCACACCCACGCCAAGGATGGCATCGGCCCCGGGCCCAACCGCGGCGAGGTCCCCCTCGGCGAGGGCGAGGTCCCCTGGCCGGAGTACCTGCGCGCCCTCCGCGACATCGGCTACGACGGATACCTAACCATCGAGCGCGAGGTGGGCGAGGACCCGGCGGCCGACATCGTCACCGCCGCCAGCTTCCTCCGGGAGCAGCTCGGCCGGCTCTAGGGCCCAGCCCCCGCCCCTGGGCCGCGCCTCACCCGCCCGCCCTCTCGTCGGGGTCGGGGCGCTGCGCCTCGGCCTCGTCGAACTCCACGCCGGTGACCTCGAAGTCGTCGTAGACCTGGCGCGCCCGCGCCAAGTCTCTCCGGCGCACGTAGACCCGGTATCTGGCCAGGGCCGCGCTCCCGAGCGGCGGGGGCGGACGGAACAGGTCCCCAAGGCCCTCGAAGGGCCAGCCTGGCTGCGCCCGCGCCGCGATGCCCTGGCTCGCGAGTGCATCCAGGAGCAGCTTCGCGTGGATCTCACCGGTGACCCTGCACAGCACCACCTGATCGTCGGACAACCCCGTCTCCCTCAGCCGGCGCGGCGCCCGGGCTCGCTGCGCGCCATGTTACCCTCCTCCGGCGGTCCCCGCAAGGGGCGCGACGAGCGCACAGCGAGCAGGACCGCGGCGCTGAGCATGTGGAAATACCAGAGCAGAGGGGACGCACCTCGAGTGGGCCCTCTTGGAGGTGAGCCATGAGAGCTGCTTCCTGTCTGCTGGTGCTGTTCGCGCTGGCCGGCCCCGCCTGGGCGACCTCGGTGACCACTGAGAGAACCGGGGAGGTCGTGTTCCTCGATGAAGCGGGGCTCTACGCCACCATCGTCTGCGGAGCCTTCGGGCCGAACTGGGAGTGGAACTCCCAGGCCAGCGCCTACGACCTGGCCGACGTCACGCTCTCCCCCGACGAACGGGAGCTGACCGGCACCTTCGACATCTCCGGCACCTCGGCCACCGTGAGCTTCGCGCAGCGCGTCGCCCGGGCCGCCGACGCGGCGCTGAGCGCGCACTACGACTTCACCGTCAACCACGAGGTGCAGTTCAACAGCCTGTTCGTCTCCCTCTACCTGCCGTGCGAGCGCTACGGGGGCCGCTCCATCACCTTCCGCGACGCCGAGGGCGCCCTCGTCCAGACCCTGAACCTCCCCGCCAGCTTCGGCGACACGCACCTGTTCTCCCACCGCGCGGTCGGCGCCGCCGACGTGGCCCCCGGCTCCGCCGTAGCCCACCAGGTGTCCTTCCCCTTCCCGGCGGCGGTGCACGTCCAGGACAACCGCGCCTGGGGCGGGCGCGACTTCGAGATGCGCATTAACCTCCTCGACGCCTACTGGGGCACGCCCGTCCCCGCCGGCACTCAGTTCTCCCTGTCCTTCGCCGTGGGCTTCCCCGCGCCCGTGGACTTCCAGCTTGACCCCTACTCGGCGGTCTCCGTCACCGACACCAGCGGCTGGGTCCCCTACACGATGCCCTGGGACGCGGCCCCCCTCGACCTCTCCTGGCTCAACGAGAAGCCTGCCGGGCAGCGAGGCTTCGTGCGGGTGCAGGACGGCCGGCTCGTCTTCGGGGACGGCACCCCGGCCCGCTTCTGGGGCGTTAACGTCAGCGCGGCGGCCAACTTCCCCACCCACGAGCAGTCCGAGCGCATCGCCGAGCGTTTGGCGAGCTTCGGCGTCAACATGGTGCGCACCCACCACGCCGACGCCTTCTGGAGCACCCCCAACTTCTTCGACGAGAGCTATGGCGACACCCAGCACTTCGACCCCGACGCTCTCGACCGCTTCGACTACTTCATCTACTGCCTCAAGCAGCAGGGCATCTACATCTACCTCGACCAACTCGTCCACCGCCGCTTCACCGAGGGCGACGGCGTGGTGAACGCCGACGAGCTCCCTCCGGCCGCCAAGCCCTACACCCTCTTCGACCCCACCCTCATCGCGCTCCAGAAGCAGTTTAGCCACGACCTCTGGACACACGTCAACCCCTACACGGGCCTCGCCTACAAGGACGACCCGGCGATCGCGCTCATGGACTTCACGAACGAGAACGATATCATCAGCCACGACGTCACCGTCGAGCCCTACGCCACCCACCTCGAGGACATGTGGCGCGCCTGGGCGCTGGCCAACGACTTGGACCCCGACCAGCCCGTGCGCCGCGTCTTCGAGCGCACCCCCGACGTGCTCCGCTTCATTGACGAGGTCCAGCGCAGCTACTACTCCGAGATGTACCGCTACCTGCGCGAGATCGGCGTCACCGTCCCCATCACCGGCAACACGTGGCTGGTGGCAGGCGCCAACCTCCCCTCCCAGGCCACCATGGACTTCATGAGCGCCAACTCCTATTGGGACCACCCCTATGACGACTACAGCCGGTTCCACAACCGTGCCCAGGTGAAGGTGAATCCCGCCACCGAGGGCAGCAGCCTCGCCACCCTCGCCATGAGCCGCGTGCAGGGGCGGCCCTTCGTCGTCTCCGAGTGGGGTCATCCCTGGCCCAATGAGTGGCGAGCCGAGGGGCCGCTGACGATGGCCGCCACCGCCGCCTTCCAGGGCTGGGACGGGGTCATCGCCTACACCTATCGGCACTCCACAGACGTCCCCGTGGACCGCATCACCGGCGCCTTCGACACCTTCAACGACCCCTCCGTCTTCGGCCTCATGCCGGCCGGCGCGCTCATCTTCCGCCGCGGCGACGTCGCCCGCGCCGCCTCCACCACCGCCGTGCTCTGGAGCGGAGAGGACCTCTTCCGAGTCCCGCAGTTGAGCGCCTGGGGCGGGCAGCCAGCCTACCGCTCACTAGTCGAGCAGACCGGCGTCGTCACCGCGCTCTCGCCCCCCGAGGAGCCCACCCCCACCGTCTCGCC
>CAYLPT010000222.1:0-2885 GCA_964385645.1 uncultured bacterium
GCGCCGGTCGCCCCCCTGTGCGATCAGCACCACCGCGACCCCCTCCGGCAGCGGCCCCACCCCTTTGGCGAGCTCGTCTTGCTCCTTGGCCAGCATCCGGTTCACCTCACCCACCACAACCACGCGGGCGCCGCCGAACAGGCTGGCGCTCTGGGAGCGGTTGAGCACCTCCCTTGCACTCACGGTCGCGCCCTCCAGGCGCTCCCAGGCAGGGGGCTCCCGGTCCCCGCTCTCGGCCTCGGCGCGCAGCCGGGCGAGCGCTTCCTGCTTGAGGCGCTCCTCGGGGCCGGTGAAGAGGCACCAGGCGCCGAGGAGCGCTATGTCCGCCGACTGCGAGAACTGCGCCCAGGTCAACTTCACCCTGGCGCCCTCCCCTGGCCCTGGGGCCGGAGCCCGAAGGCCCCCAGCCAGCTCAGGATCAGCCAGCAGGCCCCGGTGGTGATGAGGATGTCGCCCAGGCTGCCGGGGGCGAAGAAGCGCGGCCTGGGCACGAGCATGGGCAGGGGAAGGACGTCGGCGAGGGGCGCGAGCCGGGTCTCGTCGGTGGCGGGATGGTGGAGAGGGTAGGTGGGGGAGTCCAGCAGTCGCAGCAGTCCGGCGTCGCCGGCCCGCGCGGCCAGGTCGCGGTCCACGGGCATACTGCCGCCGTTGGCGGCGATGACGGCCAGGTTCAGCAGCACGCCCAGCCCCGCCAGGCGCATCCCCCACCAGCGGCGGTTGAGCCAGAGGGCGCCCAACAGCAGCGCGTAGGAGCCCAGCAGGGCCGCCGGCCCGGCGCGGGCGGCCAGGGACGAGCCGCGCACGGCCAGCGCAACCAGCGCCACCTGCACGAGCGCGGCGAGCACGAACAGAGCCGGAGCGCGCAGGTCCACCTCCTTGAGGCGGCGCAGGCGCCCGCCCCCAAGGAGGGCGACGATGAGCGTGAGCAGCGCGCCGTCGAGGAGCACGAGCCATCCTCCCCCCGGGGCCTCCGGGCGCCCGCGGCCGCCTGCCGTTTCTGCGGGCGCGCCGGGCGCTCCTCCCCCCGCGCCGGCCCGGCGGCCGACCACCCGCCCCCGGCTGCGCGCGAATCATGGAATATTCCGCACAGCAGGCGAGAAACACCCATCGGGGAGGGTCGCAGATGACGGACAGCCATGTGGTCTGTTGGCGGGAGGCCGTGCGCGTGTGCCTGACGACGAGCGGCGTGAGCCCCCTCGCGCGGCATCTGGCGCGGCTGCCAGAGGGAGAGCGCGAGATGCTGCTGAAGGGGATTGGCTCCGAGGGGCTCCGCGCAGCCGTGAGCTCGCTGCTGCGGCGGCAGCGGGAACAGTTGGCGCTGGTCTGAGGGAGGAGGAATGTCGGCTCTCACCCGCGCCCATATGGGGGTGTGGCCCTATGTCACCTCCGGCGCGCTCATGCTCCTGGGGCTGGCCTTCGCCCAGTCGTCGCTGAGGCCTCGGTTCTGGCCAGAGCTCTGGGCGGTGCTGAGCTTCGGGGTGCTCCTGACGGCCCTGCTCCATCAGACCGACCACGCCCCGGCTGACGAGGAGTAGGCGCCCGGCGCAGCGAGCAAGGGTCCGCTTGGGAGGGCGAGGGCGGCCCCGGGCCGTAGCCCTCTGGGGTATGCTGAGCTCGCAGGCCCCCGGAGGTGGGCTCATGTCTCGCCTCGCGCTCGTGGACTGGCTGCCGCTGCCGGCGGTGCTCGTGGCGCTCGCCGCGCTCGCGTTTCTCCTTGCCTCCGCCTCCTCCGGCAAAGGGCGCGCGCCAGGGCGGCCGGCCCCCGGCGAGTACGTTCGCCCCTATGGCCCCAGGGCGCCGTGGAACGTGCCAGTGGCCGAGCTCCCGCGGCACCCCGAGTCGGACCACTACGCCGACCTGCTCTGGCGCACCGGCTGCGGCGCCCGGCCGGGCAACTTCAACCTGAACTTCACCTGGTATACGTACCCCGTCTACTACGTCCAGGACGCCACCGGCGAGTACCCCACCGCCATCCGAAACGAATGGAACAACCTCTACGGCAAGACGATACCCTGGAACCCCGAGTGGCAGCCGGCCCCGGGCGCCGATGCGCAGGTCATCATCCTCGACCCGGAGACCGGGCGGGAGTGGAACCTCTGGCAGGTGGAGTTCAGAGACGGCGTGGTGCATGCCACTAACGGCAACCTCGTGGACGGCGACTACCGCACCAAGGAGGACGGCTTCCCGCCCTCCCGCGGCATCGGCATCCAGTACCTGGCGATGCTCGTGCGGCCCGAGGAGGTCGCCCAGGGTGAGATCCCCCACGCCCTGTCCATGCCGGTGTCGAACACCTGCGGGATCACCCACCTGCCTCCCGCCACCAAGCAGGAGCACTCCCACGGCCGGCCCGGCATCCCCGAGGGGATGCGCTTCGCGCTCGACATCAGCGAGCAGGATATCGAGGACTGGATCGCCTCCCTGCCCGAAGGGGTTCCCGGGCCCATGAGGGAGTACGCCCGCATCGTCGCCCACGCCCTGCGCGACTACGGCTGGTTCATCACCGACACCAGCGGCGCCGCGCATCTCCAGCACGAGGCCTGGGTGTCGGCTGGGCCGCGGTGGGCCGAGCTCGGGCTCGAGCCCCTCGAGATCGGCGGCAAGGAGTACCCCCGCGACCTGCTGGACGGGCTGATGGCGCCGGAGCGCATCTACGCGCTCGTGCCCAGCGACCAGTACCCCGAACACCTGCGGCCGTAGCCCCCCCTACCCGGCCAGCCTCACGACGAGCTCGGCCACCCGCCGGCCCAGGCCGCGGCAGTCCTTGCACCCACGCTCATCCGGCGCGCCGAAGGCCACCGCGCCGTAATGCGCGCCCTCGGTGGTTCCCTGCACGATCATGCCGTGGATCAGCATCGCCTTCAGGATGTCCAGCACCGTCGTCTCCG
>CAYLPT010000223.1:0-11599 GCA_964385645.1 uncultured bacterium
GCGGTTCGTCCCACGGGAGACAGGCTGAGCAAGCCTAGCCCCGGCAGGTTAGTAGCATACGCGCCTGTTGCTCTGTGGACGACCCGGGTGTCTGTCATCGGCCGTCGAGTTCCGGTCGTCCGCCTTCGGACGGGAGTTCGAAGCGCCGAGTGGTCAGCGTGTCCGAATCGAACCCCGAGGAAATCGAGGCTCAAGAAACCCGCATAGATACTGCATTCTCTACCTTCGGACGGATTGGCGGTCGTCCGAAGGATTCAGAGAAAGAGAGGCCAAAAGGGCGGTTGTGGGCGTCCGAAGGGGTCGAAAAAGGGGTGAGCCGTCCGAAGGTGTGCGACGCAGAAACAGGCGAGAATGAGGCTATCACACGCCAAAATCCGCCTCTCGGCGAGGCGGGCTTTCAGCGACAGAGAATGTTTCGACAAGAAGAAGTGGTGGAGGAAACTGGACTCATCTACAAACACTCATTTTCTGTGGACGAGGGGGCGGAGTTTGTGGATGAGGTGGGCGGAGAGGGCGAGCGCGGGCGCCGTGTGTCCGGCGAGGGGCACCTAGCTCGACTCCCTGAAGTGTCGAGTCGAAGGGGTTCACCCAAGACTCGTCTCACATTGTGCCGCCACGGGTCTTGACAGCAGACGAGTCCTGGTCTACATTCGCGACTGCAGAGCGGACCCTCTCGTCCTGGTGTCTGGCCATGTGTCAAGGGGACCCTTGTCCAGGAGGGTCGCATGGTTGGATCGCGAAGGACCTGTTTCTCCGTTGCACCCTTGTGCCTTCTGTCTCTTCTCCTGTGCGCGCCTACGGCTCCGGCGCTGGCCGAAGGCGCCGACGCGGCACCCACTGCTGACGCCGGCACCGTCACAGAGGTCGGCGTCGTCCGGCCTGAGGGCGGCGAGGCGGTAGCCGTGCCATCAGCGTCGCCGCCTGCGGAGGCCGACCTACCCCCGGGAGATCAGGAGGCCCGGCTCCGCGCTCGGCTGGCGGCGGCGGTCGCGGCGCTGCCCCGCGCGGCACGCGGAGCCCGGGGGGTGAAGGAGCGCGCGCCGGCTCCGACCCTCTCCCCGGAGGGCCTCAGCATCAGGTTCGTGGGCCTCGGCGAGTGGGGAGATGGCTCAGCTTCGGCATTGCTCGAGGCCGCTCACGACTATGCCTGGACGGGAGAGACCACCAGGCAGCTCGCGTACCTGGAGCAGATCATCACCGGGTATCCGGAAACCCGCGAGGCCGGCAGGGCCCTGGTGGAGCTGGCTGACTACTACGAGCGGGTGGGCGAGCGGGCCACGGCTGTCCGGCTCTACGGCCGGGTCGAGACCGAGTATCCCGATGCCGAGACCCAGGAGTACATGCTGCTCGCCCAGGCGTGGTGCCATCCCCTGCAGGGCAGCAGCTACGACGCTGCGATCTACACCTTTCTCGACTCGATGGAGCACTCACGCAGCTCGGCGAACGCCGCCTTCGCCGCCCTCAGGCTCGCCGATCTGCTCAAGTACGAGCTCAGGGACTACCCGGCCGCTCTGGAGCTGTACGAGGCGGTCGCAGAGTCCTACCCAGGCACGTCGCACGAAAGGGAAGCCCTTATCGGCATCGCCGAGTGCATCTCATGGTCGGCCGAGGAGCGCCACGCGGAGGCGCTTGACATCTACCTCCAAGTGGCGGCCGAGGCGCCGGAATACCGCCACCAGGCCCGTGCGGTCTTCGGGGTCGCTCACAGTCTGTTCGAGCTGCGCGACCTCGAAGCAGCTCTCGGCGTGTACTCCCAGGTCAGGCAGTACTACCCGGGCACCCGCTACGCCGACTTCGCCCTCGTCGAGATGGCGGTATGCCACCAACAGCGCCGGGACTTCGACCTCGCGCTCGCCGCCGCCACCGAGTTCCTGGCTGGAGAGGAGAAGGACCCGCTGTACCGCTCGTGGGCACACTACCTCGTCGGCGAGCTTTCGCTGCGCGCTGAGGACCTGGCAACTGCGGAGGAGGAGTTCAGGGCTGCGCTCACCCTCCCCCAGAATGACCTCGTGCGGGCCGCCTCCCACCGGGGCCTGGCGATCTGCCTGGAGATGAGTGGCGACCTCCCCGCCGCGCTAGAAGTGCTCCTGGCCGGCGCGGACGCCGCGCTGACGTCCCGGGAGAAGGCGGACCTGCTGTACCGTGCGGTTGTCTGTGCTCGGCAGATGGGCGACGAGGCGACAGCGGAGGCCGTCGTGGATCGCATGGTAGCGGAGGTGCCGGGCAGCCACCTGACCACTCGGCTGGTGGGGCATGAAGTGCTCCCGCCTCCGGAGATATGAGGCGTCACGATGAGACCAACGATTCCGGATACAGCACTAGAGGGTCGGACCCTGCGCACCGCGGCGATGGCAGTGGCGCTCCTGCTGGCCGCGGTGATGCCCCTGTCTGCCTGGGCGCCGGGCCCCCCGAGGCCGCCGGACTCCCCGGGGCCTCCGCCGCCGTGCTATGGTGGCGGAGGGGGCGGTGGGGGAGATGGCGATGGTGGCAACGCCTGCGGCGGCAGCCCGTACGACACCATCAACACCTTCACCGGGAACCTGACCATCCGCGACATGCCCGTCTTCTACCAGGGCCCCGGCGGGAACGTCCCCTTCTACGTCACGTTCAACTCCCAGTCCGAGCGCAGCAGCTCCCTCGGCCACCGGTGGACCCACAGCTTCAACTACCGAATCATAGATGACTCGCCGTACGGCGCCACGCTGATAGATCCCGACGGCCGGGAGACGTACTTCACCTACTCCGCGGGCGAGTACCTGGCCCCGCCCGGATCCAAGTACAAGCTCTGGTGGTTCGCGGGAGTCTACTCGACCGTACGGGTCGCGCCATGCGGCTGCGGGCACAATGGGGAGGAGCACACCTACTACGAGGTCGGCCCGGGGATCTGGGCCCCCGAGAGGATCTCCCGGCGCGCCGGGGCAGGGGGCGCCAAGCTGACCTGGCAGCTCAGCTACGATGCCAACGGAAACCTGACAGCAGTTACCGACCCCAACGGCCGGCAGACGACCTTCATCTACACCACCGGCTACCTCACGCGAGTCACGGTGCCCGGCGGGCTTCACGCCGACTTCGCCTATGACACTTACACGCCCAAGCGCCTCATCCGCATCACCGACGCAGCAGGCCAGGGCTACCAGTTCGCCTACACCGGCACCCGCGTCAACAGCATCACCGACCCCACGGGCCGGCAGGTGTGGTACCAGTACGGGACCTTCAACGGCAAGGCCGCCATCGTCGCCCACGGGATCACCGGGTCCCCGCAGTCGACCGTGACGTACAGCTACGCCGTACAGCCGAACGGGCAGCTCTACACTGATATCACGGAGCAGAAGGACGGCCAGAACCGCATCATTCGGAACATCTGGGAGTTCACAGACGACGTCGCCAATGGGCGGTACTACGGGACCCTGCTCCAGGCCATCAAGGACTGGGGGGATTCGGGCCGCGTCAACGCCAGCCTCACCTGGGCCTACGACTCACAGCTGCGGCGCCTCGGCGTCCGGGACAGCTACCAGCCCGAGCCAGGGGGCAAGGACCACGTGCACCGGTTCTACTACCAGGATCCCCTCCACCCCAACGCCATCACCAAGCTCATAGACGCCCAGAACTACGACCCCACCCTCGGCAGTGCCAGCCCCTCCTACCAGTTCCAGTACGATGCATACGGATTCCCCACCCAGGTCAGCACCCCCGAGGGGCGGGTCACGAACCTGACCTACGTGCCGGGCACAGATCGGGTCACCTCCATCATCGTGCAGGATGAGGACATCAACGGCAACCCCGTACAGCGAACCACATCCTTCGCCTACTGGGACGCGAGCAAGGCCTACCAGCTCAGGACGGTAATGGACGCGTGTGGCAATATGACGACGTTCTACTACGACGCCAACTGCTACCTGGACTACATCGAGCCTCCGCTCGGCAGCAACATTGACGTTACCGCGAACTCTGTGGGGGACATCGTCAGCATCACCGACGGCAACGGGAACACCACCTCCTTCGGCTGGGATGGCATCCACCGGCTGACCCAGGTCACCTACCCGGACATCGGCGCGGGGCAGAAGAGCATCTCGCTCACCTGGAACTGCTGGCATCTGCTCGACCAGGTGACCGATGAGAACGGCGTGGTGACGAAGCTCGAGTACGATCCCTATGGGAAGTGGCTGAGGAAGGTCACCGAGGACTTCGGGGGGCTTAACTACGTCACCGAGTATACGTACGACGAGGTCGGCAACCCCAAGACCGTGAAGAACGCGCGCCTGAAGACCACGACCTACATGTGGGACGGGGCCGACCGGTTGATCCGGGTGGACTACCCGGACGCAACCTACGAGACCTGGACCCTCAAGGACGACGGGCGGATCGCGTCCCACCGCGACGGCCGCGGCCGAGTCACGTACTTCCGCTACGACGCCAACGACCAGCTCTGGGGGCCCTACGGATCCGGCTACAAGGCCATTGACTACCCGACTATGACCGATGTCTACATCAGCCGGGACAAGGACGGGCTCATCACTGGCCTCCGGGATGCCATGGGCACCACGAGTGTCGTCTACTACCCCAGCCAGTGGGTGAAGTCGCTCACCAACGGGGCCGGCAAGACCGTCACCTATCAGTACAACGGGGTCGGCAACGTCACCACGCTCACCACGCCCGACAACGTGGACCTCACCTACACCTACAACGCTCGCAACCAGCTCGCCTCCGTGACCAACCCCAACGGGGTCACGATCACCTTCACCTACGACAACGGCGGCCGGCGCACCAGGATCACGCGGCCCGGCAGCTACATTCGCTACGACTACAACGCGCGCAACTGGCTGACCTCCGTCCGGAACCTGACCACCGGCGGCACCACCCGGTACCGGGCCGACTACGCCTACAGCGACGGCGGCCTGTGGGACCACACCGGCAACCCGCTGAGGCGCAGCGAGTACTGGGCGGGGACGTCGGCCTACCTGACCACGCTGCGCTACGACCGAGTCTACCGGCTGACCGAGGAGACGCGGCGCAATCCGAGCGGGACGATTGACTACAGCGTCACCTATGGCTACGATGCGGTCGGCAACCGCACCAGCATGACCCGGGACGGGACCGCCTACACCTACAGCCACGACCACAACGACAAGCTGACCTCCATCTCCGGGGGCGGCCAGTCGGCCAGCTTCGCCTACGACGGGGCGGGGAACATGACGAGCGTGTCCGGATCGCTGTTCGGGAGCTGGTCGCTGGCCTATGACGATGAGAGCCGCCTCACCTCGGTCACCTACCCCAGCGGCGGCGGCAGCGTGACCGACCTCTACTACTACAACGCCCTCGGCCAGCGCATGCGGGCGCGCCTGGGCGGCACCTGGTGGCGCTATGTCTACGACGGCGAGCGGGTGCTGGAGGAGACCAACGACTCCGGCGGGCCGCTGGCCCGGCACACCGCGGTGTCCGGGAGCTACTATGGGCCCTGGCTGCACACCCAGCGGGCGGGCGGGATCAGCCGGTTTCCGCTCTACGATGCGGTGGGCACCGCTCGGCACCTGGTGGACGCCTCGGCCGCCATCACTGACAGCTACACCCTGGACGCCTTCGGCCGCCAGCTCAGCGCCTCGGGTACCACCCAGAACGCGTACCGCTTCGGCGCCGCCTGGGGCTACCTCACGGGTCCCTCGGGGCTGCTGCAGCTCGGGGCGCGCGTCTACTGGCCCGAGCTGGGCCGCTTCGTGCAGCAGGACCCGCTGCGGGTTCGCTGGAACCGGTATGCACACGCACGCAGCAACCCGGTGACAAGGGTGGATCCGCCTGGGTTGGCCGACATATTCGTAGGGTTCGAGGGCGAGGCATCAGGCGTGTACGGCCTAGACCTTGGCCTGGGAGTGGTCTTCGACACTGACCATCCACTGGAGTCAGGTGTCTATGCAACGACCGGGCCGGCGGTCGGACCCAACGTCGGGGCCGCCGTCACTGCCGGGTTTGCCCGTAGGGATATAGAGGGGTACTCGTACAATGTTGATGTGAACGTGAAGGAAGGCTCTGGCGCGATCTCCTTCGACGCCTGTGGGTGGAACGCGGTTGCGGTGGGTGTGGGACCTGGCGCGGGCCTTTCCACATCCTTCACGACTACCTCCACCTACACAGCGGCTGACGCCCTTAGCGACCTCCGGGAGGTGTACCGCGACCTCCGGGCGCTGTACCGCGACCTCCGGGACATAGCCTGGTGGCTAGCTGGGTCTTACCGACACTAGACCCGCATGGTGATCGAAGGCCGGCATGCCGACAGCGAACATCCGCCGAACGCTGAACGTGCTCACCTTCGTCGTGTACCCGGCTGGAGGCTTCCTCCTGGGGTACCTCGGGGTGGTGGTTCACTGGGTGCTGGCCCTCCTGGTCTTGCCCTGGGCGTGTCTCATGGGGTTCGTGACAACCAGGATCCGCTGCCCCAACTGCGGCGTCCCGGTGGGGTGGCACACCTATCGGCTCCTTGGTGCCAGGCTGTTCGAGTGGTGGTCTCCATTCACCCCAAGGCGTTGCGAGTGGTGTGGCCACGACCTGACGGGTGCCGAGGGGAGGGTCAAGAGATAAAGGGCAGGCCGTGCCGTGCGTCTGGCTGGTGCGCGCGGCTTTACCGCCGATGCCCTGAGCAGAGATACGCGGCCGGCATGTCATGTGCGCCGCTCCCGCGGCGGCTCGGCGGAGCCACCTGCGCGTGGAGAGCAGGCGAAGCACGCGGTGATGTGGTCGCTTGGCTGTGAGCATGTCCTAGCAGCCGCACTCCCGGGGAGCCAGGAGATGGCGGAGATCTTCGAGCACCGCGCAGTCCTCATGCATGCCGCTGCCGTGCTGACGGCCGCCTACTTCCTGTTCTTCTTCCCATTGGCTAGCTTCCGCTACCGCGTCACCGGTGGCAGGATCGAGCTGGAGTGGATCGTGTTCGGGTTCCTGCGCGTGTCCCGGCGGACGATCGGCCTGGCGGAGGTCGAGGATGCGAGGGTCACGTCGTTCGTGCGCTGTGTCACATCGGGGTCAGGCTTCCACGTGTTCGGCAATGTCTTCGCCCGACGAGGAGTGGCCCTGTTGCTCAGGAAGGGCGTGCTGTGGTTCTCGTTCGGGAGGATCGTCTATATCAGCCCGCGGGACCCGGACGCCTTCGTGGCCGAGGTGAGGGAGGCGATCCAGGCACTGTCTGCGTCGGCCTAGGCGGGAGCCGTGTCGGCGATTGCCACTTGTCGGCACAACGGCCTCGGACAGCGGATGCACGGCGCCGCCTGGGGCTACCTCACGGGTCCCTCGGGGCTGCTGCAGCTCGGGGCGCGCGTCTACTGGCCCGAGCCGGGCCGCTTCGTGCAGCAGGACCCGATCCGCGATGGGATGAACTGGTATGTGTATGTGGGGAACAGCCCGCTGGTGTGGGTGGATCCGGAGGGGTTGGACTACCTGGACATCGGCTACTCGTTCCCTGTCATCGGCATCGGCTTGTCAGGCCTAAGTGTTGGGCCCGGCACGATCGTGGGTCTGGGACCGATGTTCGGGGTCATGCTCGGTGCCGATCCTTGTTCGCCGGCCCCGCGTGAGTGGTGGGATATTGGCCGCTACGCGCGCAGATACGTTCACCCCTACGTTGGTGGCGGCCTAGGGACTCGCGGCCTGAGCGTGAACTACGCTCCGGGCGGCCAGACTCCAGGGCACGGCTGGAACTACCAGATCCAGAGCTACTTGGGTCTCTTCGGGGCACCCGGCACTGGAGTCGGTCCTGGAGTCGCGGTTGGCCTGCCGGCGCAGGCCAACGGACAGCCCTTCTACGAAGTGGGCCTCGGCGGGGGCGGGACCTGGGGGGCCTTCTACTACGCCTGGTGACGGGGATGAGGCTGTGGCCAAGCTGGCGATGATGATCCTGGGCGCGGTCTTCTGCTGGGGGTCGGCGTACCTGATCCTCAAGTACCGCCGCAACTACGCAGCCTGGTACGCTCGACAGGGCTTTGCCCTGGACCAGGTGTGGCCTTGGCGCCGGGGCCGGCAACACCTATCCTGGTCGTACGCGCTGCGGTACTGGGAGATCTTCAACATCGTTGGCGGGGCTCACCTGGTGGTCTTTGGCGCGGGTCTCTGGGTGGGAGCAGTACGGCAGGCCATCCGCCTTCTCCGCGGCGCCCCTGAGGCAGCTGTGACGGGTGCGCCTGTGCCGCCCACGCCAGGGGCCGGCAGTGTTGCGGGCGGCCTGTTGCTGCTCGCGGGGGGCCTGCTCTTCTGTGCGGTCGGCGTGCTCGGCATCCTGAATCGCGAGCACGCCGCGCGGCTCACCCACTGGCAACTGTTCTCAGAGGCGCCTGTGGATAGGAGGCCGACGCAGGATGAGCTCCGGGAGCTCGTGCCGGCGCGGTGGCTGCGGGTGCTCGCACCCATCGCCGCGGTCGTCATCTTGGCAGCCGGGGTCGCGTGCGCGGTAAGCGGCGTCACGCAACTGCTCGCATTGACTCGGTAGGGGAAGCGGATGCGGCCGCGGCTGGGCGGCACTTACTGGCGGTACGTCTGCGACGGCGAGCGGGTTGGGCCATGCGGCTGGAGCAGGCGGAAAGATTACCGCAATGCCCACCTACACCTGGTACGCAGGCACATGGGACCTGAGCAACCTCCCAGGCCCTCTGTCAGGCAAGCTAGCGCCCCCCCTGCCCCACATGCTGGCAGCGGGCGGCGTCTGGTGACCGTCGAGGGATCAGGCGATGGGAGCTGAGCCGGAGGAGGAAGGACTGATCGTAACTGATGGTGAGGTTCCAGTGCTGAGGGCGGGATACGCAAACATGCTCTGGTTCTGCACGCTCGTTGCGTCAGTACTGCTGAACCAAGTCCTCAAGGATGTCGGCGCGGCGCCCTTCATCAGGGGGGTGGCAGTCACCGCCCTCTGTGTGGCGGCATGGAAGATGTATAATCAGTATGTTTCGAGAATCTTCATCAAGGACGGGAGCACACTGGTGATCGTGGGTCCGCTTGCCGAGACCCATGTGCATGCAGACGACATTGTGGCGACCGATGTCTCCGTGCATGCATCGGCCTTCACTGTTGTGCTGAAGGTGACGAGACGGGGGTCGCTGTTCCCCGCCTTCTGCTACTTCGTTGTGGCACCAGTAACGAACTATGGTGGGTGTGCCGATAGCGGGACAAGACTGCGCCTGCTGCTGAAGCGGTTGGCCGATGTGCAGGCCTAGGGGGAGTTGAGGTTATGCCCCGCCCGTAGTGTAAGGTTGGGCGGACTCTCTCGGGTATTCCAGGCCGCGACGCAGCCCTTGTCAACAGAATCTTCCCGCTGGTCGCTCAGCGATCGCCCGGAGCGCCGCGGTCGCCCTGCGCACTCTCACCACAGGCCGGGCGTCAGCCATCCACCTGTTCCTCTGGGGCACCCAGTTCGCCGGCCTGTATCGCTGGCGGCCGGGGGCCCGAGTCGAGGGCGGATCCGGAGTTAGGGGTGTGCAGACCGCCAGCCGAGATGCTCCAGCCGCGAGCCACTGCCACTTGCTGACGCGTCCTCTGGCACCAGCCGCAGCTACTCCATAAGCGACATCTGCTGCGTCTTCCCACGCCAGGGGGTAACAGGCGAAGGCCAGATCTCATCCAGGTTCTCGGTGAACCGGTAGTAGTGACGCAGCTGGTCAAGCGAGTCCGCATCCCGAGGTTCGCTGACTCTTCGTTCGATCATGGCGGCGTTCGCGGGGTCGATCTCGACCCCAAGTGAGTGCCGGCCGAGTTGCTTAGCCGCGACCAGTGTAGTGCCGGTGCCCGCGAATGGATCGAGCACCAGGTCGCCAGGGTTGCTGGATGACAGGACTATCCGCGCCAGGAGTGCCAGTGGAGCCTGCTGCTTGTGGAATCTCTCTCCCGTTGGCCGGCGCAGCGCCTCCTCGCCCGCAAAGTAGCCCGAGGTCAGCTCGCGGATGTCATCCCAGCAGTCGGTCACATAGATCCCGCTCTGGCGCGGATGCCGGTAGCCCGGGCGCAGCGGTGCGTCTACACGAAGGCGGTGGAAGACCCTTGGCCTTTGCCCCTTGGTGCCGAAGGCGATGATCTGGTACTGCTTGCCGAAGCGATGCGGCCCAGGAACGGCCGAGGTGCTCTTGAGCCAGACGATCAGGTTCTGGAGAGCCCAACCCGCCTCCCGCATACTCCGGAGTACATGCTCCGCGTTCTTTTCCCGCTGCATGAAGTAGAGTGCACCGCCGTCCACAGTAACGTCGTGGATCCTCC
The DNA here is from genome assembly GCA_964385645.1 of uncultured bacterium. Classification (GTDB taxonomy): domain Bacteria; phylum Armatimonadota; class Hebobacteria; order Hebobacterales; family Hebobacteraceae; genus CAYLPT01. The sequence goes on from CAYLPT010000223.1 coordinate 10,222, forward strand.
GACACACGTCCGTCATCCACCGCCAGTAGGCGTCCTCGGCCATGGCGTCGTCGAAGTACTCGTAGTCCTTACCCTGGTTGAAGGGCGGGTCGAGGAAGGTGAGCGTGACCGGCATCTCCACGCCGGCCGCTCGGAGCGAGGACTCGCTGAGCAGTTGTGTGCAGTCGCCTGCAAGGACCTTCGCGAACATCGGTGACGACTCCAGGCGCTCCCATCCCGAGCTGCGGCGGCGCCAGCCGCTCTGGCTGATGATACCACAGAAGCCCGGTCACAGGGAACTGGCGCGTCCCGCACCCTCAGACCGCGATCTGTGTGCCTTCTCGACCATGTGCACCTTGCCAGCAGGTCTCAGCGCGTGTCCACGGTTCGGGCGACATGGCTGCGGCCCACTGGCCGTCAGAGGCGCTTCCTGACCGCCTCCGCCAACGACCGGTAGTATGCAGCGCGCTCCTCCGCAACCTCCGAACGCACAGCGGCCAGGGTGCCCTTCGGCACTGAACGCCCCGCGACGGCGCGCGCGTACTAGTCCTTATCTTCCCAGCTCGGCGCCGGTGTCGCCTGCTCCCATAGCTGCGCGAACGCTGCCCCCAGTCCCTCTACCTCGGCCGGGGTGCTCAGCATCTGCACCGCCTCAACCGAAGACCGCCAGTAGCCCCGGCGGGAGGCGAAGCCGAGGCTCATCTTGTTGGGGTTCACCCCCACGTGCGTGGGGAACTCGGTCTCCGCCAGGGAATCCATGAGCGCGCGGTCGGTTCACCCCCACGTGCGTGGGGAACTCGAGTGGGGGCCGCGGCAACAGGCTGAGCATGGCGGTTCACCCCCACGTGCGTGGGGAACTCGCGCCCCATACGCCGGCCGGCATGCGCGTGTTCGGTTCACCCCCACGTGCGTGGGGAACTCGGCGTCACCAGGGGCAACGTCGTCGGTTTCGCCGGTTCACCCCCACGTGCGTGGGGAACTCTCCGCCTCGGGGTCGCCGGGATCATCCCGCAGCGGTTCACCCCCACGTGCGTGGGGAACTCGGGAGCGCGCGGCGCAGGTGGGCGTAGCGGTCCGGTTCACCCCCACGTGCGTGGGGAACTCTGATAGCCCGGCTCGAGCTCCACCAGCCCGATCGGTTCACCCCCACGTGCGTGGGGAACTCCTGATAGCCCGGCTCGAGCTCCACCAGCGCTACGGTTCACCCCCACGTGCGTGGGGAACTCTGCAGGATCACGGCTTTCACTCGCTCCTGCGTCGGTTCACCCCCACGTGCGTGGGGAACTCACTGCCGACTCAGCCTCTGAGGGGCATCCTCGCCAGAACGATGCCCTCTATGTCCACCATCTCCCGGCTCGGGTCGCCGAAGGTCTGCACGGCGAATCCCTGCTCGGTGTCG
>CAYLPT010000224.1:0-3089 GCA_964385645.1 uncultured bacterium
GTAGGGCGGGGTCTCCGAACCCCGCCCTACGGCAGGACGGCGCGGTCTTGGGCGTGAGGGCCCAAGACCCTGGGTATGTGCAGTCTGGCGCGCCGCTCAGTACTTCGGATACGGCTTGGCGAGGGGCAGGGAGACCGGCTGGTTGGTCTGGAACGACTTGATGGCGGCCCAGGCGTATTCGAGGGACCAGCGGCCGTGCTCGCCAGGGGTCTCGGGTTGGCGGTCGTTGAGGACGCAGTCGGCGAAGTGGCTGATCTCGCCCAGGTGGCCCGTGGGGCTGAAGGGCGAGCGGGTGATGTGGGTGTCGTCGCCCATGGGCCCGAAGTGGTGCACCTCCTCGACGCTCGGGTGGTAGTCGGTCATCCCTCGGTAGATGCGCAAGGGGCCGCCTCGCTCGACGCTGACGCCGCCCCCGGTGAAGAAGAGGCTCATCTGCCCGCCGAAGTTGCTGGGCTGGTTGGCCCCCCCGTCAATGATCCCGATGGCGTCGTTCTCGAAGCGCCACAGCACCACGAGCTGGTCGTCGGGGAGGGTGGGCGAGCGGTCGGTGTAGAGGAAGGCGCCGGCCTCGGCGTAGATGCGCTTGGCCGGCCCCATCAGCCACGGCAGGTAGTGGAAGTCGTGGATCACGCCCTCGATGGCCGTGCCACCGCTCTTGGCCGGATCCCAGAACCAGCCCGTGCGCTTGCGGATCCACTCGGCGCGCATGTGGTGCGCGGCGTAGATGCGGATGGGCCGGCCCAGCTCCTGGGTCTCGATCATCTCCTTGAGCCGTCGCCCCACCGCCGAGTACGGCCTAGGGAAGGCGACCATGAGCTTGACGCCCGCCTTCTTGCAGGCCTCGATGGCGCGGTCGGCGTCGTCGAGGTTGACGGTGAAGGGCTTCTCGCAGAGCACGTGCTTGCCGGCCTGGGCGGCCTTGACGATCTGGTCGGCGTGGGCGAAGGGGGGCGAGCAGATGTCCACCGCGTCCACGTCATCGCGGGCCAGCAGCTCGTCGAGGTCGGTGGTCCAGGGCACGTCGCCCGACATGTGGGCGGTGATCTGGGCCAGCTCGGGGTCCACGTCCATGACCGCGGTGATGAGGGCCTTGTCCTCGAGATGCCGCCAGCACTGGACATGGCTGGCACCGATGCCGGCGCCGCACACCATCGCCACCCGCAGCTTGTCACTGGCCATCAGGTATCTCCTCCTTGGTCAGGTGTCAGAGCCCGAAGCGCCGGAGCGCGTCCCGGCTGTGGATCGCCACCTCGTCGGCGTCCTCCGGGGTGCCGGGGACCTCGAGGGTGAGGTAGCCGTCGTAGCTGATGTCGGCCACGGCGCGGGCGACGCCGGGCCAGTCCACCTCGCCCTCGCCGATGGTGGCGATCCGGCGCTCGCCCTGGCGCACTACGTCCTTGACGTGGATCATCGCGATATGGTCGCCGAGCTTGCGCAGATCGTCGGCCGGACTCGCCCCCTGCGCGGTGGCGTTGCCCACGTCATAGTAGACGCGGCAGGCCGGCGAGCCCACCCGGGAGACGATCTCGAGCAGGTCGTCGGCGGTGCGGGCCAGGGCCTGGCCGACGTTCTCGACGCCATAGACGACGCCAGCCCGCTCGGCCTCGCCGACACACCCCTTGAGCACCTCAACCAGATTGTCGCGGGCCTGGGCGGGGGTGAGGGAGTCGGGCTGGCCGACGGGCAGCAGGATGACGCCGGCGCCGGCGAGGGCGGCGAGGGCCGGGGCCTGGCGGATGATCTCGGCGGCCTGCGCGCGGACGGAGACGTCGGGGCTGGAGGGGTAGAAGCGCCAGAGCACCCCGAGGCAGAGGGAGCTGATGGCGATGCCTGCGGCTTCGGCGGCTTGGCGGGCGGCGGCGACGCGCGGGGCGGTGTACTCCTCCGGCCAGTGGAGCCCAAGGCCGGTGTTGCCGAAGTCGCCGACGTCAATCTCGTAGCCCTGATAGCCCAAGTCGGCGGCGCGCTGGAGCGCCCCGGGCAGGGGGTACTTGCGCTCGATGCAGATGGAGTGCATGGACAGCCTCAAGGCCGAGCCTCCAGGTGGAATGCACGCCCCTGCCCTGCACGCGCCGGGCCGCCCGGCTGGCGGCCGCCGGTCGGGAGGGCGAACGCCGGCCGCGGGCCGCCGGAGGGGCAGCTATCGGTAGCGGTAGACGATCCGTCCCCGGGCTGGGTCGTAAGGGCTGAGCTCAAGCTTGACCTTGTCACCGGGCAGGATGCGGATCCGGTACTTGCGCATCTTGCCACACGCCTGAGCGAGCACCAAGGGGCCGTTCTCGAGCTCCACCCGGTACATGGTGTTGGGGAGGACCTCCCGAACGACGCCCTCCGCCTCAATCGCCTTCCTGGTATCCTTCGCCACGCGCTCTCCCTTCACATGCTGGGGCGGCCGCGCCGCCGCGAGAGCCGGCTCCGCCGGCGCCACAGATGATACCACGACGCGGCCGAACGCGCTACCCACGCGGCGGTGGTGTGTAGGAAGGGCTGGTACGCCGGAGAGGACTCGAACCTCCGACCTTGGGGTCCGCAACCCCACGCTCTATCCACCTGAGCTACCGGCGCACCGGCTTCATGCTAACACACCAGTCGGCAAAAGGCAAGCCGGGCGGCCCGGCGCGGGAAATCCACAGCATTTCCACACCTCCGGGAAAGGGGGGCGGCGCTCGCTTATCCTTGACAGCGGCCCGCGGGGGGTGCTAGCATTCTCCCCCGGGGGAGGTGCAGCGTGAAGGCGCGCGCGGCGCTGGTGGTGCTGCTGGTCGCGGCGATCGTCATCGCCGTTGTGCTGCTGCGGGCGCGCGGGCCCGGGCCGGTCCCCGCGGCGCCGCCGCCGGAGCCCCCGGCGTCGGCGGAGAGCCCGCGCGAGGTCGTCGTGTCCTACCTCGAGGCCCTCTACCAGCGGGACTTCGACCGCGCCTACGGGTATCTTTCGGCACGCTCGCGAGAGGTGCACCCCTACGACGAGTTCGTGGCCCAGTGTGAGGAAGTGGGGGTGACGGTGTACGACCTCGCGGCCGTCGAGGCCGGGCCGGAGGAGGAGGGGCGGGTGGTGGTGAGGGTGCCGCTGCTGGAGGATCCGGCGGAGG
>CAYLPT010000225.1:0-3078 GCA_964385645.1 uncultured bacterium
GCACCCGCCCTATCGCCGCCACCACCTCCTCGGGCTCCACCGCCTCCAGGCAGCGCAGCGGATCGCACCGCCGGCGCCGGCACGGCGCGCACGGCGCCCCCGCCGACACCGTCGCATGCCCCGCACCATAGGGGCCCAGCCGCTGCGGATCCGTCGGGCCGAAGATCGCCACCGTCGGCGCCCCCACCGCGGCCGCCAAGTGCATCGGCCCCGTGTCGTTCGATACCACCACCCGGCACCGCCGCAGCAGCGCCGCCAGCTCCTTCAGAGTCGTCCGCCCTGTCAGGTCTAGCACCGGCGCCCGCGCCGCGGCCGCGATCGCGCCCGCCAGTGGGCCGTCCGCGGCGCCGCCAACGACCACGCTGCGGAGCCCGTACCTCGACGCCAGCGCCTCCGCCACAGCCGCAAAGCGCGCCGCAGGCCAGCGCTTCGACAGCCAGCGCGCCCCCGGCACCAGGGCCGCCAGCTCCTCCCCATCTCCCAGCAGGGACCTCACCGCGGCCTCGTGCTCGCTGTCCGTCGCAATCGTGAAGTCCACCGGCTCGACCGGCGCGCCGAGCGCGCGCGCAAACTCGAGGTAGCTCTCCACCGCGTGCTGCCCGCGCTGGTCGGAAGCCACCCGGAGGTTATACAGCAGCCAGGCCCCCTCCCGCGAGCCTCGGGACCCCATCCGCCGCGGCGCGCCGCTCAGGCAGGCCAGCACCGCGGTGCGCAGCAGCCCCTGCAGGTCCAGCGCAAGGTCGAAGCGCCGCCGCCGCAGCGCTCGCGCCAGCGCGCGCGGCGAGCCCAGGGAGGGCAGCGACACGGACCCTGCGATCGGCGCGCGGCCGCCGATCACCAGCGTCTCGCTCAGGTGCGGGCTGCCCGCCACCACCTCGGCCGCCGCGGGCCCCACCGCCCAGGCGATGTGTCCCTGCGGGAAGCGGCGGCGGAGCGCGGCCAGCGCCGGCAGCGCGTGCACCACGTCGCCGATTGAGCTCAGCTTGATGATCAGCACACTGCGCACGTCGTCGAAGCTCATGCCCCGGAGTCCCTCTCCTGCGGCGGACGGCTCTTCCAGCGCTTGTGCAGCCAGAACCACTGAGCAGGGTGCTTTCGGATCTGGGCCTCGATGATCTTGGTGAACTGCGCGGTGTTCGCGCGCAGGTCATGCTCCCGGTCGCCGGTGCGGATGAGAGGGACGGGCGCGCGGATCTCCACCGTATGCGTGTCGTCCTCCTGCCGCCAGCCGAAGGTGGGCAGCACGGCCGCGTCGGTCCGCAGCGCGAAGGCCGCCGCACCCGGCGCGGTGGAGGCGGGCAGCCCGAAAAAGTCCACGAAGATACCGTCCTCCCCGGCGTTCTGGTCGAGCAGGATCCCCACCAGCTCGTTGCGCCGCAGCGCCCGCAGAGACCGACCCACCGAGTGCGCCCGATCGAACACGCTCATGCCCACCGCCATCCGCGTCCGCACGATGTAGTCGGTCAGGGCCGCGTCCCGCTGCGATCGCGCGATCACGTTGAGCGGGTACCCCGCGCCCGCGATCCGCGCCCCCACCATCTCCCAGTTGCCCACGTGCCCGGTCAGCAGAATCCCGCCCTTGCCCCGCGCCAGCGCCGCGTCCAGGTGTTCCTGGCCCTCCAGGCGGGCGATCCGCCGCAGCTCCTCCTGCGTCATCGCCGGCAGCCGGTAGAACTCAGTCAGGCACTTGCCCAGGTGGCGGTAGCAGGCCGCGGCCAGCTCCCGCAGCTCCTCCTCGCTCTTCTCCCGCCCGAAGGCGATCCGCAGGTTCGTCAGCACGATCTGATAGTGCCGCGGCGAGATCCAGCGCATCGCCCATCCGAGCGCTGACCCCAGCCGCGGCCCCGTCCGCTCAGAGAGTCGGTGGCAGCGGCGCGCCATCCACAGCAGCACCGCGTTCCCGACCCGGCTCTGCATCCGCCGGTGCCACTCGTAGAGGGCCGACCGCCGCTCCCGCCCATACGGCGCCCCTACCCGCTTGCGCTCTCGCTCAACAGCCACTCCAGCTCCTCGGCCAGCGGAGGACAGCCCGGCCGCTCGGCCAGCTCCACCTCCAAACACCAGGTCGGCCCGGGCAGCGCCTCGCGCGGCAGCCGCACGGCATCCTTCTCGGTGGTCACGACCCATTCTCCCGCGCCAACCCGCTCGACCAGCTCGCCGCCTCGATACGCATGGTGGTCGGGGAAACGCAGCGCCATCACCACCTCGGCGCCGAGGCGCTCCAGCGTCCGCTCGAACGAGACCGGGTTACCCACGCTCGAGAGCGCGCACACCCGCCGGCCGCGCAGGGCCTTCGGCGCCGCCTCTTCGTCCGCGTCGAGCCTGTGCAGCCGCACCGGCCGGTGTACGCTCTCCCACACCCGGGCCTCCGGCGCCAGCTCCCCGACCCGCCGGCGCAGCGCATCAACCTCCGCGCGCCGACGCAGGTCGCAGTGGGTCAGCCACACCGCGTTCGCCCGCGCGAGATGCCGGGGCGGCTCCCGGAGCAGCCCTCGCGGCACCAGGAAATCATACCCGAACGGGTTCAGCGCGTCCAGCAGCACGATCTCCAGGTCCTTCTCCAGCCGCTGGTACTGGAGACCGTCGTCCAGCACCAGCGCGTCGGCCCCGAAGCGCGCGATCGCCTCGGCCGCGCTGCGCCGCCGGTCCTTGCCCACCACCACCGGGACCCCGGCCAGCTTCGTCGCCGCCAGCACCGCCTCGTCGCCCGCCTCCTCCACACCCGCCAGCGGCCCCGCCCCCTCCGACACGACCAGCACCCGCCGCTCAGCCCGCCCCCGGTAGCCGCGGCTGAGATAGGCAGGGCGCCACCGCTCGGCCAGCCAGCGGGCCACCGCCATCGCCGCGGTCGTCTTGCCGGTGCCCCCCAGGGTGAGGTTGCCGATGCTAACCACGAGCGCCGGCGCCCGCGTCCGGCGCGCGAGCCCCAGCCTGTAGCCCGCGAGGTGAACCTCCAGCGCCGCCCCGTAGACCAGTGACGCCCCCCAGAGCGCGCCCGCGCTCGCCCGGGCCAGAAGCCCCCGCTGCTCGCCTCCCAGCACTCGCCTCCACCACTCGCCGCCCCGTTCCCTCACCGCC
>CAYLPT010000226.1:0-39555 GCA_964385645.1 uncultured bacterium
ACCGGCCACGCCGCCACCCAGCACAGCGCCACCAGCGACAGGCTGTGCGTGAACGTCCGGTGCACCTCCGCCCCCAGCCGGCCGCCGGTCACCCGCAGCAGCGCGCTCGGCAACACATCCACATCCGGCAGCATCGAGCCCAGCACCACCCCCAGCACGACCGCCACCCGCCCCGGCCACAGCCGCCGAGCGGCGACCGCGCCGATCAGGGAGTGAAACCCGTTCTGTGCCATCCTCCCGGCGCTCCTCCCAGACCCAGCCGCCACCCTTCGCCCCCTCGCCCCTGTCATCCTCGGCCGGGGTTCCCGGACCCCGTGGGCCGGCCTCCTCCCCATGGCACAAACCTCCAGCCTGCCCGTCCGCCTGCCCCGGTCATCGCGACCGCAGGGACGACAGGCCTCCGGCGAAGCGCCATGCCTCAGGGGAGGGGCGCGTCATGAGTGTCCCCCGGAGCATTGGCTGCCAGCGGTTCCCGTGCCGCGACGTGAGCAAGGATGGCCATGCCCGATGTGGAGCTGGATCCCGCGGAGGTTGGCATCGTGATGGTATCCGAGGCGCGCGCGTCTTCCCGTCCTGCCTCCAGGCGGGGCCGGCCTTCTTCATCGAGAAGAGCAAGCGCGCGATGATCGCCGAGGACATCGCCGCAGCGCTCACGGTCGCCGCCCAGTCCGCCCCGGGCGAGGGGGAGCCGGCCGGCCTCGGTGTTCGTGCGCGCAGGCAGCGGGCCTCCCTGCAGGAGCCCGGGCCTTGACAGCGCCCTGTGGAGCCCTATAATCAGCCATGGTGGGTCATACAGAGGGCCCCTACGCAGGGGCCGGCTGGAGATAGACCGGCACAGCACTGAAGAGAGAGCTTGGTGGCGATGAGAGAGGCCGGGTGACGCCCGCGCCTGTCAGCGTCGAGGCCAGCAGATGTCCTGTGGCACGCGGAGGGACTGCTGGCCATTTCCGTAACTAGGTTGGAGATATGTCGGAGGAGAGCTTCGAGATAGGGGAGCGGCGTGTTCTCATCGAGATGACCGCGCCGATGTGTGGCAGCCCGCAACAGATGATGCGCAGTCCTTCGGTGGCGCGCGTCGTCGAGGCGTTCTTGCGGGAGCTGGGCAAGCGGGACTCGCCCCTGCTCGCGGTAGCCGAGCAAGCAGGGGCCGCTCACGGCGAAGACGGGTCACTGGCAGTGTCTGCCCAGCGCATCGCCGATGCCCTGCGCCTGCTCGCCGACGCGCCGTACGCCAAGGTCGCGGAGATGGTGCCGGGGCTCGCGCCGGTGCTGGCGGACCGGAGGCTCTTGGCCGAGTTCGTGGAGCGGCTGTACGATTTCTGGCGGACCCGCGAGCGTTACCTGATCTTCGAGGCCAGGGCCGAGTCGTCGCGCGACCGCGCCCTGGAGGGCCACGCCTCGTTCATCAGCGCGCACGAGCAGGTGCGGGATGTCGTGCTGGAAACCTATCGGCGCGTCGAGGCGAACCTGCGAGGGCACTGGCCCCGGGTCTACCGGCAGGTGCCGGCCGGCACGAACATGAGCCTGCTGGTGGAGACTATCCCCTGGCCCTGCCCCGGTGGGCTCTACCAGCCCCTGCGCGACATCCGCATGGTCCGCCTCGCCCTGCTCGAGCCCCCGCTCGTGGTCTACTCCCGCCGTAACTCGCGCCGGGAGCGGTTCGCCGAGGCGGATGCCAATCCCCTCGTAGGTCTCGAGCTGGATCCGGCGGAGTGGTTCTGCATGCCGCTCAAGGTGGGACCCCTGGTAATCTTCGTGTTCTTCCACGAGGAGTACCTCGCGCTGGGCGCGAGCCTGGTCAACCTCTTCGAGCTGGCGGGCCACGCCGACGCTCGCCGCAAGCCCGACGCCGTCCTCGTCTTTGGGGTGCCGCGCGAGCCCCTCGGCGACCGGCACGCGCTTTTCTACGAGGACGCAGAGAGCGACATCGTGGTGGGGGTAGTGGGGCGCACCGAGGACGTGGACTACTTCGGCTACTTCGAGAAGGCCACGCTCACGCTGCACAACCTGGCCATGATGCGGCGCGGCAGGCTTCCCGTCCACGGCAGCATCTGGCGCGTGGAACTGGCGCCGGGGGGCGCGGCCACCCTGCTCATCGTCGGGGACATCGAGTCCGGCAAGGGCGAGTGCCTGGAGGCCTTCAGAGTGCTCGCAGACCGGCAGCTCCGGCGGCACACCATCATCGCCGATGACATGGGCTCCCTGGAGGTGGCGCCCGACGGCACTGTCCGGGCATATGGCACGGGGATCGGCGCCTTCGTGCGCTTGGACGCGCTAGAGCAGGGCTTCGCCTCCGGCCAGATGGACCGCAGCATCACGATGAACCCGCACCGCAGCAATGCCCGGCTGGTGATACCGGTGACCACCTTCGAGGAGACCACGGCCGGCTACCCGCTCGACGCGGTGCTCTACGCGAACAACTACGATCAAGTGGACGAGAGCCATCCCGCGCTGGAGCGCTTCACGGATGTGGACCGCGCGCTGCACGTGTTCGGCGCCGGGGCGATGCTGGCGAAGGGCACCACGATTTCCACGGGCATCGTCCACCGGTACTTCGCCAACCCCTTCGGCCCGCAGTTCCGCCGCGCGCTGCACGATGAACTGGCGCGGCGCACCTTCGAGGCCGCCTTCAGGGCGGGCGTCTTCGTGGGGCAGGTGCGCACGCGCCTCGGCATCGCGCGGTATGCCGAGTCGGGCCCCAGGGTCGCCGCCCAGGCCCTTCTCGAGCTGCTTAGGGAAAGAAGCGGCGCGGTGGAGAGTCGCCGGTGAGCGCGCTCAAGCAGTATCGCTTTGCCGGCCTGCCCGAGGAGGCGGCGCGGCTGCTGGAGTCAGCCGGCGAGGTCGTGGTGCCCGAGAGCCGCGAGCAGATCCTGCGCCTGGCCATGGGCGGGCTTACCGAGGGAATCTTCGAGGTGGCCTATGATGTCCCCGGGCGAGGCCGGGTGGTGGAGGCCACCGTGGCGCGGTGCAGGAATGGGCTATCGGTGAACTACGCCGAGCCCTATATGCGTCGGCGCGATCCTGAGTGCATGGTGATCGGCGACGACCGCCCCACGGACAAGGCCCGCTTCCGGGACCGCTTCGGGCGCGATTTCGGCCCAGTTCGCCAGGAGACCTTCGCCTGGCTCGCCGAGCAATCCCTCGTCGTCATGCCCTTCTTCGCCGGCAGCTTCGAGAACACCGCGGGCTACGGCGCCCTCTTGATCGCGCCCGCGAACGCCGGCTTCTTCGTCGGCGGCCTGGCCGACCTCCAGGGAGTGGTCCCGCTCACGCGCCTGCCCGATGACTTCGAGGTTCGGCTGGTGCTCTACCTCGCCCCGCCCTTCAGGCACACCCACTTCGGGGGCAAGCAGGTGGTGGTGCACAATCGCCTCCGCGACCTCTACGAGATCTTCGCCTATAACCTCTACCCGGGGCCCAGCGCGAAGAAGGGCGTCTACGGGGCGCTGCTCTCGCTGGGCATCGAGGAGGGCTGGTCAACGCTGCATGGCTCCTGCGTCCAGGCGGTCGCCCCCTACAAGCAGGTGGTCACCATCCTCCACGAGGGGGCCAGCGGGGGCGGCAAGAGCGAGATGATCGAGTACGCCCACCGGCAGCCGGACGGGCGGCTGCTGCTGGGTGAGAACCTGGTAAGCGGCGAGCGCCTCTACATGGCGCTGGCGCGGGGGTGCGCGCTGCGCCGCGTCTGCGATGACATGGCGATGTGCCCCAAGGAGATGGCCGGCCACGGCGGCTGGCTGGTGGTGGAGGATGCCGAGGAGGGCTGGTTCGTCCGCCTCGACCACATCCAGCACTACGGCACCGACCCGCTTCTCGAGGAATGGACCATCCACCCCGCCCAGCCGCTGATCTTCCTCAACCTCGACGGCGTCCCCGGCGCCACCTGCCTCATCTGGGAGCACACCGAGGATGAGCCAGGCGTACGCTGCCCGAATCCGCGGGTGATCCTGCCGCGAGCGCTAGTGCCGGACACCGTTGACCACGCGGTGGAGGTCCACTATCGCAACTTCGGCATCCGCACCCCGCCCTGCACGAGGCAGAAGCCCAGCTACGGCATTGTAGGCTACCTGCACCTGCTGCCACCCGCGCTAGCCTGGCTGTGGAGGCTGGTGGCCCCTCGCGGCCACGCCAACCCCAGCATCACCGACACCTTCGGCCTCACCAGCGAGGGCGTAGGCTCCTACTGGCCGTTCGCCTCCGGCCGGCACGTTGATCACGCCAACCTGCTGCTCAGGCAGATGCAGCAGACCCCCCTGGTCCGCTACTCCCTCACCCCCAACCAGCACGTCGGAGCCTGGCGAACCTCCTTCATGCCCCAGTGGGTGGCCCGCGAGTACCTGGCGCGGCGGGGGCTGGCCGCCTTCGATCCCTCGGAGCTGCGCCCCGCGCGATGCCCGCTCCTGGGCTACAGCCTCAGCCGGCTGGAGCTGGAGGAGGCGGCGATTCCCGAGTACCTGCTGCGGGTGGAGGAACAGGCGGAAATCGGCGAGGAAGGGTACGACGAAGGGGCCGCCATCCTCTACCGGTTCTTCGCCGCGGAGCTGCGGAAGTTCCTCGACCCGGATCTTGATGATAGGGGCCGCAGGATCATCGAATGCTGCCTCGACCGCGGCAGCGTCGAGGCGTTTGAGGACCTCCTGCGCTTCGACTAGGCAACGCCTCGCTGGCGGGCTAAGTGTGGAGACGCGAACATGCCGGAGCCAATCCCCATGACCGCCCAGGAGCTGGAGCGCTTGCGGGCCGAGCTCGAGCGCCTTAAGACCGAGGGGCGACGCCGCACCCGCGAGGAGCTGCGCCGCGCCCGCTCCTTCGGCGACTTCCGCGAGAACGCGGAGTTCGAGGAGGCCAAGCGCACCCAAGCCACCCTGGAGGGCCGGATCGCGGAGCTGGAGAACGTCATCGGCCGGGCGCAGGTGATAGAGGGGGCGGCCGCCGACTGCGTCGCGGTCGGCGCGCTGGTCGTGGCCAGCGACATGGAGACACACGAGGAGATGCGCTTCAGCCTCCGCGCGCCGGGCACGGAGGGGCCGGACGCCATCCCCGTCACGCCGGACTCGCCGATCGGGCGCAGCCTCATGGGGAAGCGGCCGGGCGAGCTGGTGGAGGTTGAGACGCCCTCGGGCACGCGCAGATACCAGGTCATGTCCGTGAGCTTCGGCAGTGACCAGGCGGGAGCGCCGCCGGACACAGGCGGAGACTCGGCGCCGCTCAGGTCGTGAGCCGGGGGGCAGACGGGCGCCCTCGCGCCCGCGCGTGGGATCCTAGAAGAACCGACGCGCGCGGACCTCGAACCGGTACCGGCCGGCCTTCTCCCCGAACTCGCTGCCGTTGGCCCCCACCAGCGCCGAGGCCCTCACCCGCAGCTCCCAGTTCTCGTACCCGGTGTACGTCGCCTCCGGGGTGACGCTGAAGCTGCCGTCACCGAGGTTGCGGTGGAGCGCGACCGCTGTGGTGAGGTAGAGCACACCCCACGGCTCCCGCTGGCTCGCCCGCGCGTACAGCGAGTGCCGGCCCAGCGGTCGGTCCGAGTAGAGATCCCGGTTGAGCTGCCGCGCCCGCCGCAGCAGGGAATCGTCGCCGGTGTCGCGGAGGTGCTCGTCGGCGGCCGAGGTGAAGGCGAAGAAGTCACGCAACTCCGAGGGGCTCGCGCCGGCCCCATTGCACAGGTACTCGACGATGTAAGTGGTCTCGCTCGGCGTCAGGTGGCGGAGCCCCAGCAAGGCTCGGTGCACCGGCCCTCGGGTCGTGACGACCTCGCCCGCCTCGGTCGCGCGGCTCTGTTGCTCGGCCGGCGCGAAGGCGTACTCGCCATGCACCTCGAAGTGCGGCTGGAGGTTTCGCGCGAAGTCGAAGCCGAACCGCGTGGGCTGCCCTGGCCCCGCCAGCGCGACGATGTCAATGTCGGTGTCGGCCCAGAGGAGATACAGCTTGCCCGCCGCGTTGACGCCCCGCTCGTCACCGAAGTCGGTCCCGATGTCCCCGATCACTGGCAACAGCACGAGGGTGACCCCGATCGTGCGCAGCGGCCCCGCCCGGGCCCTCACCTGCTCCAGGGAGAGGAGGAAGAACCCCTGTCGAGGCAGGTCGGGGTCGTCCGGGTCCTTCGGCCGTTCCACGAAGGCCACCGGGCTCCACGAGTACCCGGTACCCCCAACGCATCACCCGCTTGCCCGCCTCTCCGCCGCCGGCGTCGGCCTCACCACCGCCAGCGGGTACTCCACGTTCTCGTAAGCCGTCAGCACCGGCAACAGGTTGAAGTCCTGGAAGATGAACCCCAGATGGTCCCCCCGGAACTGAGCCCGCTTGATGCGGGAGAGCCCCCTCAGCTCCGTGTCCAGCACCACCAGGGTGCCTTCATCGGGCCGGTCGAGGCAGCCGACCATGTTCAGAAGGGTCGTCTTGCCGCTGCCAGACGGCCCGACGAACGCCGTCAGCGATCCGTCGTCCACGGTGAAGGACACGTCCCGAACCGCGGGCACGCTCACCTCTCCCACCCGGACGTGCTCCGCCGTGATAAGGGTCACGGACAGCTCCTGTTCCAGCCCCTGGACATGCCGTCTCCGTTCGCCCCCGCTCGCCACCATCTCCTGCCTGCAGGACGAGCCTCTGTCGCAGACCATTCCTTACTCACCAAGCCGCGCCGCCCCGCCAACCCCGCCTGTCCCGAGGAGCCCCGGGGGCCACTTGCGCGCCGCAGCACCCCGTATGCCCCGTGTTCACACAATCTCCAAGGAGCGGCCGGCTGGCCGTAACAATGTGCGAGTTACATATAGCACATGCAAGTACGTGTCTCAGCAGCGGAGCCGCGCCATGGTAGAGACGCTCCGGGGCGAGCTCCATCTGGTGAACACATGAGCCTCACCGCCACGCAGACCGCGACGCTCCAGCGCCTGGCGCAGGTTCACCCCTGCTACTCCGAGCGGGCCCAGAGGAGCCGCGGCCGGATTCACCTCCCCGTCGCCCCCAGGTGCAACCTCGGATGCCTCCACTGCGAGCGCGCCGTCGGGCCCCAGGCGCGGCTGGTGGAGGCCCCAGGCGCGGCCGCTCGCATCCTCTCGCCGCAGGAGGCGGCCCTGCTCGTGGACCGGGTGGCGGCCCAGGGGTGGCTGTCGGTGGTGGGTGTCGCTGGCCCAGGTGAGCCCCTCTTCTGTTGGCAGACCTTCGAGGCGCTCCGCCTGGTCAGGCGCAGCCACCCCGAGCTGCTCCTCTGCCTCAGCACGAACGGCCTGCTCCTACCCGAGACCCTCGATGAACTCCTCGAATGCGGCGTCAGCGCGCTGACGGTAACCATCAACGCGGTGGAGCCCGACACGGCCGAGCGGCTCTACCAGTGGGCCGAGCTGGAGGGGGGCCGCCAGCCAGGGCGCATCGCCGCGCCAGCGATCCTGGAGCGGCAGTGGACCGGTCTGGGGCGCGCGACCGAGGCCGGCATGCTTGTCAAGGTGAACTCGGTGCTCGTGCCCGGCGTCAACGGCCTGGAGCTGCGCGAGGTGGCGAGGCGCGCGGGGCGGCTCGGTGTCGCGCGCCACAACATCATGCCGCTCATCCCCCGCGGCCGCATGCGCCACCTGCCGGCCCCCGATCACGCCATGGTGGAGCAGGTGCGCACCGAATGCGGCCGCTACCTCACCCAGTTCCGCGGGTGCCGACAGTGTCGGGCCGACGCCGTCGCGCCCCCGCTCGGCCTCGGGGAAGGAGTCTGCTGTGGGGGAATCGCTGCGACCGAGCCCTGACCGGTTGCCGTCGGGGTGCGAGGGGATGACCCGGCGCGATGTCCTCGCGCTCGCGCTGGGCGGCGCCGCGGCGTCGCTGCTCGCGGGCTGCGGCGCGCTCGGGCTGCCGCTGGGCGGCCGGACGCTCCGCGTCTGGTCGTGCGGCGGGAACTACGAGCTCCTGCTCGACTTCCACGCGTGGTTCGAGCGCGAGCGCGCCTGCCGCATCACCTACTCGTCCGCCCCCGTCGAGCGGCTCGTCTCCCTCGTCGCCGCCCGCCCGCGAGGCGTGGACATCTTAGTCGGCCGCTCCGGCCCCGGCTGGGATGAGCTGCGCGAGAAGGGCCGCCTGGCCGGTCCTCCAGAGGTGTTCGCGCTCGACACCTATGGCATCATCGTCCCGCCCGGGAACCCCGCAGATGTGCAGGGCGTCGCCGACCTGAAGCGCCCGGGCCTGCGCACGGTCTACTCGCCCCGCGCCTCCGGCCCCTCAGGGGTAGCCGTCCAGGCGGTCCTCGAGGCGGCCGACGAGGTCATCGAGCCGGGCATCTGGGAGGGCTATGTCCGCAATGCGGTGGGGGCCTATGACTGCGGCTGGAAGGTCTTCGACGCCATCATCGCCGGGATCGCCGACGCCACCGTGGCGCGCGTGAGCATGACCACCGCGCCCGAGACCCGCGGCCGAGTCGAGGTGATCCCGATCCCGGTCGAGGTCATGGCCGCCATGCGCACCGCACACGGCGCCATCCCCCAGCGGGCCGCCATCCTCGCGGATGCCCGCCAGCCGGAGCTGGCCGCCTCCTACCTCGAGGCCCTGCGCGGAGAGGCCGGGCGGCGCTTCTCTGAGGACCACGGCTACGTCCACCGGCTCTCGGCCAACGCCGGGGAGTACATCTCCCTCTTCGAGATGGGTGTCAGGAAGGGTGGGCCGCGGATGGATGGCGCTGACGGAGCCGAAGCCCGGCCGGCCGCACGCGGTCGGGGCCGAGGGGGAGGGAGGTCACCCCAGTGAGCGAGCCCCGGGCGCGCCGCCGGATCATCGCGCCGATCCGCCAGGTGGTGCAGCTCGGCGCCCTGGCGTTGGCCGGCAAGTGGCTCTGGGTCGGGACGCTGCGCTGCCCCTATGGCATCCCCTTCATGTCCTGTGGCTCCTGCCCGATGCGGGTCTGCCCGGGGACCTGGCTCCAGACTTGGGTGATCGGGTCTGTGGTGGTCTCCGGGGTGATCGCCGGGCGCCTGTTCTGCGGATGGGCCTGCCCGATGGGCGTGGTGCAGGATCTCCTGGGCCGGGTCCCCAAGCTGCGCGCGCTGAGGCAGCCCCGCTTCGGGCGGGTTGACCGCTACCTCAAGGGCCTCAAGTACGCCATGCTCATCGCCGCGGTCGCGGGGTTCTACCTGCTCAACCAGCGCTTCGCCGTTCCCGTGCGCGGGCACAGCGCCTGGAGCCTGGACGCGGTCCGCGTCTCGTGGCTCACCTACGACCCGGCATCCCGTGTCAGGGTCGTGCTCATCGTGGCGGGGGCCGCGCTCGGCCTCTTTGTCACGCGCGCCTGGTGCCGATATCTGTGCCCGCTGGGCGCGCTGCTCACCATCGGCAACCGGATCAGCCTGCTGCGCCTCCGTCGGAACCCGACCTACTGCGTCCACTGTGGCAAGTACCCCCGGGAGTGCCGCACCTACACCACCCCGGGCACCGCGGACTGCGTGCTCTGCGGCGACTGCCTCGAGGGGTGTCCCAAGGACGCCATAGGCCTGGGCGTCAGAGGCCGGGGGGCCGATCCGGTTGCGGCGCCCCCTCCCTCGGCCCAGGCGCCCCCGGGGGCCCGGGCGGCCCCCGCGCGGAATTTGTGCACAGGGGGGTGACAAACGGCGCAGCCGTGGTATAATAGATGCAGGTTACAGGTAACGCGCATGAGGAACCGACATCGCCACTGCCACCGCGGACACCCTGATGGTCAGCCCTGCTCGTGCGAGATGGGCAACCTCTATCGCTTCTGCGAGCCCATCGTGCTGCTCACGCTCGCCCGGCTCGGCGAGGCCCACGGATACCAGCTCGCCAGCGAGGCCGACAGCCGCGCGGTGACCCACTCCGGCCTCGACGGGGCGGCCGTCTACCGGGTGCTGCGGCGCCTGGAGGCGAATGGACATGTGACCTCACGCTGGGACACCGCCGGCAGCGGCCCGGCGCGTCGCCTCTACAGCCTGACCCCCAGCGGCCACCAGCACCTTGCCGAGTGGGTGCAGGTCATGGAGGATGTCCGCGGCGCGCTGGGCGCGCTGCTGAGCGAGTCCCGCAAGGCCGTGGCGAACGCCGCCAGCCGGAGCGCCTCCGGCGCGACACGGTCCGCCTGAACCTCACTGACCTCGATGCGCACAAAGATGGGAGCGAGTCTGGGATGAAGATGCAAGTTACATCTAGAATGGGGTTGCACGACCTGGGCCTGGGAAGAGCCGGACTGGGCGCGGGCGCCCCGAGCCGGCCGATCGAGCGGCCGGCTCGGCTCTGCTCGCGCCGCTCCCGAGAGGGGGCGTGATGGCGAGCCGCGTCAAGGAGCTCACAGTGACCATCCTGTGCGACAACTGCGTCGCCGGCCCGGGGCTCCTCGCCGAGCACGGCCTCAGCCTACACGCCGAGGCGGATGGCCGCACGTTCCTGCTCGACACCGGCGCCTCAGGGATCCTCGTGGGCAACGCGGCGCGGCTGGGCCTTGACCTCTCGGCGGCGACCGCGGTCGCTCTCAGCCACGGCCACTATGACCACACCGGCGGCCTGGCCACCCTCCTGTCGGCCCATGGCGGCCGGGAGGTCATCGGCCACCCAGGGGTGCTGGCGGCGAGGTTCTCCCGGCGCCGGTCGCGGCCCACCCGTGAGATAGGGTGCCCGCACAGCCGGCGTGAGCTCGCCCGCCTGGGGGCTATCTACAGGCTCAACGCCGAACCCCAGGAGATCCTGCCCGGCGTCACCACCACCGGCGCCATCCCCCAGACCACCGACTTCGAGCACCTCCCGACGCACTTCGCCGTCCGCCGCGGCGGGGGATACGCGCGGGACCCCTTCGAGGACGAACAGGCCGTCGTCGTGCACACGCGGCGCGGTCTGGTGGTGCTCGTCGGGTGTGCCCATCGCGGACTCATCAACACGTTGCGGCGCGCCATCGAGCTGACCGGAGAGAGGCGGGTCCGCGCCGTGATCGGGGGCACGCACCTGGCCGCCGCCTCGAGCTCGCGGATCGAGCGCACCATCGAGGAGCTCCGCGCGCTCGGCGTCGGCCGGCTGGTCGCCTGTCACTGCACCGGCTTCGCGCCGGCGGCGGACCTGAGGGCGGCCTTCGGCGAGTCGTTCACCCCTGGCGGAGCCGGGGCCGCCCTGACACTCTAGCGTGGAGGAGCGCAGATGCGGGTTGCTGTCTCAACAGACGGCGATACGGTCGCCGCACACTTCGGCCGCTGCGAGGCGTATACCCTCGCAGACCTCGAGGACGGCAAGGTGCTCAGGAGCGAAGTCATCGCCAACCCCGGCCACGAGCCCGGGTTCCTGCCCGGCTACCTCGCCCAGCGCGGGGTCGAGTGCATCGTCGCGGGCGGCATGGGCCCGAGGACCCATGCGCTCTTCGCCCAGCGCGGCATCCAGGTTGTGGTGGGCGTCGCAGGGCGGGTCGCTGACGCGCTGAGCGCGCTCGCCAGGGGCGAGCTGGAGGCCGGCGAGAGCACCTGCGATCACTGAGTATCGCGGAAGACCGCGCCGGGCCGCACGGGGCCGCCTGGGCGACCGGCGCGTGCCATCAAGAGAGGAAGGAGGTGTAGACATGCCGCGAGGAGATGGAACCGGACCCATGGGTATGGGTCCCATGACAGGACGCGCGGCCGGCTACTGCGCCGGCTACCCGGTGCCGGGGTTCATGAACCCCTATGGTGGTAGAGGACTGGGCCGGGCCTGGGGCCGCGGCGGGGGCCTTGGCATGGGCATGGCCTGGCGGCGCGGCTGGGGCCGCGGCTTTGCCGCCCCCTACCAGGCTGGTGCATACGTCGCCCCCGCGCCCTTCGCGCCGCCCACGCGCGCGCAGGAGCTCGAGATGCTCCGCAGCCAGGCCGACTGGCTCAAGGAGCAGCTCGAAGCGGTCACCGCCCGCATCGGTGAGCTGGAGCAAGAGGACCGGTAGGGCGCCCCGCGCCAGCTCGCCTCCAGGGGCTGGGTGGGCCTCAGGCGCTCTCTCGGCCCACCCGGCCCACACTCGGAAAGGAAGGGACGAGATGAAGATCGTCGTCACGAGCACGGGCCCCCACCTCGACGCCGCGGTGGACCCGCGCTTCGGCCGCGCCAGCTATCTGCTGCTCGTAGACACCGACAACATGACCTTCGAGCCTATTCAGAGCCCCAGCGTGCAGCTCGCGGGGGGCGCCGGCGTCCACACCGCGCAGATGGTGGCGGCCGTGGGGGCCCGCGCTGTGGTCACCGGCAACGTCGGGCCCAACGCCTTCCACACGTTGTCGGCGGCGGGGCTCAAGGTGTACATCGGCGCCGCTGGCAGCGTGCGCGAGGCCGTTGAGGCCTATCTGCGCGGCGACCTCCAGGAGGCCGGCGCGCCCTCCGTCCGTTCTCACTTCGGCATGGGCCAGAGTGCGCCGTGACTCGCAGCACCAGCGGGCGAGTCACAGGTCCACCTGGCGCAGGCACGCAGGAGGTGATCCCAGATGCCGAGAGGTGATGGCACCGGGCCCACCGGGCAGGGGCCGGGCACCGGGCGCGGCCGCGGTGGGCGCGGCCGCGGGGGCGGGTTCGCCATGGGCCCCGGCGGCGACTGCATCTGCCCTGGCTGCGGGCACACCCAGGCCCACCAGGCCGGAGTGCCCTGCAGCCAGCTTCAGTGCCCGAGGTGTGGCCAGCCGATGACGCGGAAGCGCTAGCGCAATGGCAGGCACACAGCCGTGGTGATCGCGGTTGCCAGCGGGAAGGGCGGAACGGGCAAGACGACCGTCGCCGTCGGCCTGGCGACCGTAGCGGGGCGGGCTCGGCTCCTCGACTGCGATGTCGAGGAGCCGAACGCCCACCTGTTCCTGCATCCGCACCTCACCCAGTCCTGCCCGGTCACCATCCCCGTGCCGGAGGTGGACCCAGATCGTTGCGCCCGCTGCGGCCGGTGCGCAGAGGCGTGCCAGTTCCATGCTCTCGCCGCGCTCCCCGGCCAGGTCCTGGTCTTCCCCGAGCTCTGCCACGGCTGCGGGGCCTGCGCCCTGGCCTGCCCCGAGGGCGCGATCCGCGAGGTGCCCCGCCAGGTCGGAGTGGTGGAAAGGGGACGGGCGGGCGAGATCACCTTCGCCCACGGCCGCCTCAACGTCGGCGAGCCCATGGCCACCCCCGTGATCCGCGCGGTCAAGGCCCACCTGGACCGCGCAGGGCTCACGCTCATTGACGCCGCCCCCGGCACCGCCTGCCCGGTCGTGGAGGCCGTGAAGGGCAGCGACTTCTGCCTGCTCGTCACTGAGCCCACCCCCTTCGGCCTAAGCGACCTGCGCCTGGCCGTCGAGGTGATGGAGAGGCTGGGCCTGCCCTGCGGAGTGCTCATCAACCGCTCCGACGGCCGCGACATAGAAACCGAGTCCTTCCTCACCTCCCGGGGACTGCCCCTGCTCGGCCGCATCGCCTTCGACCGCGCGATCGCGGAGGCCTATGCCCGGGGGTGGAACCCGGCGGAGGCGCGGCCGGAGCTCTGCCGGAGCTTGCGGGAGATACTGACGCGCATCCTCGAGCGCGCCCAGGGGCGGCAGAGATGAAAGAGCTGGTGGTCATCAGTGGCAAGGGCGGCACGGGCAAGACCACGGTCGTCGCCTCCTTCGCCGCTCTGGCGGGCCGGAGCGTGCTCGCCGACTGCGATGTGGACGCCCCCGATCTGCATCTGCTCCTTCACCCCGAGGCCACCCACAGCGAGGAGTTCCGCGGCGGCTACCTCGCCCTCATCAACCACGACCGCTGCTCGGGCTGTGGGCGCTGTCGGGAGGTGTGCCGCTTCGACGCCATCAGCCCCGACTTCGCCGTTGATGCCCTCGATTGCGAGGGCTGCGGCGCCTGCCGAGTGGTCTGCCCCATGCATGGCGTCGAGCTCCGGGAGAGGGTGGCCGGCGACTGGTTCCGAGGGCGCACGAGGTACGGCCCCATGGTCTACGCGCGCCTCCGGCCCGCAGAGGAGAACTCGGGCAAGCTCGTCGCCCTGGTGCGCCGAGAGGCGCGCTCCTGGGCTGAGCGGGAAGGCCTCGGTTTGCTCCTCAGCGACGGCCCGCCGGGCATCGGCTGCCCGGTGATCGCCTCCCTCGGCGGCGCGACCCTGGCCCTCATCGTCACCGAGCCCACCCCGTCCGGGCTGCACGATCTCGATCGCGCGCTCGCCCTCTGCCGCCACTTCGGGGTGCCAGCCATGGTATGTGTCAACAAGTTCGACCTCAACCCCGACCTGGACAGGCAGGTGCGGGACCTCTGCGCACAGGGCGGGATGGCCGTCACCGACAGCATCCCCTTCGACGAGTCCGTCCCCGCCGCCATCGCTGAGGGGGTCCCGCTCGTCGAGTATTGTGAAGGCCCCGCCGCCCGCGCCATCACTGCCGTATGGCAACAGATCCAGCACCACCTCCTTCGCGCAGCCTTGTAGGCTGCGCGTGTCGCCGACCGCGGGCCACCTCCGCCCGCCCGGGCTTGCCCCCGCGCGTTCCCGGCCCCGGGCGTTAGCCCGGCCATCGCGATCCTCCAACATCGCTGCCACCTTCCTCTCCCGACAGCTGCCGCATCCTTCGGGAGCGTATCCCCGGCTGCGCTCGACGCTGTGCCCGATGCTGGTCATCTCCGTGAAGATACCTGCCGTAGATCCCTGCCATGGCGCGGCCGGCCCGACCTCCCGGCCCTGCCGCGCCCCCTGTTCTGCGCCCCAAAGCAGCGGAGACGCCGCCCCCTGCGCAGAGTGCCACCGGGCGAACCGCCACCCTGGGGCTGCGGCGACGCCGGGCGCGGCCCGCGCCCCGGTTGACAAAGGGCCCCTGGTGGCCCATAATCTCTGGGCGCCGCCTGTTCGGCGGCCCACGCGTCGCGCTGGGGCTGGTGCGCCGAAGCGCAGAGCCCGTGCGGGCGCCCCAGCCGCCCCCCGGACGAGGAGCCGTGATGCCCGAGGACGTTGTCGCCGCGGTAGTCGCGCTTGAGGGCGAGGCCGACGAGATCGTCACCCGCGCCCGCGCCGAGGCCGCGGAGATCCTCGCTCGCGCCGAGCGGGAGGCGGCCGAGATCGAGAAGCAGGAGAGGGCCCGCGCGGAGGCCGAGATCGCTCAGCTTCGGGAGCAACACCGGCGGGAGACCGAGGACATTCTGGCCCAGCGCCGGGAGGTTCACCGTCGGCGGCTGGAGGCCCTGCGCGCCCGGGGCGCCGAGGCGCTCCCCCAAGCAGTGCAGGAAACGCTGAGGTCGCTCTGAGAGAGGGCCGCGCTCGTGGCCATTGAGCCTGTCCAGAAGACCACACTCCTTGTCCCGAGGGCCCAACTCGAACCTCTGCTGGCCTGGCTCTACGAGCGGGCCGAGTTCGCCCTTGAGGAGTTCGCCGAGCTGGCCGAGGGGACCCAGGCCGACCTGCGCCCCAACCGCCTCGACGAGCAACTGGCCGCCGTGGAGGACCGACTCGCCAAGGCCGGGCAGGTGCTCGAGGCGGCCAGCCGCTTCGCCCAGGAGGAGGCCTCCTTCGTGGACCGGCTGCTCCCGCTCAAGGCCGTGCTCGCCCCCGACCAAATGGCCCGCCTACTCGAGCGGTTCAACCTCGAGTCCCTGGCTGAGGAGGCGGCAGAGCTCGAGCGACGCCGCAGCCAGGCCGCCCGGCGGCTGCGGGAGCTGACGGCACAGCGCGACGAGCTGCTGCCGCTGTCCGCTCTGGCGGTGCCCTTATCCGAGTTGCGTGGGCTGAGCAGACTGCGCTTCCGCCTGGTCCGCATCTCCCCCATCGCCTGGGAGCGGGCCCAGGCCGACGAGCAGGTGCAGGAGCTGCTGGCGCTGGAGCGCCTCGCGCCCTCCGGCGAAACCGTTGTGGCGGCGGCCTTCTGGCGGCCCGCCGACGACGCGGCGGTTGAGGAGCTGCTCGCCCGCTTGGGCTTCCAGGAGCACCCGGCGCCCCCGACCGCGGCTGCGCCGAGGGAGGAGCTGGCGCGCCTGGAGCGGGAGATCACCCAGGCCCAGGAGGCGCTGGCGGCTGTGGAGCGGGACTACCGAGCGTTCGCGGCCCACCGTGAAGAGGCCCTGGTGGTGCATGGCTACCTGGAGTCGGAGCACAGGCGGGTCGAGGAGGTCGCGCGCACTCGCTCCAGCCAGCGCGTCGCGCTGATCACGGGCTGGGCCCTGGAGCGCAACTCGCCGGCCCTCCGCGCGGCCCTGGCGCGCGACTTCCCGGGGGTGGAAATGGTCGTCGAGCCTCCGGCCCCCGGCGAGCCCGCGCCCGTCCGGCTCACCAACCACCCCCTGACCCGTCCGCCGCGACTCCTGGTGGAGATGTTTGGCCTGCCGGAGTACCGCACCTTCGACCCCACGCCCTGCCTGATGCTCCCCTTCCTGGTCTTCTTCGGGCTGTGCTTCGGCGACGTTCTCTACGGGCTCTGGCTGACGCTGCTCGCATGGTATCTCCGGCGTCGCTACCGGGACCAGCGGCGCCTCGCGCCCGCGCTCAACCTCTTCGTGTATGCCGGCCTCAGCACCATGCTCTTCGGCGCGCTCACCGGCGCCTGGGCCTCCGACCTCTACCGCCCGGAGTACCTGGGGGCCGGCAACCCGCTCGGGCGCATCGCCTCCCGCCTTCAGGTGCTGGATATGCTCGCCAACCCGGTCTTGGCGCTGACCCTCGTGCTCGCCATCGGCGTGGCCAACCAGTTCTGGGCCATCATGCTCGCCTTCTGGCGTGAGGCGCGGCGGGGCGACTGGTTCGCAGCCGTGGTTGACTCCGCCGCCTGGCTGGTCTTCTTCAGCGGGCTGCTGCTGCTGGTAGTGAACAGGAGCGCCGCGCTGGTCCTGCTCGCGATCTCGGGCGCTGCGCTGGTGTTGTTCCAGGGACGACACGAGAGGTCCCTGGCGGGGAGGATCGTGGGCGGGTTCGTCAGCCTCTACGGCATCGTCGGCACCTACGGGGTGACCGCCTTCGTGGGCGATGTGGTCTCCTACTCCCGGCTGATGGCCCTGGGGCTCACCACCAGCATCATCGGCAGCGCCGTCAACATCATCGCGGGGCTGGCTCGGGAGACCCCTTACATCGGCTGGCCGCTGTTCGGCTTGGTTCTGCTCGGCGGCCATCTGTTCAACTTCTTCGTCAGCGTGCTGGGCGCGTTCGTGCACTCCGCGCGGCTCATCCTGCTCGAGTTCTTCGGCCGCTTCTACCGCGGCGGCGCCAGGCCCTTCGAACCCTACGGCTTCAGGAGCGACAAGCTCGACATCCTGCCTGCTGCATAGACCCCTCCCCGGGAGAAAGCGTACCGTGTCCATCCAACAGATCTACGAGCTGTACTTCGCCTCCGGGCTCGCCTGGGCCATCGGAGGCGCCATGCTCTCGGTCATGCTCGGCTGTGCCGGCTCGGCCCGCGGCATCCGGGTCGCTGCCGCGCAGGCCGCGGGAGTGCTCTCCGAGCGCCCCGACCTCTTCGGCCGGCTACTGGTGCTCGTCGCCCTGCCGGGGACACAGGGCTTCTACGGCTTCATCTGGGGCATCATCACCGCCCTCCGCGGGGGACTCATTGCCGCTCAAGTCGGCGCCGTGACCCCTCTCATCGGCATCTCCCTACTGGCGACCGGCTTCTGCATCGGCTACGTCTTCCTGCGCAGCGCCATCTTCCAGGGCGAGACCGCTGCCGCCGCCATCAACCTGGTCGCGAAGCGGCCCGACGAGGCCGGCCGCGCCATCCTCTTCCCCGCCCTCGTCGAGACCTACGCGGTGGTGGCGCTGCTGGCCGGCGTGCTCTTTGTCATCTGGCTGACCGCCCCCGAGCTGTCCTTCGCACCCCCCCAGCCGTGACGCCATGGCTCTGGAGCGGCTCCGACAAAGCGTCCTGGAGGAGGCGAAGGCAGAGGCCGAGCGGCTGCTGGCCGCGGCCCGCGCCACCCGCGACGCCCGCCTGAAGGCGGCCAGCGAGCGCGCCGAGGCCGAACGACTCACCCGCGTCGCGCAGGAGCGAAGGCGCCTCGATCAGGAGCGCGAGCAGGCCCTCGCCAACGCCGCGCGCCGGGAGCGGGTCGAGATGCTCGCCGAGAAGAACCAGCTCATCACCCGCGCCCTCGAGGCCGCCCGGGAGCAGCTGCATGCGCTCCCGGCCCCGGACTACCTGGCCCTGATCGCGAAGTGGCTGCTCGCGCTTGACCCCGATGTCTCGGGCGAGGTGAACACCAACGAGCGCGACGCCGACCGGGTGACCCCCGAGTTCCTCGAGCGCGTCAACCGGGAGCGGCCGGCCTCCGGTCAGCTGCGGCGCGGCCGCTCCGACCTGCCCATCGGCGGCGGCGTCATCGTCAGCGCCGACCGCTACCAGGTTGACCTCTCCCTGGAGGCCATGCTGGGCGCCCTCCGGGAGACGCTAACGCCCCGCCTGGCGGCCATCCTGTTCTCGGAGGAGGCCGATGGCTGAGTCCCCCCGGCCCGAGGACTGGAGCTACACCTGTGGGCGCATCAGCGCCCGGGAGCCCTACACCCTTCTCGCCCCCACCTTCCTCGACGCCGTGCTCGACTCCGAGGGCATCGAGAGCGCTCACGAGCTCATATCCCAGTCTTCGCTGCGCGACAGCTTCCCGGCCCCCCCCGACCTGCGCGACTACGAGGCCAGGCTTGACCGGCTGATGCTCGCGGAGGCCCTGGACGTCGCCGAGACCGCGCCCAGCCAGGCCCTCGTGGGCTTCTTCCTGTGGCCTGACGCCTTCTCTGGGCTCCGCCGCGACCTCACCGACCTGGCGAAGGCGGCCGCTTCGCGGGCCGAAGTCGTGGGGCGACTCCGGCAGGCCTACGGCGCCGACCCGGCGCTGGCCGGACTGAGCGAGGTGATGGGGGAGGAGGAGTTCGTGGGGGTCGAGTACGAAGAAGGCGCGGGGGTCGCATCGCGGGTCGCCGGCGTGGTGCTCTCGCTGGACGCGAACCTGCTGCGCGCGCTGGCTCTGGCCGCCGGTCTGTTCCGAACCCTGGCGCCGCAGGTGGCCGAGTACCTGGAGGACTTCGTGTCGGGCAAGCTGGCGGAGGCCGCGGCCCGCGCGCTGCACTCCGGCGCCGGCGACGACGACCTTGTCGCGCGGCTGGCGGCCGGGCCGGTCGCCGAGCTTCTGGGCGAGCGGGCTCAGCGCCGGCCAGCGACCCCACAGGAGGCCGTCGAGGCCTTCGCGCCCCCGGCGGTGCGGGAGGCGATGGCGCGGGAGCTCAGGGAGGGACAGGCCCTCGACCTGGACGCGCTCGCATTCTGGGTGGAGTCGGCGCTGGTTGACCGGCTGGCCGGGGCGGCCCGCGTCCCCTTCGGCCCGGAGCGGGCGTTCCAGTATCTGGCCGTGATCCGCGCCCAGATCAGAAACGCCAAGCTGGCTCTCTCCGCGGTCGTCCAGGGCCTCGACCGGGAGGAGGTGCGGCGGCGGTTGAGGGACTATGCCCATGCCTGAGGTCTACGCAGTCGGCGCACGAGAGGCGGTGGCCCCTCTCAAGGTGCTCGGCGCGGAGCTGCTGCCCGGCTTCACCGCCCAGGAGGTGAGCGAGGCGCTGGCCAGGGTGGGAGAGGACCCGGAGGCGGTGCTGGCGCTGGTGACCGAGCAGGCGGCCGCGCTCGCGCCCGAGGCGGTGGCGGCTCTGCGGGGGAGGCTGGGCCCCACGGTGCTGGTGATCCCGAGCCACCGGGGGGCCAGCGCCCGGGGCCTGCGCGAGATGCGCGACCTGGTGGCCCGCGCAGTTGGCGTTGATCTGCTGTCCGGGGGGGCGGCAGCGTCGGCCCCGCCGGCCCCGGCCGGCGATGGAGAGCGTGATGGCAGAAGCGACGCGAACTGAGAAGGGGTGGGTGGTGAGGGTCTCCGGCCCCCTCGTCGTTGCCAGGGGCTTGGGGGCCGCGCGCATGTTTGAGATGGTAAGGGTAGGGCAGGCAGGGCTCCTCGGCGAGATCATCGAGATCCGCGGCGACCGCTTCTCGATCCAGGTGTACGAGGAAACGGACGGCATTGGGCCTGGGCAGCAGGTGCTGCGCACCGGCGCGCCCCTCTCCGTGGAGCTGGGGCCGGGGCTGCTCTCCTCCGTGTACGACGGAGTCCAGCGGCCCCTCGACGTGCTCCTCGCCCGGCACGGCACCTACATCCGGCGCGGCGCCGCAGCCCCCGCACTCGACCGGCAGCGCCGCTGGCATTTCCGCCCCCTGCGCCAGAGGGGCGACGAGGTCGAGCCCGGCGACATCCTCGGGGTGGTGCAGGAGACCTCGACGATCGAGCACCGGGTGATGGTGCCCCCGAACCTCTCCCGCGCCGTCATCGAGCAGATCGAGGAGAAGGAATGCAGGGTGGAGGACCCGGTGTGCACGCTCGCGCTGGCCGACGGAAGCAGCCGGGAGCTCACTCTCATGCAGCGCTGGCCAGTGCGGCGCCCCCGGCCCATCAAGGAGCGAGTCGCCCCCAGCGAGGTCTTCGTCTCGGGACAGCGGGTCATTGACATGTTCTTCCCGCTGATGCTGGGGGGCACGGCGTGTGTGCCGGGGCCCTTCGGCTCGGGCAAGACCGTTGTGCAGCATCAGCTCTCGAAGTGGGCGAACAGCGACGTGATCGTCTTCATCGGCTGCGGCGAGCGCGGCAACGAGATGACCAGTGTGCTGCTGGAGTTCCCCGAGCTGCGGGACCCCCGGAGCGGCAAGCCCCTGATGGAGCGCACCGTCCTGGTGGCGAACACCTCGAACATGCCCGTGGCGGCGCGGGAGGCCAGCGTCTTCACCGGGATCACCATTGCGGAGTACTACCGCGACATGGGCTACCACGTGGCACTGATGGCCGACTCCACCAGCCGCTGGGCGGAAGCGATGCGGGAGATGTCGGGCCGGCTCGAGGAGATGCCCGGCGAGGAGGGCTATCCCGCCTACCTAGCCAGCCGGCTCGCCGCCTTCTACGAGCGGGCCGGCTCGGTGGTCACGCTGGGCGGCGAAGGCGAGCCGGCGTCAAGCCTGGCCGCCGAGGCCGGCCCGGAGCCGGACCTGTCCGCCGGGGCCCGCCGAAGGCGGGGCAGCCTCACCGTGATCGGGGCGGTCTCCCCGCCGGGGGGTGACATGTCCGAGCCGGTGGTGCAAGGGACTCTGCGGGTGACCAAGGTCTTCTGGGGGCTCGACGCGCGTCTCGCCGAGCAGCGCCACTTCCCGGCCATAGACTGGCTCACCTCCTACTCGCTGTACAACCGCGCCTTCGACCGGTACGCGGAGGAGCGCGTGCACCCCGACTGGGGACGCAACCGGACGGAGGCGATGGCGCTCCTCAAGCGGGAGAGCGAGCTCGAGGGCCTGGTGCGCCTCGTGGGCGTGGATGCCCTCGGGCCCGGCAGCCGACTGGTGATGGAGGCGGCCCGCATGGTGCGGGAGGACTTCCTGCACCAGAACGCCTTCGAGGAGACGGACACCTTCACCTCGCTGGAGAAGCAGTTCGCGATCCTCGACTGCATCCTCGCCTTCTACCGCAAGGCGCGGGAGTGCCTGGAGGAGGGAGTGCCCTTCCGAGAGCTGGCGGAGGCGGGCGTCATCGCCGAGATCGCGCGCCTCAAAATGGTCCCCGAGGGCGAGCCGGAGGCGTTCGCGCGGGTAAAGCAAGCGATCGAGGCGGACCTCGGGGCGCTCATCGAGCGCGCCGCGCCTCAGGGGAGGACGGCGGAGTGAGCGTCAGTCCGAAGCGAGACTACCAGACCGTGCGGGAGGTCTTCTCCCCCCTCATGCTGGTCGAGGGTGTGGAGCAGGTCTCCTACGGGGAGCTGGCGCTGATCACGCTGGCCGACGGCAGCACCCGCCGCGCCCGGGTGCTCGAGATCGAGGAGGACAAGGCCCTCGTGCAGGTGTTCGAGGGGACCTCCGACATCAACCCCGGCGAGATCAGGGTCCGCTTCCTGGGCCGGGGGCTCGAGCTGGGCGTCTCACCGGACATGGTCGGCCGCACCTTCGACGGCTTCGGCCGGCCCCGCGACGGCGGCCCAGAGATCATCCCGGTCAAGCTCCTCGACATCAACGGCGCCCCCATCAACCCCTCGGCCCGCGACTATCCCAATGAGTTCATCCAGACCGGCATCTCCACCATTGACCTGCTCAACCCACTGGTGCGCGGGCAGAAGCTGCCGATCTTCTCCGGCGCCGGCCTGCCCCACTCCCGGATTGCCGCTCAGATCGCCCGGCAGGCGCGCACCCTGCAGGGCGAGGAGCCCTTCGCGGTCGTCTTCGCGGCCATCGGGATCACCTTCGAGGAGGCCGACTTCTTCGCCCGCGACCTCGAGCGCACCGGCGCCCTCGAGCGCGCGGTGCTCTTCCTCGACCTCGCCGACGATCCCCCCATCGAGCGCATCGCCCTCCCCCGCACCGCCCTCACCGCCGCCGAGTACCTCGCCTTCGAGCTCGACATGCACGTGCTGGTGATCCTGGTTGACATGACCAACTACTGCGAGGCCGTCCGCGAGGTCTCCGCCGCCCGCAAGGAGGTCCCCTCCCGCCGCGGCTACCCCGGCTACCTCTACACCGACCTCTCCACCATCTACGAGCGCGCCGGGCGTATCAAGGGCAAGCCCGGCTCCATCACCCAGTGCCCCATCCTCACCATGCCCGAGGACGACAAGACCCACCCCGTCCCCGACCTCACCGGCTACATCACCGAGGGCCAGGTCATCCTCTCCCGGTCCCTACACAACGCCGGCATCTATCCCCCCGTGGATGTCCTGCCCAGCCTTTCCCGCCTCAAGGACAAGGGCATCGGCGAGGGGAAGACCCGCGCCGACCACGCCAACGTCATGAACCAGCTCTACGCCGCCTACGCTCGCGGAAGCAACGCCCGCGAGCTCTCCGTGGTGCTCGGCGAGGCGGCGCTCACCGAGATGGACCAGCTCTACGTGCGATTCGCCGACCGCTTCGAGGCCGAGCTCGTCGCCCAGGGCGAGTACGAGCAGCGCTCGATCGTCGAGAGCCTCGAGCTCGGCTGGCAACTGCTCTCCATGCTGCCCCAGAGCGAGCTCAAGCGCGTCCGGCCCGAGTTCATCGCGCGCTACTATCAGGGCCATCCGGGGCCGGCGGGCGGCGAGCCGTCCGGGACTGAGGAGCGGGCATGAGGCTCCGCGTAAGCCCCACTCGCATGGAGCTCATCCGGCTCCGCCGCCGCCACGAGATCGCGGTGCGCGGGCACCGGCTGCTCAAGCAGAAGCTGGATGGGCTGCTGCGGCACTTCCGGCCCTTGATGGAGGAGTACGTCGTCCGGCGGCAGCGCCTCGACCAGGACCTCCCCCGCGCGCTGCGCCGCTTCCTGCTCGCTCGCGCCCTCAGCTCAGCCGCCGCCGCCGAGGCGGCCCTCGAGGCCTGCCTGGCCACGCTGGAGCTCTCCGCCGAGACCGAGTGGGTGATGAGCACCCCCCTGCCCCGGCTCGAGCTCAGGCGCTTCGCGCTCCAGCGGGCCTACTCCCTGCTCGATACGCCGCCCGAGTTCGACCGCGCCGTAGACGGCCTCCAGGAGCTGCTGCCGCTCATCCTCGAGGTGGCGACCCTGGAGGAATCGCTGCGGCGGCTGGCCCTCGAGATCGAGCGCACCCGGCGCCGCGTCAACGCCCTCGAGTACGTCCTCATCCCCGAGCTCGCCCAGGCTCAGCGCATCATCCAGTCCAAGCTCGACGAACTCGAGCGCAGCTTCCGCGTCCAGATCATGCGCGTCAAGGACATGCTCGAGGCCGCCCGCCGCGCCTAGCCCCAGAGACGCCAGCCGCTGGCGCCTCTCGCCCCCGCCGCTCTACGAGCTCCGTCAGCCGCCCCACGCTGAGCTCCCCCAACGAGCCCACGACGCAGTCCGCCCCCGCGCCCTCCCCGGCCCGGAGCAGGGGTGTCGAGACCACCACGCACGCCATGCCCGCCGCCCTCGCCGCGGCCACGCCCTTGGGCGCGTCCTCGACCACAACACAGCGACCGGGCGGCATCCCCAGCAGCTCCGCGGCCCTCAGAAATGCCTCCGGGTCAGGCTTCGGCCTGGCGACATCCTCGAGCGCGACCGTAGCCTGGAAGTACCGCGCCAGGCCCTGAGCCGCGACCACGATCTCCATGGTGATCCGGGAGGCGGCGGTGGCGAGGGCGCAGGGGACGGCGCGGCGCTGCAGCTTCTCCAGCAGGGCCACTGCCCCCGGCATGGGACGCAGCTCCTGCCGCGCCAGGGCGCGGTAGAGCTGCGTCTTGCGCGCGAAAAGCCCAGGCCAGTCGCTCGCCCGCATCCCGCGCTGCTCCAGGAAGGAACGCACCAGCATCCCCTCCCTGGCCACGCGGGCCAGGAACTCCTCCGGGTCGAGGCGGACGCCGAACTCCGAGGCGGCCTGCGCGTAGGCGCGGACCGTCAGCGGCTCGGAGTCCACCAGCACCCCGTCCATGTCGAAGATCACCGCCCAGCCCGGCCGCGGCGCCACCTTGCGCGCGGTGAACTCGGCCCGGCCCTCAGACGCAGGAGTTCTCCTTGATGAACGCAATGAGCTCGTCCACATGGCAGAAAGCGAGCCCGGTCACGGTGTCCGCGCAGCCGTAGTACACCGCGATGCGGCCCGTGGGCGGGTCGGTGAGGGCGGCGCAGGGGAAGACCACATTGGGCACATCCCCGGCCAGCTCGTAGATCTGCCGTGGGTTCAGGATGTAGCGCGCGGTGCGCCGGATCACCTTCCAGGGCTGCTCCAGGTCGAGCAGCGCGGCCCCCGCACTGTAGACGAAGCCGTTGCAGCTCGTCAGCACGCCGTGGTAGATCAGCAGCCACCCCTCCCGGGTCTCGATGGGCGTGGGGCCGGCGCCCACCTTGGTGCTCTGCCACCCACCCACCGGGCTCATGACGTGGCGATGGCAGCCCCAGTGCACCATATCCGGGCTCTGGCTGAGGAAGACGTCGCCGAAGGGGGTGTGGCCGTTGTCGCTGGGGCGGTTGAGCATCACATACTTGCCAGCGATCTTGCGGGGGAACAGCACCCCGTTGCGGTTGTAGGGCAAGAGCGCGTTCTCCACCTTGTGGAAGGTCTTGAAGTCCTTTGTCCAGGCGAGGCCGATGCTGGGGCCGTGGTACCCGTGGCACCACTGCACCCAGTAGCGGTCCTCGATCCAGCAGACCCGGGGGTCATAGCCGTACTCCCAGCGCAGCACCTCGGGGTCATCGGAGTCGCTGACGAATTCGATCCGCCTGGGATTGATGGTCCAGGAGAAGCCGTCCTCGCTGTGGCCCACGTGGAGTTGCATGGCCCGCCTGGTGTCGTCGCACCGGAACACGCCGGCGAACCGGCCCCGGAAGGGCACCACCGCGCTGTTGAAGATCGAGTTCGCGGTCGGGAACAGATCGCGCGGGATCACCGGGTTGCCGCTGTAGCGCCACATCACCCCCTCGTACCCCTTCGGCTTCTCCTCCCAGGGGATGTTCGGGAGCGGCTCTCCCACGATGGTGTGCGTGCTCATCTGCCTCTCCTTGACTCGGCCGGGCCGGCCGCGCCTCGCCCGACCGGAGCGCGGCGGGCGGCCAGGGCCCGCCTGCCCGCTTGATTCCAGTTCGCCCACCGTGCCGCCTGCTTGACGGGGGTGGCCCGGCGTGCTAGTGTGCCCCCGGCAACTTGGTGACCCCCGGGAGGGCGGCATGAGCAGGATCCTCGCGGCGTGCGGGCTGGTGTGCAGCGAGTGCGAGGCCTACCAGGCGACACAGCGCGAAGACGCCGCCGCCATCGCCCGCATCGCCGCCGACTGGACCGCGCGCTATGGGCACTCCTTTGCCCCTGAGGACGTTTGGTGCGACGGCTGCATGACCGCCGGAGAGCGCAAGTGCAGCCACGCCCGTGACGGGTGCCAGCTGCGGGCCTGCGCGGTCGCTCGAGGGGCGCCCACCTGCGCCGAGTGCGGCGACTATCCCTGCGAGCCGCTCGCCTCCTTCCTGGAGAACGTGCCCGAGGCTCGCCAAGGCCTGGAGGCTGTCCGCCGGGGAGAGGCCTGAGGGGGGCGCCTGCCCCGCGGATGTGGAATGTCCTCCATGGGCGGCCGGCCGGCGTTGAAATCGCCGGTGGGCCTCACATAGACTCTACACGGTGGACCCGGCGCGCAGGGCGAGGCGCGTGGCCCGCCGAGGAGGAGCGACCATGCGAGGTCAGTGGCGGCTGGTGCTGCTGGCAGCGGTGCTTGGCTTCCTGCCTGTGAGCCAGGCGTGGGCCCAGGACTACATCCCCATCGAGACCTATGGCGCAACGCCCTTCGTCTACCAGGGCTACAGCTACGTTCCCCTCAGGAGCACAGCCGAGTTCCTGGGCGCGGCACTGCTGTGGGACAGCCTCGAGCACCGGGCCGTGGTGGCCTACGGGGACCGCGAGCTGGCGCTGGTGGTCGGCAGCACCACGGCGCACTACGCTGGACAGCCGGTCGTACTGCCCGCGCCGCCCGTGTTCGTGGGCGGCCAGGTGCTCGTGCCCGCGACCGTCTTTGGCCGGTACCTGGGGGCGCCCGTGCGCTGGGACGAAGGCCGGCGTTGGGTGCTCGTCCAAGGGCCCAGGGGCTGGGGCTACTACCGGCCCGCCCCAGGTCCGCCTCCCCGCATAGGGCCCTTCCTGCGCGGCGCCGGCCCGCCTCCCTGGGCCCCCGCGCACGGCCGCCGGCGCCAGGAAGCCTATCGCGCGGGGGTGTATGCGCCGGTCGCCTTCGTCCACACCGGCGTCACCTACGTGCCCCTGCGTGACCTGGCCTCATTCGTCGGCGCCGTCCTGCTGTGGGATGCGGGCCGCGCGGTCCTCGTGCATGACGGCCGCGAGTTCGCCGTGGTAGTCGGCAGCCGGACCGTCCACTACGGGCCCCGCGCCATCGCCCTCCCCGGCCCCCCCATCATCGTCCAGAACACTACCTTCGTCCCCGTTGACCTCGCCCGTGAGCTCGGCCTCGAGGTGAGGCGGGCCGACCGGAAGCTCCATCTGAGCGGGCCCCGCGGCGCCTGGGACCTCGACCTTTCCCCTCAGCCCCCAGGACGGGTCCACGGCGGCGCAGTCGAGGGCGGTCGCGCCTCGGCGCCCGCGCGGCCGGGTGCCGCCGCGCCCCCGGCGCGAGGGAGGGGCGAGCCGGCCGGCCGAGGGAGAGGTGAAGCCGCCGAGCGCGGCCGCGGCCGAGGCCGCAGAGGGTAGCCCGACCTCCTGCACGCGGCTTGACGCACCGCCCGGCCTTCCCTAGTATGGCCGCGAAATGTCGCGCCAGCAGGAGCCGGAGCGGAGGTCGGAGCGCAGGCGGGCCTGGCTGATCGGGCTCACGCTGCTCTGCTGCTACGGCTTCTTCTACTACCCGGGCGGCAACGACAACGTCGAATCCCGGCACGCCCAGATCGTCGCCCTGGCCGACCACCGCACCCTCGTCATTGACCCCTACCACCACTGGACCGGCGACAAGGCCTTCCACCGCGGCCACTACTACAGCGACAAGCTCATCGGCCCCACCCTTGCCGCCGCGCCCATCTACTGGCTGAGCCGCCGGCTTATCGCCACCCGTCTCGACGACCCGCGGCTCTCCCTCATGCTCGCGCTGCGCGTCGCCAACCTGCTCACCAATGCAGCGCCGTCGGCCCTCGTCATCGGGCTGTTCTACCTGTTCCTGGCGGAGTTCGGGCTCGGCGCCGGCCTGCGGGCGTGGCTCGCCTTCACCTGGGGGCTGGGCACGCTGGCGCTGCCCTACTCCACGGCGCTCTTCGGCCACCAGTTCGCCGCCGCCTGTGTCGCCGGCTCCTTCATGCTGCTCCGCCGCCAGGCGCAGGGCTTGTCGCCCTGGGGCGCTCTGGGCGCGGGCGCGCTGGCCGGCCTGGCGGCGATCTCGGACTTCATGGGTGTCGTCGTCGCGGCGCTCCTCGGCCTGTACGCCATCGTGCTTGCCGCGCGCGCCGGGGGGCGGCAAGCGCCGTCCCGCATCTCCGCCTTCGCCGCCGCCGCGCTTGCCGTCATCTCCCTCCAGCTTGCCGCCAACTGGGCCAGCTTTGGCAGCCCGCTCACCTTCGCGCACGCCCACCACGCCTCCTATGCCGCGCGCCACAGCCGCGGCTTCTTCGGCATACACAGGCCCGACCCCGTCGCCCTCTACCAGCTCACCCTGGGCCCCTACCGGGGGCTCTTCTTCGGCAGCCCCGTGCTGCTGTTGGCGCTGCCCGGCTTCCTGCTCCTCGGGCGCGCGCGCCGTGCGGAGGCCGCCCTCGCCGCGGCCGCGTGGCTGGGCGTGTTGCTGCTGCACTCCGGATATGAGGACTGGCCGGCGGGCACGGCCTACGGCCCCCGCTATCAGGCGCCGCTCATCCCCCTGCTGGTCTACGCCGTCGCCGCCGCGGCCCCGCGCTCGCCCTTCGCCCTCAAGGGGCTCGCCTCCGTCTCCATCGCCCTCAATCTCATCGTCTGCGCACAGAACCCCTTCGGCATCCCGGTTGACGTGGCCAACCCCCTCGCCGTAGCCCTCGCCCGCTTCTCCGTCGGCGACCTCCAGCGCGGCAACCTCGGCATGCTGCTCGGACTGTCAGGGCTCTGGAGCCTCCTGCCGCTGGCCGGGGTCCTGGCGATGCTCCTCTACGCCCTCTCCCGCGTGGGCGGGCGCGAGCTCCCGGCCCGCCGCGCCGGCTCGTGACGACGCCCGCCTTCTGTGGTACTCTAGGCGCGTCGCGGCGGGGAGCGGCGAAGATGATCGAGGGCGGCCTGTGTGTGATCACGCGGCGGGTGGAGCGCCTGGGGCGCGAGCACCGCGACGTTGCGGCCGCGGCCCTGGAGGGAGGGGCGCGGCTGATCCAGGTCAGGGACAAGGAGCTCAGCACGCGCCGGCTGTTCGAGGTGGTGCTCGATATCCGTCCCCTGGTCCGCGCGGCGGGCGCGCGGCTGATCGTGAACGACCGGGTGGACATCGCCCTCGCCGCCGAGGCGGACGGCGTGCACGTCGGCGACGAGGACCTGCCGGCGGCCCAGGCCCGGCGGCTGCTGGGGCCGGAGGCCATCGTCGGCGTCTCGGTGGCGAGCGCGGCCGAGGCGCGGGCGGCGGAGGCGGCCGGCGCGAGCTATGTAAGCGTCGGCCCCATCTTCGCGACGGGCTCCAAGCCCGACGCGGGGCGGCCGATCGGCGCCGCCGCGATCGGCGAGATCAAGCGCGCGGTGGACGTGCCGGTGCTTGCGATCGGCGGCATTAGGCGCGACAATGCTGCAGAGATGATCCGGGCCGGGGCCGACGGCGTGGCGGTGATCTCCGCGGTTGCGGAGGCCGCTGATATGGTCTGCGCAACCGCGGAGCTGCTGCGCCTGATCGGCGGGGCGCGCCCCGGGCCCGGCGGAGCACGTGGATGACGCAGCTTGAGCGAGCGAGAGCGGGCGAGGTCACGCCGGAGTGCGCGGCCGCGGCCCAGGCCGAGGGTATCGCCCCGGAGGTCCTGCGCGACTCGGTGGCCGCCGGGCTGGCGGTGATCCCCGCCAACCGGAACCATGCCGGGCTGCGGCCGGCCGCCATCGGGGCCGGCGTCCGGGTGAAGGTCAACGCCAACATCGGGACCTCGGCCGAGGACCCTGACCCCGAGGGAGCGGTGGCGCGGGCGCGTGCCGCGCTCGCCGCCGGCGCCGACGCGGTGATGGACCTCAGCACAGCCGGCGACCTCGACGAGATCCGCCGCCGCGTGATCGCCCACTGCCCAGCGCCTGTCGGCACGGTGCCGATCTACCAGGCCGCCATCGCGGCCATCGCCCGAGGCGGCGGGGTGGCGGCGATGACCGAGGAGGACCTGTTCGCCGTAATCCGCAGGCAAGCCGAGGACGGCGTTGACTTCATCACCGTTCACTGCGGCGTGACCCAGGCGACCGCTCGCCTGGCCACAGAGGGAAACCGTCTGGCCGGCGTGGTGAGCCGCGGCGGCGCCTTCACCATCTGCTGGATGAGGGCCCACGGGCGCGAGAACCCTCTGTATGCCCGATACGACGAACTGCTGAACATCTGCCGCGAGCACGACGTCACCCTCAGCCTCGGCGACGGCCTGCGGCCGGGCTGCCTGGCCGACGGCACCGACGCCGCGCAGGTCGCCGAGACCGCGCTCCTCGGCGACCTGGTGCTGAGAGCCCGCGCGGCCGGCGTGCAGGTGATGGTGGAGGGCCCCGGCCACCTGCCCCTGGATCAGGTGACGGCGAACGTGGTGCTCGAGAAGCGGCTCTGTCACGGCGCCCCCTTCTATGTGCTCGGCCCCATCGTCACCGACGTCGCGCCCGGCTACGACCACATCACGGGGGGCATCGGCGGCGCGCTCGCCGCAATGGCAGGGGCTGACTTTCTGTGTTACCTGACGCCTGCTGAGCACCTATCCCTGCCCACCGACTCCGAGGTCCGCGAGGGCGTGATCGTCACCCGCATCGCCGCGCACGCGGCCGACATCGTCCGCCTCGGCCCGCGCGCCCGCCGCTGGGATGATGAGATGGCACAGGCCCGCGGGACGCTCGACTGGCCGGCGCAGTTCCGCCTGGCGCTCGACCCCGAGCGCGCCCGCGCCCGCTACCGCGCGGGGGGAGAACGCGGTGAGGCCTGCTCGATGTGCGGGCCCTACTGCGTTTACGCGCTTCTCAGGCAGGCCGAGGCCCCTACCAGGTGACGCCCGAGCCCGGCGAGGCGATCCGCACGGTGGGCGAAGACAGGCTCGTCGCGCGCCTGCGCGCCCTCGCCTCGCGCGGGCTCGGGGCCTCCGTCGTCGTCGGCCCCGGCGACGACGCCGCCGCGCTCCGCCTGCCGGGCGACCGCCTCCTGCTGTTCGCCTGCGACATGATGGTCGAGGGCGTTCATTTCCGGCGGGACTGGGCGACGCCCGAGCAGATCGGGTGGAAGGCCGTCGTCCAGAACCTCAGCGACATCGCGGCCATGGGCGGCGAGCCGGGTTTCCTGGTCTCCTCGGTGGGCGCGCCCGGCGACACCCTCTCCTGCGTCGCCGAGGGCATCGCGCAGGGCCTGGCTCGCGCGGCCTCGGAGCACGGCGCGAGCCTGGTCGGCGGCGACCTCGTCGGCTCGCCCGGACCCCTGATCGTTGACGTGGCGGTGGTCGGCTCGGTCGAGGAGGCGCTCATGCTCCGTCGGAGCGGCGCCCGCCCCGGAGACGCGATCCTCGTCACCGGCGCGCTCGGCGCCTCCGCGGCCGGGCTGGCGGCCCTGCTCCGCGGGCTGCGAGACGACCGCCGCCCCGAGGTCGCCGCCGCGCTGCGCGCCCACCGCGAGCCGCGGCCCCGGCTCGCCGAGGCGCGGGCCATCGCGGCCACGCGGCTCGCCACCGCGATGATGGACCTCAGCGACGGTCTCGCCCAGGACCTCCGGCGGATGTGCCGGGAGAGTGGCGTGGGCGCGCGGGTGTGGGCCGCCCGCGTCCCCGCTCATCCGTCGTGCCAGTGGGTCGCCAGCCTGCTGGGCGAGAATGCGCTCACCTGGGCACTCGCCGGCGGCGAGGACTACGAGCTGCTGTTCACGTGCCCTGCCGGCGCGGTTGACGAGATCGCCCGCTCCGTCGAAGCTGCCACCGGCACGCCCGTCACCGCGATCGGCGAGGTGGTCGAGGGGGACGGGGCCAGCCTGCTGGAGGCCGACGGCCGGCCGCTCCCGTGGCCCGCGGGCTTCGAGCACTTCGGCCGCGCCTGAGAGGCGGGACAAGGCGGGCCCGAGGGGGGTTGACAAGGGGGGGCATCTGTGCTACACACACAACGATGGGTCGTCCTTGCCCCTGGGGTCTTGGGGCGTCGGTCGGTGTGTTCTCGCGCTGGGTATCCCGCTGAGAGTCTGCTCGTTCGGAGGCACGCGTGTTGCGGCGGCAGCGGGCGGTGGCGCCGGTCCTGGCCTGTGAACCCTTGCTGGGCCACTTCCTGAGTGTTGGCCACCTGCATGCCATATGGTGGGGAACGGCCGTCGCAGCGCGGTCGAGGCGAGGGACGGCGGCACCCTCGCATCCGCGGGGCGCGGTGGTGCGCAGGGCAGGGGTCCCGTTGCTGTCGGTCCTGGCGGCGTGCGTCGCGCTCGCTGCAGGTGGGGAGTGCAGAAGGGCGAGTGCGGCAGACAGGAGCGGGGCACTCTCGGCGGCTGCAGTGCGGAGCCCCCAGCGCACCGAGGATAGCGAGCGCGAGCGGAGGGGGTGTGGCGGCGAGCCGCCCCAGGCTGAGAGCTGCGGAGCTGCCGCGGTGGCTGAGTTCGCCCGCCTCTATGGGGTTGAGATGGAGCCAGCAGCGGTAGGGCGGATCGCAGGGGCGCGCGAGGGCCAGATGATGTCGCTCCTCGAGATCGTCGAGGAACTCGAGCAGCTCGGCATGCATGCCAAGGGCTTCTCGGCTGAATGGAAGGACTTGGTCGCACTCGACCGACCTGTGATCGCCCACGTCCTCCTCCAAGGGAGCCCCCACTTCGTGGTGATCGAGAAGGCCACCGATGATTGGGTGAGAGTGGCTGCAGGCGGCGAGGTGTGGGCGGTCCCCGCACGGCAGTTCCGTGAGTCGTTCGGGGGGAGGCTCCTGTGCCTCTGGCTCGCTGGCGACCGGCCGGAGAAGCCGCTTCGCTCCAGCCTCGCGGTCGAACCGGAGCTTGTGGTCTTGACGCACGGCAGGTCGCACCCGATCGACATCACCCTTGGGGCGCAGGGGCGGCCCGTCACCGTGAAGGACGTGCTGCTGCCCGCTGGCTGGCTGGCCGACGGGTTCAGGACGCCGCTCGCCCTGCCGCCGGGCGGCGTTAGGGCGGTCCGTCTGATTCCGGGGCAGTCTGCGACTGAGGCGGGGCCCTTGCCGGCAGACGCGGCAGCCAGCAGGCCGGGAGAGGCACTGGCCAACGTCATCCTTCTCACAGATGACCCCGTCCACCCGATCCGCTACGTCACGTTGGTGTCCTCGTCGTCGCCGCCCATAGCGGTGCACCCTACGGATCTGGATTTTGGCGACGGAACACACGACGAGTTCCTCACTCGCCGGCATCGGCTGTGGGTGCAGTGCGCGGGCACGCTTGACGACCTCTACGTGGAACCAACAGAGCCATGGCTGCGAGTCGACCTGATGTCCTGGGATGTCAGCGAGAGGCAGCTCGGTGAGCAGTGGTGTCGGGCTGAGCTTGATGTGTACCTCAGCCTGGAAGCGCTGCCCCAGGAAGGGGAGGTGACAGCTGCTGTCGTGATGGTGTGCTGTGACGGCCGCAGGTCGCGCAGCGGGTTTGAGGTGAGAGTGCCGGCTCGGGTCCGAGTGCTGCCGGAGACGCGCGCCATCCCGCCGCAAGCCTTCTTCGGTATCGTCGTCGGCGACGGGCGTATCACCCGGCGAATCCAGGTGGTCGGCCCGCTGGGGTCGCAGTACAGGCTTGGGGAACTGGCGCCGCGGCTGGCCGGCCTCAGCGCGTCGCTGGCGGCCCGCGGGGACGGTCGCTCGGCCGGACTGGACGTCACAGTGGATGCCGAGAAGCTCCCGATCGGGGAGAGCGAGGGCGAGATACGAGTCTACGTCGTCCAGCCCCAGGCGCGACCCGCGACTATCACTGTGCCTTACTACGTGTGCCGCGGCAGTTCGTAGTGGGCCCTGAATCCCGCACAGCCTACAACCGCCGTTGAGGCGGGGAGAGGAGCATCCCAGATGGGCAAGGACGTGCGGGGCACCAGTGCTTCAGCATTACTGGTGTCACTGGCTCTCTCTGGAACGCTAGTGTTCCCGGCCGCGCCGGCCCGAGCCGAGCTGCGGCCCCTGACTGCGCGGGAGTTGGCCGCGACCCAGGGCGGAGGCCACCACTACATGAAGGACTGCAATAAGTGGTGGAGCCCACAGCAGTGCGCGGACTGCGAATGTCACGAGGACCCGGAGAACCCGACAAACTCCTTCCGATGGCAGCCGAATGGATGGATGGGCTGCGGGTTCTGCTTGTACTGGACTTGCGACGATGAGGAGTTACCATGTACCAATGGGCGCAAGTACTGGGAGGGGAACGCGCACTGCCAGCCCCCTGCCGGATGGACCCGCATTGACCATTCGGTCGAGATAAAGCGCATGCAGTGTGAGCCCTCCTAGCGGCCCCGGGAAGGCGCCTTCGCGATGATGTGCAACTACGCCAGACGATGCCCAGCCGCGTCGAGCCCGAGGCGATGGCGGCCGGCCCTCCTGCAAGGCGGCTTCGCGGCACGCGTGTATGTTGGCCTGTGCGCTGCGGCCACGGCAGTTCTCGTCGCGGCAGCGCTGCAGCGCGGTTACGGTGGAGCGGCCTACGCAGACGCGGAACTCCGCGCCGTGCTTCGCGGCATCGACGCACGCCACGAGGCGGTGGTCGCCGGCGTACGAAGCCTGAAGGCCGCGTGGCGGCTGGAGGTGACGGGGCTCGATCCCTCGGTCTCCAAGGCGGGGGCCAGCCCAGACGAGATCAGGCGAATCCCGCGCCTCTGCGAGGAAGCGACGCATACGCTGGCCTTCGACCGGGGCAGGTGCCGCGAGGTCTACCAGGTGCTCGCACCGGCCTCCCGCCGCACCAGCAGCCGCGCCTGCTCCTACGACGGGCGCGCGGCCTGGCGCTACTCGTGGTCGGAGGACCGCGAGGGGTGGGTGCGACTGCCCGGGCAGTCGCAGTCGCCGTGGGATCTGGAGTCTCAGGAGTACCTCGGCACCCTGGGCGCCAGCCGAGGTTCGCCGACGGATCTACTGCGGCAGTACGAGACCAAGCTGATCGGCGTCGAGCAGAGTTCCGGCTGGCGGTGCTATGTGCTGGAGACGCGATGGGCCGACGACGTAGCGGCTCGCGTGCAGCGGACCTTCGTCGCGCCCGAGCTGGGATACGCGGTGGTCCGCCGCGAGCT
The DNA here is from genome assembly GCA_964385645.1 of uncultured bacterium. Lineage (GTDB taxonomy): Bacteria > Armatimonadota > Hebobacteria > Hebobacterales > Hebobacteraceae > CAYLPT01. The sequence continues at coordinate 34,696 of CAYLPT010000226.1, forward strand.
CCATGCTGAGGTCGCGTCCGTGAGGCCCGACATATGGTTCCGCCGGGTTGAGACCGTCTGGCGCTACGGCGAGTTCACGTCAGTCGGCTGCGAGCTGCGGCTGCCGGCTCACTACGAGTACGTGACCAGGAACCTGTTGGCTGACGGGACGTGGGTCGTCCAGCGAAGCGTGAAGGCGACAGCGAGCGAGCTGCGCGCGAACTGCGCGCTCGCGGAGTCCGAGTTCGGTGCGCCCCAGTGAACGCGTTCCGGAAAGCGGTCGGCCCGTGCGGCGCCCTCCTGTTGGTCGCGCTCACCTTCGCCGCAGCGCCCGGCGCCGCCAGTGGGTGGGACCCTAACCGCGTGCCGAAGGGCTACGAACCGGCGCCGGGAGGTGCCGACCGGCCGGACTACCAGATGAGCTGGCGGCCGGCGCGGCTATTCGTGTCGTCGGCCTCGGTGCTCCTGCCGATCTCCGACACGACCCTCGGCGGCATCCCCCGACAGGGGGAGCGCCTCACCGGTCTGTCCGCCTTCCCATGTTCGCCGGGCGTCGTGTGCGCGGTCACGGCGCCGGACTGGTCCGGCCTCATCCGGCTCTACCCAGAGGATGGCGCGCAGAAGCTCGTCGTAAGCGCAGACCAGCTCGGACACGACCTTTGGCTTCATGATCCGCTTTCGGTCTCGCCCAACGCGCGCTGGGCGCTGGCGTCGGTGAGCGGCGGTCGCCAGGGGCAGGCGCCCGCGGGGGCGCCAGACGCACCATCCTGGGGCGCTGCGGGTGACCTGTGGGTGTTCGATCTCACCGCCAGCAGCGCAGCCCGCTGCGTGGCGACCGATGTGACAGACATGAGGTGCGTCTGGTCGCCGTCGGGGAGCCGCGCCGCGTGCCTCGTCTCAAGGGGCGAGGCGGAAACGCCGAGCACGCTGATCCTGGATGCCGAGCACGGGACGGCGGAGGCTCTCTCCGCCCACTGGGTCTGGGCGGTGTGGTCTCTCGACAGCGCCTCCGTGCGGCTGATCGGACCACACTCGGTAGCGGAGTATGACCTGGCCACCGGACACGTGGAGCGACGCGAGCCGGCATCCGCCCCCACCGCGGGCCTCGACGGCCGCTCGTCACTGGTCTCCCCGGACGGCCGACTCGTCGCGTGGACAGACAGCGAGGCCGAGCGCCCGCTCCTGCGCATCGCGCACTCGTCGGGGCGCGTGCGCGCGGTCGAGACCCCGGAGTCTGTGGCGCGCCTCCTAGCGTGGTCATGCCTGTCCGAGGTGGTCGCGTTCCTGGGAAGCAGCGGTGGTCTCTACTTCGTGGTCGCCGCGCCGGCAGTGGGCGAGTACAACCGTCTGCTGTCGGCGTTCCCGGCCATGGAGGGATTCCCCTCCGTCCGCGACGGTTACGGCTTCCACACCGTCGAGTCGCCTGTGCGGGTCGCGACCACAGAGGACGTCGTCGGGGCCTGGGTCGAGACGCCGGACGGCCCGGCCCTCGTTCTCGTCTCCACCAGTGAGGGGCAGCAGGCCGTGCGAATGATCGGCTTCCGCCGGCTCTCGCTCCCCGAGCTGGGATTCCATCCGCAGCGGACCGGGGACGCAGAGATCGCCGACAAGGCAGTCCGCGTCAACCTCCGGGAGGTGTACGAGGCGCTGAAGCGCTACGCGCGAGAGCACGACGGGACCCTGCCGAACGCGGCGACTGGCGAAGCCCTGCGCACCGAGCTGGCCGACTACGTGTTCTACCCGGGAGCGCTGACGACGCCCGACGCGCCCGGGGAAGTGCGCGTGACCCTGCTGCATCCCGGCGGCGACCTCCAGGCGCTGCTTGAGCAGGCCGCGGCGCACAGACGCGAGCGTGCCCTGCACTACGACGAGCAAGGCCCGATCGAGACGAAGGAGCAGTTCCTGGAGCTGCGGCGAGGCGAAGAAGGCTTCCCTCTCCTCCGCATGGATTGCCCAGACGGCGCCGCGTATTTCCTCGTGCTGACGAGCTTCGGTGCCGATATCCGCGTCAGCGAGGGGCGACCATAGGCCTGCGACACCCAAGGCCCTGGCCAGCCGGCTTCGAGCACTTCGGCCGCCCTGGGGGGTGCTGAGGGGCGCCCCGCGGCCCGCGGTGCGCCGCTCACCGCCGCTGCGGCAGGGGCGCGCTCCGCGGCCGGCGAATAGGTGCTGGGCTGGAGGGTAGCATGACCCGGCGCGGGCGCGCGGTGGCATGGATCGTGATCGCGGTCTCCCTCGCCTTCATGGCCGCCTACCTTGCGGCCCAGGGGGAGACGGCCCGCGAGCACGCGCCGCCGCCGGTCGGATATGACTTCTCTGCTCCGTTGCCCGCGATCGCACCCACCGACCAGGTTGCGCCGGGCGAGGCCGACGAGTCCCCCGCGCCCCCCCCTGTCGCGCCGGCCGCGCGTGCCGCCGAAGCCGGTGAACGGGCCGGGCCCACAGGGCGGGCCTCTGCCCCCTCGGTCCTGCCCCAGCCTGACGCCCCTCCGGCCGGCGAGGCCCGAGCTGTCCCAGCCGCGCCCGAGCCCGCGGCGCCGACGGCCGCGGGCGAGCCGCGCATCCACTTCGATGCGGTGCGCCACGACTTCGGCGAGATGTACCAGGAGCAGGAGGCGAGCCACACCTTCGTCTTCCGCAACCTCGGCTCGGCGCCGCTGAGGATCGAGCGGGTCCGCAGCACGTGCGGCTGCGCCGTCGCGCTCCCCACCACAGAGGAGCTTGCCCCCGGCGGGCAGGCCGCGCTCGAGGTTACCTTCCGCTCGGAGCGCTTCCGAGACCGCATCACCAAGCACGTGTTGGTGGACTCCAACGATCCCCTGGAGCCGCGCGTCATCCTTACGGTCACGGCCTACGTCAAGATCGAGGTTGATGTGGTGCCCAGGGGCATCTACCTTGGACGGCTCGCGCTCGGCGACACTGTCACGCGGCTGATTGACGTGGTGCCGGTGGAGGCCAGGCAGCTCCGCATCCTTGACGCCCGCTCCGACATGCCGCTGCTCCAGGTGAGCAAGCCAGTGCCGCTCGAGGACCCCCCCGGCGCCCTCCGCCTCACCATCTCATTCGGGCCGGCCCAGGAGCCGGGGCGCGTCAACGCCGCCATCACGATACGAACCGACCTCGAGCACACGCCGCAGATTCGGGTCCCGGTGTACGGCGCGGTCGTGGCGCCGGAGGGGAGCGGTGGGGCAGGCGAGGGGTAGCGGCGACTTCCTCGGGATCGCCCTCGGTGCCGCCGCGCTCGCCCTCGGGGCGGCCGCGTTTGGGATGCTCGTGAACCACCTATCGCCCCGCGGGATCCCTGTGTTCGCGAGCGGGCCCCCGCGGGTCGCCCTGCCCGCTGGCGTGGAGCCGATGCGCCTCGCCGCGGCCCACGCGGCCTACCTCGAGCGCCGCGCCCTGTTCGTGGACGCACGCTCGCCCGCGGAATACCGCGAGGGGCATGTCCCCGGGGCGCTCAACATCCCCGCCGACGAGTTCGAGCACCACTTCCTCGACTACCTCGAAGAGATCGAGCAGGCGCCCGCCGTGATCGTGTACTGCTCGGACTCCGAGTGCGGCGACGCGGCGGAGGTGGCGGGCCGGCTGCTCGAGGCGTACCTCGGGCCCCTGTACGTCTTCGAGCCGGGCTGGCGCGGCTGGCTGGACGCCGGCGCGCCGGCCGCGGTGGGGGAGGGGCCGTGAGCGCCCGCGCTGGCCGGTGGCTCGGCCACCCGGCCCTCGGGGCCTGCTGTCGGCTGCTGGTGGGAGGGGTCTTTGTCTACGCGGGCCTGCCGAAGCTGATGCGCCCGGACGAGTTCGCCCGCCTCGTCCACGGCTACCGCATCCTCCACCCAGAGCTCGTGAACCTCATCGGCATCACCATGCCCTGGATCGAGGTGGCCGCGGGGGCATTTCTGGTGATCGGGCTGCTGCCCCGGAGCGCCGCGCTGCTGAGCGGGGCGATGCTCGCCGTGTTCATGGGCGCCGGCTTCCTCGCCCTCGTGCGGGGCGTCGAGACCGAGTGCGGATGCTTCTTCCCCCTCCTCGCAGACCACCGGCTCGGCTGGGACCTGCTGGTGCGCGACGCCGCACTCCTCTTGCCTACTGCCCAGGTCCTCATCTGGCCCAGCAGCTTCCTGCCGCGCCAGCGCGAGAAGGACGAGGCGGCGGCCGGGGAGTAGTGGGGCACGGGCGGGGGACGAGGAGAGCGGCATGGCGGAGTACGTGCTTGGCATTGACGTCGGCACCACGGGCACGAAGGCGGTCTTGGTGGAGACGACCGGCCGCGTCGCCGCGCGGGCGACCCATGAGTACCCTCTTCACACCCCGCGCCCCGGCTGGGCGGAGCAGGACCCTGCCGACTGGTGGCGGGCCACCGTCGCCGCCATCCGAGATGTGATGGGCGCCTCGGGCGCGCGCCCCGACGAGGTCCGGGGGCTGGGCCTGTCGGGGCAGCAGCACGGCGCGGTGTTCCTCGACGCGGGTGGGCATGTTCTCCGCGAGTCGCTGCTGTGGTGCGACCAGCGCACAGCCGCGCAGTGTGCATGGATCCATGACACCGTAGGTCTCGATCGCGTGGTGGCGGAGACTCTCAACCCCGTCCTGACGGGCTTTCAGGCGCCCAAGATCGTCTGGCTGCGGGACCACGAGCCGGAGACGTACGAGCGCCTACGCATGATCCTGCTGCCCAAGGACTATGTCCGCTACCGGCTGACGGGGGAGTACGCCACCGAGGTCTCGGACGCGGCCGGCACCTCACTGCTCAATGTTGCCCGGCGAGAGTGGTCAGAGGTGATGGTGCGGGGGCTCGGGCTGACAATGGACATGCTGCCGCAAGTGTACGAGTCGCCGGTCGCCTCCGCGGCGGTGTGCGCCTCGGTGGCGCAGGAGACGGGGCTG
>CAYLPT010000227.1:0-14608 GCA_964385645.1 uncultured bacterium
GGGCCCAATGGGGCGGGCAAGACGACGACCTTCTACATGATCGTCGGCCTGGTGGCCGCGGATCGGGGCGCGGTGTCGCTGGAGGGGGCGGACATCACCCGCATGCCCATGCACCGCCGTGCCCGCCGGGGCCTGGGCTACCTCCCCCAGGAGAACTCGGCCTTCCGTCGCCTGAGTGTGGAGAAGAACATCGCGGCCGTGCTTGAGTGGACGCCGCGCTCGGCGGAGGAGCGGCGGGAGCGGCTGGAGGAGCTGATCGGGGAGTTCCACCTGGAGGCGGTGCGACAGGCGCCGGCCGGCGTCGTCTCCGGCGGCGAGCGACGCCGCACCGAGATCGCCCGCGCCCTGGCCGGCGACCCGCGGTATCTGCTGCTGGACGAGCCCTTCACCGGCGTTGACCCCATCGCGGTCGCGGAGCTGCAGGACATCATCGCGCAGCTCCGCGCGAAGGGCATCGGGATGATCATCACCGACCACAACGTCCAGGAGACGCTGCGCATCACCGACCGCAGCTACATCATCTACCAGGGCCAGATCCTAACCTCGGGGACCTCGGCCGAACTGGTGGATGACCCCGCGGCGCGGCGCTTCTACCTGGGCGAGCGGTTCCGGATGCAGTGAGCGCGATGGGCACGGGCGCGCGAGGCCGGCTGTGGGCATGAAGATCCTGGATCGCTATCTGGTGAGGGAGATGGCGGGCCCGTTCGTGTTCGGGGTGCTGGCCTTCGTGCTCCTGTTCGTGTCGGCGAACGTCCTCCTGGAGCTGATGGAGCTGGTTACCCAGCTCGGGCTGAGCCTGTGGAGCGCGGGGGTGCTGTTCGTGCTGCGGCTGCCGGGGTTCCTGGTGTATACGTTCCCGCTGGCGACGCTGGTGGCGATCCTGGTGGCCTTCGGGCGCCTCAGTGGGGACAGCGAGCTGGTGGCGATGCACGCGGGGGGGGTGAGCTTCCGGCGGCTCGCGGCGCCGCTGCTGATCGTGGGGCTGGCGATCTCGGTAGTCACGGCGGCGCTGAGCGAGGCCGTGGCGCCGGCGGCCAACCGGCGCGCGGAGGCGATCGTGCGGGAGGCCGCGGAGCAGGCGGGGCGGGTGCAGGAGCGCGACGTGCTGCTCAAGGACATGGCTGCCGGCGAGCTGGCGCGCGTGATCTACGCGGAGCGGCTGGACGTGGCGACAGGGGAGATGGTCCGGCCCACCATCACCTGGTACCGGGAGGGCCGCCCGACGCTGGTGACGGTGGCGGAGCGGGCCTTGTGGGAGGGGAACGACTGGAAGCTAATCCGGGGGGAGAACTACCTGCTGTCGCTGGAGCGTCCCGCCAGCCAGTCGTTCGAGACCTCGGTGATGCGCTTCCCGACGAGCCCGCAGCAGATCTCGCAGCGGGCGCGCCGGCCCGAGGAGATGACGTACTGGGAGCTGCGGGAGTACATCCGCTATGCGCTGGAGCAGCAGCGGGAGACGGTGAAGCTGGAGATCACCCTTCACCAGCGGTTCTCGATCCCCTTCGCCTGCTTCGTGTTCGCGCTCATCGCGCCGCCGCTGGGGATGCGCTCACACCGGGGGAGCTCGGCGATCGGGATGGGGGTGGCGATCATGATCGGGTTCGGCTACTACGTGCTGTGGCACTACCTGGCGGCGGTGGCGCAGCGGGGATACGTGTCGCCGTTCTGGGCCGCCTGGCTCCCCAATGTCGTGGGCGCCGCGGTCGGCGTGGCGCTGATCCTGCGGGTGAGGAGGTAGGGGGCGGGTTACTTCGGCTTCTGGAAGATGAGCAGGTACTCGTGCGCCTTGTTGATGCGGAAGACGGAGGGGTAGCCGAGGGGGCGGAAGTTGTTGTACTCGTGGCGGCGGTCCCAGATGATGATGTCGTCGAGGAGGAAGCCGCGTCCCTGCCCGCCAGAGGCCGATGTGCCTGGGGCACAGAGGCGGCGGGCGAGGTCTGCGTGGAGCGGATAGAAGCGGTTGCGCTGCCTGATGTCCATGACCACGACGACGCAGTAGGCCCCGGGCCGCAGGGCCTCGAGAACCTGGTCGAAGATGGCGCCCAGGGCGTCGAGGAAGGTTCCGTAGTCTGCGATGCGGCCCAGGTCGTCGGGGCGGTCGCCGTAGTTGCGGACCGCCTTGCGATCGGCCGAGCGGCGCCGAAGCAGCACGTTCCAGTACGGCGGTGACGTGACCGCCAGGTCCACCGACTCCGGCTCCACCACCTCCAGCAGGTCCGCGGCGTCCGCGCACACCAGCCGGCAGCCATCAGCGCACTCGCCGAGGCGCCCCCGCGCGGCCTGGATGTAGTCCGGGTTCACGTCCAGGCCGACGCCGACCCGGCCCAGAGAGTGCGCCGCCAGCACCGTCGCCCCCAGCCCGCAGAAGGGGTCCAGCACCACCCGTCCCTCAGGCGGCAGGAAGCACTCGATGACCCGCCGCGGCAGCTCCTCCGGGAACAGCGCCGGGTGCTTGAGCTGCCGCTCCTCCCTGGACTTGTGCAGGTCGCTCCAGACGCTGATGGAGTGGCGGGTCCAGGTGCGGCCGTCGAGGAGGTTGGCGCGGCGACGCTCAGCCCTCATGGGTCCCCTCGACGCGGGCGGCGCGGTAGAGGTCGCGCCGGGGGAGCCCCCGCCGGCGGGCCACGTGGGCGACGGCGCGGCTGGGTGGGAGGCCGGCGGCGGCGAGCTCCTCGACCTCCGCGACGGCCTCGGCGAGGTCAGGCTCGGCCTCGATGGCTGGCGCGGGGGCGATGACCAGGGTGAACTCGCCCCTGGGCTCGCGCTCCGCGAAGTGTGCGACGAGCTCCGAGAGCCGGCCCCGGAGCACCTCCTCGAAGCGCTTGGTGAGCTCGCGGGCGCAGAGCGCCTCCCGGTCGCCGAGCACCTCGAGCAGGTCGGCGAGGGTGTCCCGGATCCGGTGCGGCGCCTCGAACATGATGATGAGGCCCGGGTGGGCGGCCGCTGCGCGGAGGGCGCGGCGCCGGGCGGCCTGGCGGGGCGGAGGGAAGCCGAGGAAGAGGTGCTGGCGGGCGGTGAAGCCCGAGAGCGCGACGGCGGCGGCGGCCGCGCTGGGGCCGGGGACGACGTACACCGGCAGGCCGGCCTCGGCGGCCGCGCGCACCAACTGCGCGCCGGGGTCGCTGAGGCCCGGCATACCGGCGTCGGAGACCAGGGCGACGCGCTGGCCGGCGCGCAGGAGGTCGAGTAGCTGCGCGAGGCGGCGGGGCGGGCTGTGTTCGTGGTAGCTGAGCAGGCGGGCGGAGATGTGGTAGCGGCTGAGGAGGCGGCGGGTGACGCGGGTGTCCTCGGCGGCGATGAGGTCCACCTCCGCGAGCACGCTCAGGGCGCGCTGCGTGATGTCCTCCAGGTTGCCGATCGGCGTCCCCACCAGGTAGAGGCCGCCGGGCAGGTCTGACATCGGATCTCCGCTCAGAGCAGGAAGCGCACGATGGCGCCCGCGAGCGCCAGCACCACGGCGGGCGCGAACTCGGCGTAGGAGATGGTGAGGAGGGCTCGGCCCAGCTCGCTCGCGCCGCCGGCGCGGGCCACCGAGACGACGGCGGCGGCGACGATCATGCCCAGCGCGGCCGCTCCGCCGGCGAGCCCCTGCACGGAGGCGTCCCGGTGGCGGCCGGAGGCCACGAAGCCCGCCGATCCCACCGCGAAGCCCAGCACCAGGGCCGGTATCCACCCGACCCATCCCAGCCAGCCCAGGAGAGCGCCGCCCGGCACCCCGACGATGGCGGAGACGAGGCCTGCACGCATAACCTGGGCGCGGGAGGCCAGCCCCCTGGCGCGGGGGGAGAGGGTGATGCACTCTGCGCACCGGACGCCGGTGGCGCCGTGGCGGACGCAGTCGGGGCACAGGGGCCGGCCGCAGCGCCCACAGGTGACGGCGGTCTCGCGGTCGGGGTGGTAGAAGCAGCGGGGCGTGGCTCTGGTCCTCCTCGCCTGGCTGCTGGTGGTGGTTCGCCGCCCGGGAGTGGTTCCCTCCGAGGCCTGAGTAGTGAGGGTGCGCCGCTCCCGGTCAGGCGGCGCACCCTCGAGCTGCTAGTGCGGATCGAGTACCCGAGAGGATGACTGTGCTAGTGCGTGGGCGTGTGCTTGGCGATGGCCCGCGGTGGGGCGCTGAGGCTGGCGATGCAGGCCTCGCCGTCCCAGGCGACCTGGGAGCCGGTGGCGTCACCGAGGAAACGCAGGGGGACCATAAGGCGGGCCTGCTCGACGAAGGAGGGCAGGCCCATGTCCTGCGTATGCCCGTTGACGAGGGCGGTCCGGGATCCGGCGGCGACCTCGATGGTGACGGGGCCGGCCACCCCGCGCGCGGTGCGCTCCTGGGCGAGCCAGGTGACAGTTGCGCCCATCTCCTCGAGGAGGGCCCGGAAGCTCACCTGGATGCGGTTCTCCCGGATGGAGGGCGCTACGTCGAAGCTCACCGGCCGCCCATTGACGACCACGGTGTGCCCGCGCGTGCGGGCCGGCGAAGACGCGGGCGCGACGCCGGCGGCCACGGCGACGGGCTCGGCCACCGGGCCCCTGGCCGCGGCCGGGGCGGCGACCGCGGGGGCGGCGGCGACCCGCCCGGGCGGGCCGGGAGAGACGACGGGCGCCGGCGCGGGGGCGTCAGCGGCCGAACCGTTGTTGACATGGATGGTGATGGCGCGAGAGGAGCCGATCATGCCGTAGGAGTCATAGGCCTCGCAGAAGAGGCGGTGGGGCCCGTCGGGCAAAGTGCGGGTGTCGAGCTCCCAGGTGAAGGGCGCTCTGTTGGTGGAGATGGGCCGGTCGTCGTTGACGCCGAAGATCACGTAGCTGAGGCCCTGGGCGTCCTTGACGGAGGCCTTGACCTCGATGACGCCGCTTACGCGCGCGCCGTCGGCGGGCGCGGCGATGGTGACGAGCGCGCCGCCGGCGGCCCCGAAGAGGCCGCTCACAGAGGCCACCAGAGCGAGGATCAGGGCAGAGGCGACGAACCCATGAACGCGATGCGAACGGCGCATACTGCAACCCTCCCTTGGGGCCTGCGGGCTCCCCCCTGGCCGCCCCCCGGCCCCTCGCCGGAGCACCTAGGGTCTCTATACCATGCTCTTGGTCGCATCTACCAACGCATTCGCGCCCGCGGGCGGGCGCGCGAGCCCACGCGGCTGTCCGTGAGCGAGACAAGGGATTCGGGCCGTGTCCCCATTCCAGTCCATGCGCCGGCGGCGCTTGACCGGGGCGCCGCGGCCCCGTATAATCCGGGCCGCGGAGGCCGCGCCGATGTCCGAGAAAGAGAGCATCGCCGTCAACCGGCGGGCCAGGCACGACTACGAGATCCTGGAGACGGTCGAGGCCGGGCTGGTGCTGACGGGGAGCGAGATCAAGTCGGTGCGGGCCCATCGGGTGCAGCTTCGGGATGCCTACGCCCAGGTGCGGGGGGGAGAGGCGTGGCTCCACGACATGCACATCAGCCCCTACGACCCGGCGAGCCGGGAGAACCACGAACCGCGGCGCCCGCGCAAGCTGCTGCTGCACCGGGAGGAGATCGGACGGCTGCGAGGGCGGGCGGAGGAGCGCGGGCTGACCATCGTGCCGCTGCGGGTGTACCTGGAGCGGGGGTATGCGAAGGTGGAGCTGGCGCTGGCCCGCGGTCGGCGGCAGTATGACAAGCGTCGCGCGATTGCCGAGCGGGAGGCGCGCCGGGAGGAGGAGCGGGCGCTGTCCCCGCGTCGGCGCAAGTAGCCGACCGCGGAGCGGCCGCACCGGCGCGGCGCGCGGGTGCGTTTACAGGGGGTGGCGGGGCTGATATAATGAGGGCGCCGGGCGGTTAGCTCAGTTGGTTAGAGTGCTTGCTTGACATGCAAGAGGTCACTGGTTCAAGTCCAGTACCGCCCACCACAGCGGCCATGATGACCGAGCAGACGGGCGCGACGAAGGAGACGGAGACGACCTGAGCTCCCCCGGGAGCGCCCGTGTCTTGTGACGCCTCCCGGCCTCGAGGACCGGGGGGCGTCTGCGCATTTTCGCCGGAGAGGAGAGGGCATGGCGGTCAAGGTGAAGCTGGGCAGCCGGGCCGGCGAGAGCATCCTTGCGGCGCTGGAGGCGTGTGAGCCAGAGCTGGCCGCGAAGGCGGTGGCGGCGCGCGTTGACGGGCGGCTGCTCGACCTGACGGCGCCGGCGCCGGAGGGGGGCGAGGTGGAGGCGCTGACCTTCGAGGACGAGGCGGGGGCGGAGGTGGTGCGCCACACCGCCTCCCACGTGATGGCCCAGGCCGTCCAGCAGCTCTACCCGGGCACGAAGCTGGGCATCGGGCCGGCGATCGAGGAGGGGTTCTACTACGATTTCGACACCCACGCCACCTTCGGGCCCGAGGACCTGGAGCGGATCGAGGCGCGCATGGCGGAGATCGTGGCCGCCGACCTGCCGGTGCAGCGGCAGGAGATGCCGCGGGAGGAGGCGATCGCGCTGTTCCGGGGGCGGGGCGAGAGCTACAAGGTGGAGCTGCTCGAGGAGATGGGGGAGGGGTCAGTGACGGTGTACTCCCAGGGCGAGTTCGCGGACCTGTGCCGGGGGCCGCATCTGCCCTCGACGGGGCGGCTGGGGGCGTTCAAGCTGTTGAGCACGGCAGGGGCATACTGGCGCGGCAGTGAGCGCAACCCCATGCTCCAGCGCATCTACGGGACAGTGTTCCCAGACCAGTCGCAGCTGCAGGAGTACCTGCGGCGGAGGGAGGAGGCGACGCGGCGCGACCATCGGCGGCTGGGCAGGGAGCTGGACCTGTTCTCGATGCCGGAGGCGCTGGGAGGGGGGCTGGCGCTGTGGCACCCGAAGGGGGCGCGGCTGCGGTATGTGATCGAGGAGTTCTGGCGGCGGGAGCACCTGCGGCGGGGCTATGAGCTGGTGTTCACCCCCCACATCGCGCGGGCCGCTCTCTGGGAGACGAGCGGCCACCTGAGCTTCTACCGCGACAGCATGTACGGGCCGATGATGGTGGAGGATGAAGAGTACCGGCTCAAGCCCATGAACTGCCCCTTCCACGTCCTGATCTACAAGAGCCAGGTGCGCAGCTACAGGGAGCTGCCCATCCGCTACTTCGAGCTGGGGACAGTGTATCGGTACGAGCGCTCGGGGGTGCTGCACGGGCTGCTGCGGGTGCGGGGCTTCACCCAGGATGATGCGCACATCATCTGCACGCCGGAGCAGATTGGCGAGGAGGTGAAGGCGGCCCTCGACTTCGCGCTGTTCCTGCTGCGGGCCTTCGAGTACGAGGAGTTCGAGGTAGACCTGAGCGTCCGCGCCGATACCGACCGGGACAAGTACATGGGCGGCGACGAGCAGTGGGAGCTGGCGGAGCGCTCGCTGGTAGAGGCGCTGGAGGCGCGGGGACTGGAGTATCGGCGCGCGCCCGGAGAGGCGGTCTTCTACGGGCCCAAGATTGACATCAAGCTGCGGGACTCGATGGGGCGTCTGTGGCAGGGGCCGACCATCCAGTTCGACTTCAACCTGACGAGCCGGTTCGGGATGGAGTATGTGGCGGCGGATGGCGAGCGGCACACGCCGCTGATGGTGCACCGGGCGCTGTTCGGGGCGCTGGAGCGCTTCATCGGGGGCTATATCGAGCACACGGGGGGGGCGTTTCCGGTGTGGCTGGCGCCAGTGCAGGTGAGGGTGCTGCCGATCGCGGAGCGGCACCACGAGTACGCGCGGAGGGTGGCCGATGAGCTGCGGTCGGCCGGGGCGCGGGTGGAGGTGGATGACCGGAACGCGACCACGCGGGCGAAGATCAGGGATGGGGAGCTGGAGAAGGTGCCCTACCTGCTGGTGGTGGGGGACCGGGAGGCCGAGGCCGGCGCGGTGGCGGTGCGGCGGCGGGGCGAGGGCGACCTGGGCGCGCAGCCGCTGGGGGAGTTTCTCGCCCGGCTGGGCCCGGAGCTGGCGCCGCCGGAGGGGTGATGGGCCAACAGCGGCGCGCTGATGAGAAGGCGTCGAGCTGATGTGGCAGAAAGCAGCGGGAGAGCAGGGCTGGCGGGCGCGCGGGGCTTGAGAGAGCCCGGCTGCGGGGGGAGGGCGCGGAGGCGATCCGCGCGCGGCGCGGCACACGCGAGCCACCTACCTTGCATCCACGATCCTACCTGGAGCACTGAGGTGCGGTTGGCGCTTGGCGCGGTGGATGCACCTGACTTGGCCACGTCGTTCTCCCTTCGCCGCTTGCTTCTACGCCAGCGCCGGTGCGTGCGCTCGCCGCGGGCCTGATCGCGCGCGAGCCTGCCAAGCCACAGCGCAACCTGGGCTTCAGGCGGAGGGAGGGACGGGCATGCGGTTGGTCTTCGCTGTACTGGCGGTGGCGGCCCTGATCGGTGGGGCGGCGGGGCCGCTGCTGGCGCTTGACCTGGTGTACAACTACGCCATGTCGTTCGACCCGGGGTGGACGGCGACCGGAGACTGGCAGTGGGGCGAGCCAAGCGGGACGGGCGGCAACCCCAGCAGCGGGTACACGGGGCCCTATGTGTACGGGTACAACCTCGCCGGGGGCTACCCCAACAACATGAGCGCGCAGACGCTCACGACGACGGCCATTGACTGCACCGGCCTGAGGAACACGACGCTGCGGTTCCGGCGGTGGCTGGGGGTTGAGAGCAACTGGTTCGACCATGCCTCTGTGCAGGTGTCGTCGAATGGCGCCACCTGGACGACCGTGTGGCAGAACCCGGACACGAGCTTCCAGGATGTGGCGTGGGTGCTCGTGGAGTATGACATCTCGGCCGTCGCGGACGGGCAGTCCACTGTGTACCTCCGGTGGGTGATGGGCTCCACGGACTCCTCGGTTACGTACTCGGGCTGGAACATAGACGATGTCCAGATCTGGGCGGACACGGTGGATGTGCCGCTCCAGATCCTCGCCTGGGTGCCGTACACCGACCTCGCCTGGGAGTATGGCAACACGCTCGCGGCGCTGAGCATGCACTTCGACCACTACGTCGTGACCGAGTCGTGGACGGACTCGGCCGCCGTGCTGGAGTCCGAGCTCGCGGGCAAGCACGTGTTCCTCGTGCCGGAGCCAGAGAATACCGACTCGGCGACGCTGGAGGCGATGGGAACGGAGTTCTCGTCCGTCCTTCAGGACTTCGTCGAGGCCGGCGGCACTGTGGTGGTGTTGTGTGAATGGTCTGGGCGGCAGGGCTTCCTCACCGCTACGGGCCTGATGAGCGCGAGTTACGCGGCGCGCTACTGGATGGGACCTCTGCCCGTGGTGCTCGCATCCCATCCGCTGGCCGAGGGCCTGGGCGCCACCGTCGCCGCCCAGGACGCCACGGCCGCGTACACCATCGGCCCCGAGGCGACCTCGATCATCGAGGATGGATACGGCAACACCGTGCTCGCCTGCCGCGACATCGGCTACGGCGCCGTGGTGCTGATGGGGTATGACTTCTATGCCTACGACAGCGACGCCGGGCAGGTCCTGGCGAACGCGGTCCGCTACCCTCGCTCCACCGTGGATGTCCTCGTATACGAGGCGTGGAACCACGTGCATGTCGCGAGAGAGGCGGTGTCCCGGCTCGGCTACGGGTACACCCTCGCCGACAGCGCGACGTTCGACAGCGCGCTGGTCTCGCAGGACTGGGACGTCGTGGTCGTGGATGCGCCGAGCAGCATCCCCGCGGATGGCTGGGCGGAGCTGATCGGCCACGTGAAGAGCGGAGGCCGGGTGGCCCTGTCCACGTGGGATGTGACCTATCACCCGGACCTGTGCTCCGCCTTCGGCGTCTCCGCGGTCCAGACCCTGGCGGCCGTGCCGCCCATCTACCGGTGGGACGCCTCGCACGCGCTGTTCACGACGCCCCGCTCGGTGCCGGACCTCACCACCTGGGCGGACCGCTGGGGCTCGGATGCGGACCGGCTGGAGCCGGCCGTGGCGGGGGCGGTCGCGGTGGCCGGCTTCTCGGCCGGTCCGACGGAAGAGCAGGCGGCGCTCGTGATCGGCAACGGCGCCAACACGATCATCAACGGCTTCCTGTGGGATGACGCGAACCAGGACGACGACGCGGACGGCGTGAGCGACTGCGTCGAGCTGGTCATGAATCAGGTGCTGTTCCTGCTGCGGCGGCCGGACGTTGACTTCAGCGCCGACCCGCTGGAGTGTGTCGTCGGCGACGGCGTGGACTTCAGCGACCTGTCGTCGGCGGGCTGCACCGCTTGGGCGTGGGACTTCGGCGACGGCGGCGTCAGCCCCCAGCGGAACCCGACCCACCTCTACTGGGCGCCCGGCTATCGAACCGTCACTCTGAGCGCGACGAACGACTGGGCGACAGCGACCGCAGCCAAGCACTGGTACATCGCGGTCGGCTTCCCGGACACGCCGCCGGACCACTGGGCCTTCCACTACATCCTGAGCTGTGTGATGGCGGAGATCGTGGCCGGCTACCCCGATGGAACTTACGGGCCCGGGTCCGTGGTGGACAGGGCGCAGATGGCGGTGTTCATCGCCCGCGCGATGGCCGGCGGTGACGCCAACGTCCCCAACCCTCCGCCGGGCCAGGATCCGACTTTCCCCGACGTGCCGGAGGACTACTGGGCCTACCGGTGGATCGAATACCTGGCTGCCGAGGGGATCGTCGGGGGCTACTGGGATGGCTACCACCCGGAGGAGGAGGTGAGCCGGGCGCAGATGGCGGTGTTCGTCGCGCGAGGCATGGAGGGCGGTGACGCCAATGTCCCCGAGCCTCCGCCAGGCCAGGATCCGACTTTCCCGGATGTGCCGGAGGACTACTGGGCCTACCGGTGGATCGAGCACCTGGCCGCCGAGGGCGTGGTCGGGGGCTACTGGGATGGATACCGTCCCGAGGAGCTCGTCAGCCGGGACCAGATGTCTGTCTTCGTGCAGCGCGCGTTCGAGCTGCCGATGAAGCAGCCGTAAGGTCTCTCCGGCGGCAGCGCCGGGAACCCGAGACCGCAACCGCGGGGCAGGGCGCCTGAGGCGCCCTGCCCCGTTCTCTGGTCGAAGGTCGTCAGCCGCCGGCGAGGTCGCGCTCGGCGCGGGCGTAGATGCGCTCAAGCTCGCGGGCGAGGGTGGGCTCCAGCTGGTAGTCGTGACCCGCGATCCGCTCGCGAGCGAGCTGGTGGATGCGACGGCGCAGGTCGGAGGAGCCGGCCTCCAGCCAGGCGGGGAGGGAGCGGCGCTCGAGGAAGCGGGGGAGCCAGTAGAGGCGGCGGTACTGATCGAGGGTGGCGTCGGAGGCGAGGAAGCCGCGGCCGAGGCCGTCGCCGATCTCCTCCAGGCAGGACGCGGGGTCGAGGGAGACGTCGGCCCCGGCGGCGAGGCGGCGGCCGTAGTCCAACAGCTCACAGTCGAACAGGAGCTGCTCGGCGCTGAAGACCTCGTCGAGGGAGAGCGCGCCGGCGCCATCGTAGTGGCGGCTGCCCAGCAGAGCGCCGGAGACGATGCCGGCCATCTTCTCGGCGGCGGCCTGGGGGCCGGGGACCTTGGCCTGGGTGCGCAGGACGCCGCCTGGGGGGCCGGGCTCGCGGCCGTGGCAGAAGGCGTTGAGCTCCTCGCAGGCCCAGCGAAAGAGGAGGTCCTCGGGGCCGCCGAAGCTCATCGCCATGCCGCGCAGATCGAAGGCGACGACGCGGACGCCCCAGTCCACGGGCAGGCCGGTGGCGGCCTGGAGCACCAGGGCTCCGCCGACGACCTCCGCGACGCCGAGGGCGAGGGCGTGGGCGAGGCGGATGGGTGCGGAGGCGCCAGCCGATGACATGTTGCCAACGTGCAGCCGTGAGAGGCGGTGACGCTGGCCGATGGCGCAGGCGAGGGACTCGGCGCCGAGGGTAAGGGGGCTGACGACGTAGACGGGCAGGGAGCGCAGGGGCGAGCCGAGGACCTCGGCCATGTCCATCACATAGGGCACGGAGGCGGCCCACTTGGGGTCCACGGGGTGGCGGCCATCGGGGCAGTGCTGGGCGCCGATGCGGTACTGGAGGAGAGGCTGGAGGGGGGCAGGCACGTCGCTGGGACAGCCGGGGGCAGCGCCGCGCACGCCGTCGGCGTGGAGGCTGCCCACGAGCTTGGCGGCCTCGGTCAGCCGCTCCGTGGTGAAGGGGACGACGCGGTCGGAGTCGAGGTCGTGGACGTGGGTGGCATACTGGCAGGTGAGGGCGATGAAGGGCTGGTCGGCCGACGGGTCGGGGCGGAGGGAGCGAAGGCCTGCCTCCCTGGTCTCGGCGATCAGCTGGGCAGCGGTGGCGCGGTCGGGGAAAACGCGCTCGCCGAGGACGCGCAGCCCGGCGCGGGCGGCGGCCTCGCGGGCCTCGGGGTGGTGGACGGCGAGGCCGTGGCGGGCGAGGATGTCGGCGGCGGTGGCGCAGATGCGGGCCAGGCCGTCGGGTGAGAGCAGGCGCGGCCGGCGCAGCGGCAGGGCGTCGTGTGCCATGGTACTCCCCAGAAGCATCCCCGGCGCCGGCGCGGTGTACGCCGGAGCGACACCGGCCGGCTCGGGCGGCGATTTTGCGGGTTTCTGTGACAAGGCGGCTGGTCCCTTGCGAGAAGCGACCCCGTGGCGCGGGGGAGCACGGGAGGAGGACATGGCGACGAAGGTGCTGGTGCTCTACTACAGCATGACCGGCAACGTGTACCGGATGGCGCAGTTGGTGGCGGAGGGGGCGCGGGAGGCCGGCGCGGAGGTGGATGTGAAGACGGTGCCGGAGCTGATGCCCAAGGAGCTGATCGAGGGGAACGAGACGATCAAGCGGGCCAAGGAGGAGCAGAAGGGGGTGCCGGTGGCGAAGCCGGAGGAGCTGGCGGACTACGACGGGATCATCGTGGGGACCCCGACCCGCTTCGGGAACATGGCGGCGCAGATGCGCAACTTCTGGGATCAGACGGGGGCGCTGTGGGTGAAGGGGGCGCTGGTGGGCAAGCCGGCGGGGGCGTTCTGCTCCACGACGAGCATGCACGGGGGGCAGGAGACGACGCTGGTCTCGATGATGCTCAACTTCTTGCACCACGGGATGATCATCGTCGGGGTGCCGTACACGGTAGCGGAGCTCAACAACACCGACGCCGGGGGGACGCCCTATGGCCCCAGCCACACCTCGGGCCACCCGCCGACGCGGCCGGTGACTGAGGAGGAGGCGGCCATCTGCCGGGCGATGGGGCGGCTGGTCGCGGAGGTGGCGGGGAAGCTGGCGAAGTAGGGCGAAGCGCGCCGCCCCTCCGGGTAGGGCAGACGCCTTGTCTGTCCCGCGGCGTCTCTCCGCCCTCCTCCTACCTGCGGATCTCGATGGTCACGTCGCCGAACAGGCCGTAGGGCACGAGGTTGCGGCGCTCGACCCAGTGGTCGAGCGCGACGAAGGACCAGGGCGAGGTGAAGGCGGGGCGCTTCTCGGCGAGGTGGTTCGGGCCGAGCAGGTTGCGGGGGCTGCCGCCTAGCTCCAGCTCGAGCAGGTGGCTGCCGCGGCCCTGCAGGTGGCGGGTGATGTCCACCTCGTAGGGGGCCCAGCCCCGCACCCCGGCGAGCCGGCCGTTGACGTGGACGGCGACGCAGGCGGCGAAGTGGGGCCCGACCCGGAGCACGGCGCGCTCGCCCTCCTTCAGGCGAAGCCTCAGCCGCTGGCCGTAGAACAGGTTGCCTGCATAGTAGGGATACCCCTGGTCGCACCAGTCGCCGGCGCGGATCACCTCCGGCTCCGGGCCGATGGCGTCGCTGTCGCGGTCCACGCCGAAGTCGCCGATGAGGTAGCACTCCTCCAACTCGTACTCGGGCGCGTCCCGATACTCGCAGCGCAGCACCAGCGTGTTCTCGCCCCGCTTGAGGTGGTCGAGGGGCACCCGGTCCATGGACTTGTCGAGCCACCATCCCCGGGGCCGGCAGGGCACGGAGCGGCCGTTGGCGGCGATGTCGAAGAGCTCGGCGGATTCGAGGACGAGAAAGAGGCCGGCGGCGGGCACCTGGCGGAGATGGAAGGTGAAGCGGAGCTCGACGGGGCGGGGCGGGACTGTGCTGGGCTTGGCGTAGCGGACCCAGGGCTGGGCGATGCCGGCGTGCGAGATGTCCAGCAGGCCCATCTGCTCGCGGAGCTGCTTCTGGGCCAGGAAGACGGGCACGGGCGGGGACCACTCGCCGCCTGCGAAGCGCCACTGGCAGCGGTCGAGGGGGAGGCTGTTCTCGGTGGAGCGGCGGGGCTTCCACGCGTCGGCGAGCGCGATCTCGCGCACCACCTCGGACCGGCGGGGCCGGCGGCGGGAAGGCTGGCGTGCGGGGTCAAGGACGAGGGCGGTGGAGCCGGAGGGGGCCAGCTCGATCTCGACAGTGGTGCGCCCATCGCGGGCTCGCGCGGGCAGGGAGCGGGTGCGGCCGGTCTCGAGGTCCCACTGCTCGACTGCTCCCTCTCCGGGCAGGGATACCGTGAGGCGGTGGCCGCTCTCTCGGTCGCGCGTGGCGAGCATCAGGTAGGTGCGGCCGCGGTGGCGGCGCTCGTGATAGATCACCGGGGCCACCTCCCGGCCCGACTCGCCGACGATGGAGACGCGGCGGGGGAGAAGAGCGCGGAGCGCGTCCTCCAGCTCGTCGCGCTTGGGCATGATAGAGGTGAGGTTGGGGTGCTCGAACAGCTCATCGAGGGAGGGGGCGGGCTCACCATCAATGCGGGT
>CAYLPT010000228.1:0-8398 GCA_964385645.1 uncultured bacterium
GGCCGGGGGACGGCGGCGCCCGGGGGAATCTCGATGGTGTGGGTGGTGCGCTCGGCGGGGGCGCTGCGGAGGGCCTTGGCGAACTGGCGCAGGCGGGCGGCGACGCGGCCGTGGATGGTGTCGGAATCGTGTGGTGAGCCGGCGGGCAGGCCGGTGAGGATCTCGATCCCCTCGTCCACGTGAGAGACGGCCCAGATGCGGAACTTGCCCTCCGCGGCGGCCTCGACGACCTCCGGCCGGAGCATGAGGTTGGTGACGTTCTGGCGGGGGATGACGACGCCCTGGTCGCCGGTGAGGCCCTTGAGCTTGCACGTGGAGTAGAAGCCCTCGATCTTCTGATTGATGCCGCCGACGGGCTGCACGTTCCCATACTGGTCCACGGAGCCGGTGACGGCGATGCCCTGCCGGATGGGCGCGCCGGAGAGGGCGGAGAGGATGGCGTAGAGCTCGGCGCAGGAGGCGGAGTCTCCCTCCACGAGGTCGTAGGACTGCTCGAAGCAGAGGGTGGCGGAGAGGGAGAGGGGGGACTCGTCGCCATAGGTGCCAGCGAGGTAGCCGCTCAGGATCATCACGGCCTTGTGGTGAATGTCGCCGCTGAGGCGGGCCTCGCGCTCGATGTTGATGACGCCGGCGCGGCCCGGGCTGATGCGGGCGGTGATGCGGCTGGGCCGGCCGAACCAGTAGTCGCCCACGTCGAGGACGGAGAGGGCGTTGACCTGGGCGAGGGCGGAGCCGGCCACCTCCACGCGGAGGTCGCCGCGGGCGATGTACTCGAAGAGTCGGTCCTCGAGGCGGCGGGATCGGTACTCCTTGTGCTCCAGGGCGCGGGCGACATGGTCGGCGGTGATGAACTCGCCGTCCTCGCGCTCAGCCCAGTAGTTGGTCTCGGCGAGCAGGTCGGCGATGGCGGCGAAGCGGGTGGAGAGCTTGCCCTGGTCATCGGCGAGCCGGCGGCCGTAGTCTATGACCTGGGCGGCGGCCTCCCGGGTGAGGTGGCGGAAGCCCTGGGCTCGGCAGTGGGTGGCGATGAAGGCGGCGTAGTCGCGGGCGCCATCGTCGGCGGCGGGCATGTCCACGTCGAAGTCGGCCTTCACCTTGAACAGCTTGCGAAAGTCCTCATCGTAGTGGTAGAGCAGGAAGTAGAGCAGGGGGGAGCCGATGAGGATCACCTTGACATCCAGGGGGATGGGATCCGGCCGGAGAGTGGCGGCGGGCAGGGCGGCCCACTGCTCGGCCATGTTCTCGATGGTCGCCTCCCGGCTCCGGAGGCAGCGCTTGAGGGCGTCCCAGGCGAAGAGGCTGGTGAGCATGTCGAGGGCGTTGAGGATCAGAAAGCCGCCGTTGGCGCGGTGAACCGCACCCGGCTTGATGAGCGTGAAGTCGGTGACCGCGCCGCCCGCGATGGGCCGGTACTCGAGCCGGCCCACGAGGTTGTAGTAGGTGGGGCTCTGTTCGTAGACAACGGGCGCCCCGGCCTCGGGGCGGTTGGTCACGAGGACATTGACCTGGTAGCGGTTGGGGGCCTCCTCACGGCTGCGGGGCGGCTGGGGCGGGGGCTCTCCGCCCCGGAGCTCCTGGAGGTTGGAGACGATGTCCTCGGCCATCCGCCGAAGGTAGGCGACGACGCCGGCGTTGTCCTGGTAGCGCTGCTGGAGCTCCTCGAACCGGGGGGCGATGACGAGCATGGCGATCTCGCGGTCCAGGGCCTCGAGGCGGCGCCGCGCCTCCTTCTCGAGGTTCCTGACCTGGGCGAGCGTCTCGCCGATGCGCTCCCGCAGTCGCTGCATCTTCTCGTTGATCTCGGCGCGCTGGTCCTCGGACAGCTTGTCGAAGTCCTCGCGGGAGAGGGGCCGGCCGTCGCGGAGGGGCGCGGTAATGAGGCCCATGGGGGTGGCCTGGATCATGAGTCCCTCCTGGCGGGCCTCCTCGTCGAGGCGGCGCAGGAGTTCGTTGCGCTGCTGCTGGACATCGCCTACGGCCTCGTCTCGCTGCTGCTCGTAGCGCTCGCTCTCGAAGACGCGGGGTATCTCGTCCCGGCAGGCTCTGACGAGCTCGTCCACTGCGGCGCTGAAGCGGGGGCCCTCGCCGGCCGGCAGGCTTAGGGCGACGGGGCGCGCGGGGTCGTCGAAGTTGTAGACGTAGCACCAGTCGCCGGGGGTGGGCAGATCGGAGGCCGCCTCGCGCGCGCGCAGGGAGACCGAGAAATGCCGGCCGGTGCCGGGGGGGCCGGCGGCGTAGATGTTGTAGCCAGGGGTGGCAATGTGCAGGCCGAAATCGAGGGCCGCCATGGCCCGGCGCTGGCCGATGCTGTCGCCCAAGGGAGGCAGGTCGGCGGTGGTCTCGAAGTCGAGGCCCTCAGGGTCGGTGACGGCGCGGAGCTGGTCTGGCGTGAGCTCGAAGTCGTTCTCGGGCACGGCGGCCTCCTCGCGCTGGGGCTCCCCCTCCTGGAGATGCGCCGGCGGAGTTGATTCGGGCCGGCGGCGGCGGAACCCTCCGTGCCCCGTGTGCGGGAAGGCGCCAAACAGACTGCCGGTGCTGCCGCCAGGGCGCCTCAGCGCGGCTGTCGAGGGCCCGATGGCGCGGTCGTCTGAGGATGGCTAGGCGGCCGCGTCGGCCTCCTCGAGCTCGCGCTCAGGGGGAGCGAGGCCCGCGGTCAGGGCGGCCTGGAGACGCCGGCGCTGGCGGCGCAGGAGCAGGCACAGCGCGGCCGCCAGGAGCAACGACGCGCCGAGGGGATAGACCCCCAGGGGCAGGATCGCGTCGGCGCGCGCGGCGAGCTGGCTGCCGGCCAGGGGCGCGACGGGGTCGAAGGCCAGGATGCAGCCGGCGATGGGGTCAGTGAGCAACAGCACGACCGCCGCGGGCGGCGGGATCCGCTGCCCGCCCCAGAGCCGCCAGGCCACCAGAGGCGGCCCCGCGAACACGAGCGCGACGAGCAGCGCGGCAACGGCCCGCCGCTGCCACTCGCGTGGGAGGAGTCGCCAGAAGGCAGCGAGCTGCGCCAGCAGGCAGGCAAGCCACACCCCTGAGATCAGACAAGCCAGCCCCAGCCCGACGCGCCAGGCCGGCACCCCCAGAGGCGGCCCCGCAAGCAGCCAGGCGACGGCCGAGCTCGACAGGAGCAACCCGGCCAGCAACATCACCCAACGGGCGCCAGCGCGGGGCCCGGCGCCCAGGAGCCCCTCCCGGAGGGGGAGCCGCCGGCCGGCGAGCGCCTGGTGGTCGCGCCGCCGCAGCCCCTGGGAGGCGAAGACCACGGCGGCGAGGACGAGGCCGGTCCCGAGGGAGAGGAGGGGCATGAGCAGGCTGTCCCAGGGGGGGCTCTCGGGGAGGGGCTGGTGGCTGATGGTTGCGCCGAGGGAGAGCGAGCTCATCATGAACGCGGCAGCGCTGAACCAGGCGCGCTGGGCGACGGGGCAGCGCCGGTGGGGGAGGCGGA
Organism: uncultured bacterium; assembly: GCA_964385645.1. Lineage (GTDB taxonomy): Bacteria > Armatimonadota > Hebobacteria > Hebobacterales > Hebobacteraceae > CAYLPT01. The sequence continues at coordinate 3,440 of CAYLPT010000228.1, forward strand.
CGCGGTCGAGGGCGGAGTCGAGGAGGGCGGCGGCGAGCGGGAGGCACATCAGAGCGGTGGCGAGGCCGACCGGCAGGGGGAGCCGGAAGAAGGCGGGAGGGGTCTCCTGCTGGAGCATGGAGAGCGCGCCGGAGCCGCCGAGGGCGGCGAAGGGCGAGCGACCGAAGGCCGCGGCGCGGCCAAAGAGGTCGAGCAGGAAGGCCGCCACGACGGCGAGCGGCACGGCCGCGATGGTGCGGCGAAAGAGGGCGCCGCTGAGCAGACCGATGGCGAGCGCGAGCAGCAGCCAGATGGCGGTGGCAAGGTAGGCGTGGCCGATCTCCTGCCAGGTGAGGCCGCCGAGGAAGAGGCAGATGACGGCGATGGGCACCGACAGGGTGAGGAAGGCGAGAACGATGGCGGCCGCGGCGGCGAGCTTGCTGCGCACGATCTGGCGGACCCTCACAGGTGCGGCGAGCAGGAGGTCCTCGGTCTTCTGCTCGCGCTCGGTGGTGATGGCGGCGGCGGCGAGGGCAGCGCCGACGAGTGCGAGCAGCGTCGCCTGGAGATGGGCGACTTGCCAGAAGGTATGCCGGCCCGCCTGCCACATGGGTTCGCCGGCCTGGCTGGCTAGCGCGATGGACACGCCGGCCCACAGCGCGAGCGCGAGCACATAGAGATTCTCGATGAGGAGCGCGGCGCGCGCGCGGAGGCTCTGGCGGAGCTCCTTGCGCAGCAGGGGCCAGCTCAGGGCTGCCATGCGCGTCTCCCTCAGGCCAGTTCGCCGTGAGTCAGGCGGTGGTAGAGCTTCTCGAGATCGGCTCGCTCCTCGGAGACGTGGCCGATGCGGTAGCCGGCCCCGATGAGGCGGGCGAGCACCTCGGCCTGGGCCTCGTCGGAGTCGGGCAGACGGAGGTGCAGCTCGTCCGCGGAGATGGCGGCCTCGGCGACCTCCGGGAGGGCGCGGGTGAGTTGGGCGGCCTGGGCGAGGTCGGCGCCGAGGAGGCGAAGCCGCAGGAGGCGGGTGGGAGAGCCCTGGGCCATCAGCTCGGTCAGTGGCCCCGAGGCGCGGAGCCGGCCCGCCTCTATGATGCCCACTTGGTCGCAGATGTCGGCCAGCTCGAGCAGGATGTGGCTGGAGACGAAGACGGTCTTGCCCTCGTCGCCGAGGCGGCGCAAGAGGCGGCGCATCTCGTAGCGGCCCTTGGGGTCAACCCCGGAGGCCGGTTCGTCGAGGATCAGCACAGGGGGGTCGGGCAGGAGCGCGCGGGCGAGGCAGAGCCGCTGCTTCATGCCCCGCGACAGCCCCCCAACCAGGGCCTCCCGCTTGCCCTCCAGGTCACACAGGGACAGCACCTCGGCCATGCGCCGGGCCAGGGCTTCCCGCGGCAGCCGGTGGAGCTCCCCGAACAGCTCGAGGTACTCCCAGACGAGGAGGTGGTCGTAGAGGCCGAAGAAGTCGGGCATGTAGCCGATCTTGGCGCGCACCGACATAGGGTCCTCGGACAGGTCGTGGCCGGCCACCCAGGCGCGGCCCGCGGCCGGCTCCAGGAGCGTCGCCAGGACGCGGATGGTGGAGGTCTTGCCCGCGCCGTTGGGCCCGATGAAGCCGTAGACCACGCCGGCGGGGATCTCCAGGTCGAGGGAGTACACCGCGACGAGGGGGCCGTAGCGTACGGTCAGACCCTCGGTGCGGATCGCCGGCTGCGCGCTCACGGGCGGCTCCCCTCGAAGCTCAGGTCGAGGTAGGTGAAGCGCGCGCGCCAGGCGGGCTCGGGGCCGCTCCAGGGCCACTCGTCGTCGGAGGGCATATCGTAGCCGACGGCCACCCAGCCCTCGGGCTGCTTGACGAAGCGGAGGGCGTCGGCGACCGCAACTTCGGTATGCCCGACGATGTCCTCGCGGAGGGTTTCCCAGCGACCCTCGCGCCAGTCGAACAGCCGCAGGTCCGGCCCGGGGGCGTGGTGGGCCCAGCGAGGCGCGCTGGCGTAGGCGTGGAGGGTGAGGGAGCACTCGGCGAGGGGCGCGGGGCCGATTGGGAGGGTGAATACCTGCGCCTCTGCGGTCGGGGGCTGGCCTGGCGCGAGGTAGATGCCGAGGTTCTGCACGCGCGAGGCGGCGACGCCGGCGGGGACGGCGAAGCGTCGGGCCCTGGGGGGAGAGATGGGGACCGCCAGCAGGTAGACGCGGCGCTCCTCCCGGTCGGCGCCGGGGCGCCGGATCGGGGACTCGCGAGCGCCCCAGCCGATGACCACCGGGTGGGCGAATAGGTCGGGGCTGGTGTCGAAGAGCTCCCGAAGGAAGGCGCCCTGCCCGCGGGGCCGCGACGTCGCGTTCCCCTGGAGCCAGTGGCTGAAGGGGCCGCAGGAGATAGGCAGGCCGTGCTCGTCGTCGAAGCGCTCCGGGGGGCCGAGCTGCAGCCTGAAGGCGGCGGTCTCGCCTGGGAGCAGCCGGCCGAGGGCGATGCTGCGCCAGCGGACGCCGACCATGACCTCGTCGAGCGGCTCGCCGAAGGTGTTGGTGACGCTGCCCACGAGCGCGTCCCCCTCGAGGCGGGCGGAGGCTGCCGCAGGACGAAGGTCCACCACACGGGCGGAGGCGAGGAAGCGCATGGCGCGCGGGCGCTGCCAGATGTTGGCGATGGAGATGGCGCCGCCCTCGGTCTCCTCGATCCAGGGCGGTCGGGCCTCGAGGGCGGTCGAGGAGAGCATGCTGGGGAATGGGGATTCCTCGGCTGGGGTGTGGAGCGCGGAGCCCGCGGGCGCACCGAAGGCCTGCGGGCCCTGGCCGCGGGGAAAGACGCCGAAGTAGGTGAGCTCAACGCCCTGGGGCAGGCCGGCTATGGTGGCGACGGCGGTCTGGGTGTAGAGCAGGTCGCGGCGGGGCAGGGTGGCGCGGAAGATGAGGGCGGCGGCTGCGAGGAAGAGGAAGACGGCGGCGGGCACGGTGAGCAGGAGCCACTCGCGGCGCCGGGCACGGCGGACTATAAGGTAGTTGACGGGCCCGAGGACGATGGCGAAGAGGGCGAGCAGCGCGCAGACGGGCCACAGCGCGCTGCTGATGCGGGCGCGCTCGGGCACGAGGCTGTCTACGAACGGCTGGGGGTCGAGGTCGGCGACCCAGCCGGGCTCGGCGAAGCGCAGGAGCTGTTCCCAGGCGGCGGCGCGGGCGCGGTAGGCCGCCTCGGGCCTCGACCAGGCGAGGGCTGCGGGGTCGAAGGTGCAGGCGACGATGGCGGAGTTGAGGACCTGCGCGCGGATCACCAGGGGCAAGCCGTCCTCGGCTACCAGGGTGAAGTCGGCGCCCTGCTCTGTCTTGAGCGCGACGAGCGGCTCGAGCGCGCCGGCGCCGCGGGCCGCAGGAGCGAGCCAGCGCTGGAGCGCGGCGGGGGCGATGGGCGGGGTCCAGCCGATGGGCGTCACCCCAGCTAGCGGGCCGAGCAGGCGGGAGCCGCGGTTCGTCGCCAGCCCGGGCCCGGTGACGAAGAGGCCGGCGCCCCAGGTGACGGCGCGGCCGAGGGCTTCCTGCACGTCGGCGGGCAGCTCGGCGAGCGCGAGGTTGTCGAGGATGACGTGGCTGACAGAATGGTAGCAGCGCCAGTCGCCGGGCAGCTCGGCGGGGGAGGGGTAGACCACGCTGCCGAGGGCGGCGCTGAGGAAGCCGAGCGCCTCGCGGCGTCGCGTGAGCACGAGGGTGACCGGGCCGGGCGCGTCGGGGATGCTCACGGCGCGGTAGACAGTGCGGCCGGGGCCGAGGTCAACCTCGACCTGGAGGATGCGGGCTTCGCGCGGGATGACCACTGGCAGGACGAGGGGGCGGTCTGCTGCGGGATGGGAGATGTGGAACACCGTGGTGCTCAGGGGGACGTGCGCGTCCGCCCGGCTGTAGCCGCGGCCGGGCCGGCGAACCAGTGAACGCATCGTCACGGACAGGAGAGTGTCGGGCTCAGGTGGTGGCAGGATGCGCAGGAAGATGGGGGCGTACTCGGCAGGGACGACGTGTCCGTCGAAGCCGACGGAGACCTCGAGGGCCGACGGGCTACCGGGGGGCACTTGGGCGGCGCGGCATTGCGGCGCGGCGAGGAACAGCGCGGCGAGCGCCGCGAGACCGGTTGCGAGCGCGGGTGAGCGGCTCAGGCCCATGCCCGGGTCTCTGTCGCGCGGTCCGTGTGGCCGCGCGACGCGGAGCTTCGTCGCCGGTTGTGGGTGTTCCTCTGCCCGCGCGCGACCGCGGGTGATGTGCGATCCGGCCGACTCCGGCAGGTAGGACGCTGGTCCGGGCTGAAGGGAGGGCGCGGGCGGGGTTCGGAGCGGCCCTGCCCGGCACACGAGCTGAGACGTGGGAGGCAGACCATGCCACGTATGCCCCTGGGGGTGATGACCCCGGTCGGTGACGACTTCGCGGAGCGGCTGGCGAGGCTGCGGAAGGCGGGGTTCCCGACCATGCAGATCAGCCGGCCGCCGGAGCGGTGGCTGGCGGAGCCGCAGCGGAGCGAGCTGAAGCGCCTGATCGGAGAGTCGGGCATCGCGGTCACGAGCGTGGCGGCGACGTATGCAGGGGAGGACTATCGCAACGTGCAGGCCGTCCGGGAGACGGTGGGCCTGCTGCCGCGGACGACGCGGGCGGCGCGGGTGGAGGAGACGAAGCGTTGCGGGGACTTGGCGCACGAGTTGGGCGCGCGCAACCTCTCCTGCCACATCGGCTACCTCCCCGAGGACCGGGCCGACCCGGACTACGTGGGCCTGGTGGAGGCGGTGCAGGAGGTGTGTGACCACCTGGCGCGGCGGGGGCAGAACTTCTGCCTGGAGACCGGGCAGGAGACGGCGGAGCAGCTCCGGCAGTTCATCGCGGACGTGGGCCGGGGGAATCTGGGGGTGAACTTCGACCCCGCGAACATGATCATGTACGGAACGGGGGATCCGCTGGAAGCGCTGGAGGTGCTGGCGGAGTGGGTGCGGGGGGTGCACTGCAAGGATGGGG
>CAYLPT010000229.1:0-7237 GCA_964385645.1 uncultured bacterium
GGGGGAGGAGGTAGACGCGCACCGCAAGCTCCGCCTCGCCGAGGGCGGTCAGCTCGATGACGCCGCTGGCGGTGGAGTCCACGGTCATGCGGTGACCGAGCACTGGCACCGCCAGGCCGGCCGGGACGGGGGCGATCCAGCCGGCGTTGCGGGAGCGGTTGAGGAGGAACTGGACGGCCGCCCGGTGGCCGGCCCAGGCCTCGTCTCTGCTGGGGCCGCCGATGCCCTCGATGACGTGCACCCGGGTCGGGCGGTCGCCGAGGTTCCACAGCTCGACTACCAAGTCCGAGACGACGCCGGCGCCGTTGACGTGGTGGTAGAGGAGGCGCGCGCACTGACCGCCGCGAAGGCGTCCCTCGAACCACAGGCCGTGGGAGAGGAGGCGCTCGGGGGAGTTGCTGACCATCAAGAGGTCGGCTGGTCGGCGAGTGATGGTCTCGTTGCGCACGGTGACGGTGGGGCGGGCGTGGTAGGGCAGGTACTGCTCGCCGGCGGCGCTGATCCTGACCGGCACCGCGCCGGTCGCGCCGGGCGGCAGGTCGCCCACGGGGGCGGCCCAGGGGCTGATCTCGGCCCAGGCCCCCGGCTCCAGCGCCAACCCGGCGGCCACTGCGGCGCCGACGGCGCGCGTCAACACCTCCACCGGGGCGGGGTTGCCGGTGACCACTGCCTCCAAGGCGTGGGCCAGGCGTCCGGCGTACTTGGCGGCGCGGACCGGCACCAGCAGAGTGTTCTGGTGGTCGGAGACGATAAGCTGGGTTTCGCCCACGGCGAGGCCGGTGACGCGGACGGCGTTCGCCTCCTGGTCCCACTCGGCGCGGACGACTTGGTCAGGCGCGGTCACCTCGACGCGACCCACGACCCGGCCGCGAAGGCGGGCCGTGCGGGACTCGCCCAGGGGCACGACGATGGGCTGCATGGCGAGGTAGGGCCGGCCGAAGGCCTGCCGCAGGTTCTCGGCCCAGGTGTCGGCGAGGCGAGCGGGGTCGGAGCGGTGGATGTTGGCGGTGGCGCGGTCCACGGTCACGATGGGGCGGTTGCGGGCGAGGATGGTGCGGGTCTGGCGGTCGCGCCGGACGGCGATCTCCTCCGGGCGCAGACCCTCCTCCGCGAGGGCGTTGAGCCGCCGGGCGACCTCCTGTGCGTCGCTGACCGAGCGCCAGCCCCGGCCGCCGAGGGTGATGACCCCCTGGTCGCCCGCGTAGACCCGGCCGTAGATCGTGCGGCCGCCGTCTGCCTCCACGGCGACGGCCTTGAAGACGAGCGTGCTGGCGGCCGGCGCGGGCCCCCCGGTTCCCGCGACCCCCAGCGCCACCACAAGGAGGGCGAATGCCTGCCTCACCTGCTTCATGTGCTTGCGCTTCTCCGTGCTGATCGGTGCTGCCGTCGGCGCCCCGCCGTCCTTGTGCTAAGCTCGTGCTCTCTCCCTGCTCAGCAGGGGAAAGCCCATGGCCTCCCGCTGCGCGAGATAGGCGCGGGCCACCTGCCGCGCCAGGGCCCTCACCCGCCCGATGTAGGTGGCTCGCTCGCGGACGCTGAGCGCGCCCCGGGCGTCGAGCACGTTGAAGCTGTGGGAGCACCGGAGCACCAGCTCGTAGGCGGGCAGGATGCAGCTCTGGCTCAGGTCCGGAGGCTCCTCGCCCCGGGGCCGGCTGCGCTCCAGCAGGCGTCGGGCCTCGGCCTCGCACATGTCGAAGGTGCGCCTCACCATCTCGATGTCGGCGGCCTGGTAGTTGTAGCGGGACCACTCGGCCTCGGCGACCTGGTGGAGCTCGCCATAGGTGATGCCGTCTCCCCCCCAGACGATGTCCCTGAAGTGCTCCACGCCCTGGAGGGCCATGGCGATGCGCTCGAGCCCATAGGTGAGCTCGACCGACACCGGGAGGAGCTCGACCCCGCCGGCCTGCTGGAAGTAGGTGAACTGGGTGATCTCCAGCCCATCGAGCCACACCTGCCAGCCGACGCCGCTGGCGCCGAGGGTGGGGGATTCCCAGTCGTCCTCCATGAAGCGAATGTCGTGCTCGCGGGGCTCGAAGCCCAGGGCGCGGAGGCTGTCGAGGTAGACGGCCTGGACGTCATCGGGCGAGGGCTTGATGATGACCTGATACTGGTAGTGGCGGTACAGGCGGTAGGGGTTCTCGCCGTAGCGCCCGTCATCGGCGCGGCGGGAGGGCTGCACGTAGGCGACCCGCCAGGGCTCCGGCCCCAGCACCCGGAGGAAGGTGGCGGGGCACATGGTGCCGGCGCCGACCTCGACATCATAGGGCTGCTCGATGACACAGCCGCGGCTGGCCCAGAAGTCCCCGAGGGCGGCGATGATCTGCTGGAAGGTCACGCCTCTTCCTCGGGTGCCCCCGCCTCCTCGGGCTCCCGGCGCACCAGGTCCACCGAGAGCTGGGATAGCAGCGACGACAGCAGGGCGCCGAAGACCGCGCCGGCCGCGCCGGCGGGCAGGGGCACGTCGCGGACGGTGCGCTCGCCCAGCTTGATCCGCAGGCCCTTGAGGTTGCCCTCGCGAGCCAGGGCCACGGCCTGACCAACGAGCTCCCCGCTCTCGAGGGCGCGGGCGCGCTCGGCGCGGCGGCGCTCGATGGCGGCGAGGGCGCGCAGCAGGTCGCCGTCGGCCTCCTCGAGGCCCGAGAGGGCCTCTTCATAGGAGGCGTCGAGCCGCTTCCTGATCTCGTCCACGAGGGCCATGTCGTAGCTGGTCACGAAGCTGCCTCCTCCCACACCGAGGGGGATTATAGCACACCGGTTCGCGCTGCGGCAAGGAAGGCGCGCACACCGCGCTCAGGGATACAGCGGAGGCGGGTTGGCGCGAATCTGGTCGGGGGTCAGGGTGGTGGCGGTGAAGACCTGCCACTGGGTGGTGACGAATCGGAATCGGCCGATCGCCCAGTCTCCGTTGTTGCTCCAGTCGGACCGCCACCGTGCGGAGAGCGAGCGCCAGTAGTCTCCCCCGCAGGAGGCGACGATCCGCGCCTGGTCGCGATCATCGGGCAGGTCGGGGTCGTCCACGACCAGCCGGGCCTGGAAGGCGGAGGCCAGACCGGCGATATCCTCCGGGCTGATCGCCGCGCGGTCCCCCTGCGGCCAGAAGTGGTAGTTGTACCCCGGCGTCAAGCGCACCGAGAGGGTGCCGTCCTCCTCCCTCCTGACATCGGCCGGGACATTCTCATCCCCGCGGAAGTCCTGCCGGTAGGCGGCGCCCTCGACGGATGGTGTGCGCTGGAGCTCGTGCCACTGCCCGTCCCGCTTGCTCAGGTACAGGAGCACCGGCGCTCGCACCTGAACCCGCACGTTCAGGGCCGGGTTGCCCCCGCGCGCCGGGTAGATCTGGCCCCACATGTTCGCCGCCTCCCAGTCCGGGGGTGGGTCTGCCCCCCATCCCACACGGGGCCCGGCGGCCCACCCGTAGCTGTCCGGGACGCCCTCCGGCCTGGCCTCGTGCGGCAGGGACATGTCGGCGATCAGCAGCTCCACGATGTCGCCCACCTCGCGGGGCGAGGCGCCGCCCGTCCCTTCGTTGCCGGCCCCCGAGCAGGTCAGGCACAGGGCGAGCACCGCAGTCGAGCACGAGCGCATCGCGTTGGACAACATCAGCACAGCCTCCTCTCGGCGCGCGCCTGGCGATGGGCCGCCCGTCACGCGGGCGACGCTCCTTATAGGCTAGGGGGGAGGGCCGTTTGCGTCAAGGGCCGTCGGGGCTGACGGCTGCCCAGTCTGGCGGGGCAGGCAGGGCGCCTGCCCCACCGGGAGCGAGGGAGGGGGCCCGGATGCGGCGCCAGGGCGCCGACATGCGCGCCCCACAGGACGGCGGGTGAGGGCAGGAGACGTGGGGCGGGTGGCCGAAGATGCGGGCTATGTTGGCGCTACATGCGATTGTGCTGGGGGTCATCCAAGGGCTCACCGAGTTTCTGCCCATCAGCAGCTCTGGCCATCTGATTCTGGCGCGGGAGGCGCTGGGCTGGGAGCTGCTCGCAGATGCGGGCCTGAACAAGACCTTCGACGTGGCCCTGCACGCGGGGACGCTGATCTCGCTGCTGGGCTACTTCCGGCAAGACGTGGTGCGGCTGGTGCGGGCCTTCGGCGCGAGCTTCGCGGGGGGCATCGGCCGGGACCTTGACCGGCGGCTGGCGTGGCTGATCGCGGTGGGCACGGTGCCGGCCGCGATCGCCGGGGTGGTTGGCGAGGAGTTCGTGGAGGAGACGCTGGGCAGCCCCTTGCTCGTGTCGGCGCTGCTGATCGGGGTCGCGCTGCTGATCTGGCTGGCCGACTGGAGGGGCCGCAAGGTGCGGGGCCTGCCGGAGCTGGGCTGGTGGGACGGCATTCTGATGGGGGTGGCGCAGGCGACGGCCCTGGCGCCGGGGGTGTCCCGCTCGGGCATCACCATCACCACGGGGCTGGCGCGGGGGCTGAGGCGGGAGGCGGCGGCGCGCTTTTCGTTCCTGCTCTCGATCCCGATCGTGGCCGGGGCCTCGGTCTACAGCTTGCTGGGGCTGGTGAGGGACCCGGGCGCGCTGCCCGCGGGGTCGGTGTTGGCGTTCGTGGCCGGGATGGCGGCGGCCGCGGCGTCGGGCTATCTGTGCATCCACTATTTCCTGCGGTACCTGCAGACCCGCGGGCTGGCGCCCTTCGTGGTCTATCGGGTGCTGGTGGGCGCGACGCTGTTGTGGTGGTTCGCTCGGGGGGTGTGAGGGCGGGGCCGGCGGCGCCAGCCGCACGGGCGCGGGCGCGAGAGGGGGAAGCGGTCGGAGAGCTGACCCACCGCACGTTGTGGACCTGCGCCAGCCGGGCCGGGGCAACCTACCTGCGGGAAGGGGGCTCGATCAGGCGGACCTCGAGCTCGCCCCAGACGCCGACTCCTTCGCCGACGATGGCCGCGCCGCCGAGCACGCCGGGGATGGTGCGCAGCCACTCGAGGGCAGGGGAGATGTCGTCGGCCGACTGGATGCGGTTGCCGAGGGCGGTGGCGGCGGCGTCGGCCAGGGCCGCGGAGTGGGCGAGCACCACCGCGGCGTCGGCCCGCCCGAAGCTGAGCGAGGGCCCGACGGTGCCGGAGGAGGTGCACAGACCAAGCCCTTGCTCGAGCCGCGACACCCGCAGGCCCAGGCGACCGGAGAGCGGGGAGGGGCCAGCGTAGATGGCGGCGGTGCGGGGCCGGCGCGTGTAGAGGTAGATATCGCCGCCGTTCTCGACGATCACCTGTCGGCTGTGAGCGCGGAGGGCCTCGCCGACGCGCTGGGCGATGGCGCCGGCGACGGCGGACATGGGGCCGACGCCACAGGCGCGGCCGGCCTCGGCCATCTCGCGGGCGATGGGCGGGGCGTCGTCGGGGACCTGGAGGGGGCGCAGGGCGCGGCCGAACTCGGCGTCGGCGCGCAGGTGTCGCTCCAGCTCCTCCCGCGCGTCGCGCAGGGCGCGCTCGGCGAGGTGGGCGAGGGGCCGCTCGGCGCTGATCAGCAGGTCGGACTCCTCCACCCGGACAGTGAAGCGGCGCAGGTCGCTCTCCACCCAGCGCCGGTACGCGCGTTCTTGCTCAGGCATGGGTGGCGGTCAGAAGAGCAGCTCCATGGCGCGCACGGGGCAGCAGCGGACACACTCCTCACACACGACACAGCGGTCGGAGTCGAAGGTGACGCGCATGGAGGGCCGCTCGAGGGCCAGCGCGGCGGTGGGGCACACCCCGACGCAGGCGCCGCAGTCCACGCAGCGGTCGTCGTTCTTGCGAATGTCCTGCACGAGGGGCTGGAGGCGGATGCCCTGGCGGGTGAGGTAGTCAACGGCGCGCTGGTAGTCGGCCTCGTCGCCGCTGAGCTCCATGACCATGAGGCCCTCTTCCTCAGGGCCGATGGAGGCGCGCAGGATGTTGAACACCAGGTCGTACTCGCGGGCGAGCCGGTAGACGATGGGCTGACCGGTCACCGCGGACGGGAAGTGCAGCACGAGTCTATGGGATACCTTCATGGTCATCTCCCTCTATCGCTCACGCGACCGGGGCGGAGAGCTGAAAGCGGCCGGCCCCGATCCACTCCTTGAGGGTCTCCGCGATCTCTCGTGCCCGGGGGTAGCTGGAGAGGGGGGTGGTGGGCACCTGCTTGCCCTCGACCTCGATCTGACCGGACTTGAGCTCGGCGTAGGAGACGCGGCGGATGATCTCGGGCTCGCGGTTGGGGTAGGCGGAGCTGTAGTCCACGACCGGGGCCTGGATGTCGGCGTCGGAGGCGCCGGCCTGGGCGGCGAGGTCCTCGTCGAGGATGGGGATGGCGGCGCCGAGCCCGACCATGAGGCTGGTGCCATACCCGCGGAGGCTGGCGCCGCGCAGCCAGCGAGCGGACATGGCCTTGAGGTCGCCGATGACGGCGAGCGTGCCGGCGCCGGCGGCGGGTATCCCCAAGTCGTTGCGCGGCGCGCCGGGGTTGTGCTGGGTGCCGTGCCATGCGACGTAGCCGACCGCGCCGCCCAGGAAGATGCGCGAGCCGAGGCCGATGGTGCGGTAGGCAGGGTCCTTGAGCAGGGGGGAGAGCTGCCCGGCGGAGCAGTAGTTGGCGCAGCCGAGCTTGGGCCGCAGCGTCCCCATGTAGGTGTAGAGGGTGCGCTCGGAGCGGTTGACGGCGACGTTGTAGTTCTGATAGGCGTTGCGCGGGTTGAACAGGTAGGCCTCGTTGATCTCGGCGAGGGTGAGCCAGGTCTCGATCTCCTGGCGAGGGTAGCAGTCGGTGCCATAGGCGCTGGCCTCGAGGAGCACGCGGCGGCCGGCGACGAGGTCCTCGATGACGTGTCCGCCGCCGTAGCGGAACTCGCCGGGGAAGACGGCGTTGCGGGGGTCGTCATCGGGCAGGGCCGTGGCGCCCAGGTAGACGTCCACAGCGGCCAGCCCGGCATACGCGGGGACGCCGTTGAGCCTGACGCGGCCGCCGCCGAGCTTGATGCGGGGCTTGGCATGGCCGAGGTTCAGCATGGCGCCGGAGGAGCACATGGTGCCGAAGGTGCCGGTCGTCACCACGTCCACGGCCGCCGCGGCCTTGGCCGCGCCCCGCTCGGCGACCAGCGCGACCATCTCCTCGGCGGTGACGACGACGACATCGCCCCGGCGGATCTTGTCGTTGATCTCCTCCAGCGTCTTGGGCATGCGCCAGCTCCTATGGGCCTCGGCGGGAGCGCGCCGAGCCGATGAGGTTGTGGGGTCGAGTATACTCTGTGGCGACGGGGCTGTGAAGGGGCACGGGGGTGCGGG
>CAYLPT010000230.1:0-5284 GCA_964385645.1 uncultured bacterium
CCCCATCAGCGCCCCCCTTCCCGCCATTGGGCGTCTCCCGGTGGCGCAGGTCCCCAACCTGCGCGGGGGCGCCCCCCCAAGCTGCCCCACTCCATAGGCCGCCCTCCGGGCGGCCGGCGGGGTTCGGAGACCCCGCCCCACAGCGCGCGGCATCTCCCGTCGGCCGGCGTCTCGGGCCCTCAGGCGCGAGGCCCTCCCTCCCCACACGCCGCTGACCTCACCGCTCATATCTGATCTCGCGCGTCAGATTCCGCAGCTTCACCCGCCGCGTCAGGTTCGCCGACTGCGCCAGGGGCGCATCCGCCGTCGCCCCCGGATCGGTCCGGTCCACCGTGATCGAGATGTCTATCACCGCGTTCGTCCGGTAGTAGGCCGACACCAGGTCCGGGAAGTACCGCCCCATCGGGTAGGTCGTGTTCTTCACCCACACCCCGTTGCTCCGCCACCGGAAGTCAACGAAGTACTTCAGGCCGGGGTCATTCGCCAGCCGCCCGTCGGCCAGCCGCTGCGGCAGCCGAATCCAGCCATACCGCGGGACCGTCGGGTCCACATCCGGGTCGGGCAGCGCCGGGTCCACCCCCACCTGGAACTCGTCGCTGAACTCCCGCGGCTCCCGATACACCCGCTTCAGCACCCGCCCCGGGATGTCCAGCCCATCGTTCTCCCCCACCCGCACCCGCACCGAGTCGGGGATGAGGAAGTAGGCCAGGCTGGTCGGTTGGCTCTCCCACACCTCCAGCAGCGGCGCCCCGTACACCACCCGGCCAGTATCAGGCACCGTCCCCGCCCGCAGCTCGTCTCCCGCGAACATCAGCGGCACGCCGGTCTCCATCCAGCTCGGGTTGTCGTCGTGCGGCGGCGGGAAGTCGAAGCGCACCCTCCCCTCGATGTAGTCCTCCCCCGTGATCCCGAACGCCACCGCGACGTTGTTCGGCGATCCGGGGGCCGCGCGCACCGGGTAGAGCCCCGTGTCATAGACGGCGACGCCGGTGACGGGATGCAGCACCTTCACCGTCCGGGTGTCCGGGTCGAAGGCCGCCACGCAGAAGGGATCGTCGCCATAGCGCCCCAGGTTCGGGTCGTAGCGGTAGATCACCAGGAACGGATCCCGCGCCCACCCGCGCACATCGGGCGGCAGGAACTCCGGCGGCCCCTCCGCCAGCCGCGTCCACCCGCTGTATGGCACGCCCAGCCGCCACAGCGGATAGCGCGACTGGTAGTGCGCGTAGTCCGGCCCGTTCGGCCCCTCCACCGGCCTCAGCCACTCCCCCGACACCACCGTCGGGTTGAACTCCAGGTGTGACACATCGTAATCCAGCGCCGCCGGCGTCAGCCCCACCGCGCGCGCCCGGTAGGCCCGCCACCCCTCCGCCGACAGCGGCGTGCCATACGTCCACCGCGCCCACAGGTACGGATAGCCCGGCTGGAGCGTCACATTGCGCGCCCGCAGGTAGCCCGTCTCCAGGTCGAAGTCCACATCCGCGTGCACCACCCGGGGGATCGGCGCCCATCCCGCCGTCTCACCCTTCTCGGTGGGGGCGCCCGAGGCCGCCGCCCAGTCGTAGTTCCACCGGTTCCAGTAGTCATCCATCCGGAAGGGCTCGGTCACCACCGTCCGCGCCAGGTAGAAGGTATTGCCGGGGCCCAGGTGGCTGGCCGGGGTGTAGTTGCGCTCGGGGTCGTTCAGCGCCCGCCAGAAGCGCACCATCCGGCCCCAGTCCGGCCGGGGCGGCGTCACCACATCGCTCGTCGGATCGTCCGGGTCGACGCGCAGCGGCGGCACGAAGGCGATCATCGAGGTGTCGTACATATCGAGCTGGACGTACATCGCCTCCGCCAGCTCTCGCGCCATCGAGTCCAGCGCCATGCGCGCCACCGATGTCGCGTCCGCGCGCGCGCTGGCCGTCCGGAAGTACCGGAAGCTGCTCAGCAGCGGCAACACCAGCAGCCCCAGCACCACCCCCAGCAGCGCGGCCGTCACCATCACCTCCACCAGCGTGAAGCCGCGCCGGCGACCGGCAGGCGAATAGGTTGTCCGCAGCGCGAGTGTGCCCATGTCTACAGCGGCGTCCGGGTCAGATAGGTCGTGATCGTCTCCGCCTGCCAGCGCTCGTTCAGGCTCGGGGTCGCATAGCGCCGCTGAGGGTCGGCAAGGGCCTCCACCAGGTCCTGCAGCGTCGGCGTCCGCCCGGGCGCGACCCACGCCACCCGCACCCGCGCGCTGATCCCCCGCACCGCGATCGGGCCCCAGTCGTTCGGCCTGTAGTCCAGCGGCTCGGCAAGCTGACACACCCAGGCCGCGCCCCCCAAGAGCACCGGCCGATGGTCAATGCGCCGCACCTCGCCGGCGATGTAGGTGTCGTTATCGTCGTAGTAGTCCACCGCCACCACCTGCCCGGCCTCGCTGAGGGGGAAGTAGAGCTGCCTCCGGTCCTCCGCTGACCACGCATAGGTCACCAACTCCCCGTTCCCCCCCGCGACCGGCGGGCCGCCCGGCCGGGGCTCGCTGGAGCGCGCATAGCGGCGCGCCGCCGGCATGAGCTGCACCGCCCAGTCCCCCTGGGCGCGGCAGAAGATCCGGTACGACCGGCCGCTGCGGCTGTGCATCGCCTTTGCGTCGCCTGGCCCACCCACCCAGTGGTTCGCCTCCAGGTCGTGGTTGAAGGTAGGCTCGACTTCCCACTCCCCGTAGTTGAAGAAGAGCATCCCGTCCCGGTAGTTCACCCGGAAGCGCTCGAGGCGCTCGCGCGGGTTCGTGGGCCAGCTCATCCCCTCGTGGTCGGTCAGGATCTCGCCCGTCTGGCGGTCCACCGCCACCACGTAGGCCCACATCACCCGCGGGTCGGGCCTGGGCTGGACCGCCCCCGGCCCGTGGTAGAAGCGCTTGATCGCCCGCGCCACCTCCTGTGGCTGCGGCTGGCGCGGCAGGTTCGTGTAGTCCGGCCCCTTCAGCGGCCGCACCGGAAGCTGCACCACCCCGTCCGGGGGCACCGACACGTCGAAGGCCAGGATCTGCCAGTCCTGCACCCGGTAGTCCACCTTCACCTGCGTGATGTCGGTGGGCAGCGGGTCGAGCTGGAGCTGCGGCGAGAACATGATCCGCCCGCTGATTAGGGTCTCGGGGTCCACGTAGTAGGCGTTCCGCGGCCACAGCAGAGGCTGCCCGGTCAACGTGTCCGGCCGGTACTGCTCGTACTCCTCCTCCGTCAGCAGGATCAGCCGCTCGTGCACCGCCACCGTCCGCCCATCCAGGCCCACCACAGGCCAGGGATGGTCCCCGGCAGGCACGCCCGGCCCCACAGAGCCCGCGGCCACCTCCAGCGTCAGCCCGAAGACCCGCTGCCGTGTCGCCGGGTCCGTGTAGTCCACCTTGAACCTGCGCACCAGCGCCGGCGGGTCCACCGAGGGCCCGACGTACAGGTGGCCGGTCGCCGCGTCGATCGTGAACTGCCGCGCCCCCAGGTCGGCCGTCCAGTCCGCGCCGGGCACGTACTGCCACGCCCGGGCATCGTACACGTCCACATACTCCCGCCACTCCACCCCGCTCAGCGGCTCGACCCCCTTGCGCAGCGCGTCCAGGGGCGCGTGCGCCAGCAGATAGAAGGGCACCCCCGCCACCGTCTGGCTCAGCCGGCGGATGTCCAGTCGCTCCCCGATCACCGTCCGCGGCAGGAACATGCTGTTGGGCTGCCAGGTCGGGTGCGGCGTCGCCTCTCGGGCGCCCGGGGGCTCGCGGTACTCCCCGATCGCGGCATTGAACTGGCTCGGCGTCAGGTCGTTCGGGCTGTAGATCAGCGGCCAGGCGATCTCCTTCAGCCTTCTGAGCTGCTCGCTGTCCAGCGCCACATGCGAGTACGTCATCCCTCCCGTCGCCGCCGCCAGCTCCCCCCACACATGGAGCTGGGGCAGATTGTCCACTGTGTTCACCAGGGTCACCCCCACGAGCCGACCCTGGTAGTCGGTGGCCACGATAGCATCCGGCAGCGTGTCCGGGTCGAGCCTCCAGCGCGCCAGCTCTGCCTCCGCGAGCTGCGCCGCCACCGTCCGGTGGTGCCCTGCCTCGATCGCCGAGAACCCGCCCGGGAAGATCCGCATCATCGCGTAGATCCCGATCATCAGCACCACCACCGCCACCAGCAGCTCCACCAGCGTGAAGCCGCCGGCCGGCCGCCGGCCGCCCAACCCCCTGTCGGTCGCCACATGGCACACGTGCGCCATCACGGTCGCTGCTCGCTCGACATCAGTTACCACACCTGGGCCGCCGCCCGCGCCTACATCGCGGGCGCCTCGCCCACCGACTCCTCGAACATGCGGTTGTCCGCCCGGCTCGGCAGCCTCCGCACCGACCCGTCCGCAAACAACACCAGATCCTCGTCCCCCGGATACACCTCCCGCGCCTCCTCCGCCCGCCGCGGCGGCTCCGCACTCCGATGGTACGGGCACCACAGCACCACCGTGTCCGGCGGCGGATAGGGCTGCAGCAGGTGCCGGTTCTCATACACCTCGACTAGCTCCCCGCGCTCGTCCACATAGGTGTGCAGCAGCGGCAGAGACTGGGTCCCCGGGCTCCAGAAGTTCCGCCGGTAGTACGCGTCATAGTTCCCCCACCCCAGCATGGTGGGCAGCAGATCGCGCCGCCTCAGCGCGTGCTCCACCAACTCCGCCTCGTTCGCCGGGCAGTGGAGCGCCTCCAGCTTAGTGATGTACACGCTGCTGCGGAACCACGGCAGCCCGTTCAGCCCCAGCCGCTGCCCCTCCAGGTACAGGCGCGTCCGCCGTGTCTCCTCCGCCGCCTCCCCCCACAGGTCCGGCAGACCCGGGTACGTCTCCTGGTAGTACTCCCAGTGCTCGGGGTAGAGCCGGGGTTCCACATCCCGGGGCGGCAGGGCGGTCGCGTAGGAGCCGATGTAGTAGAGCGTATACAGCCCCAGACCCCGCACCCCCGTCTCCACCGGCTGGCCTGCAAGATCCAGGTTGTGCTCCGTGGGGAAGGGCGGATAGTAGGCCGCGCCCAGGGGCGAGGCCAGGCTGTAGTCCCCCGGGGGCGGCGTGCCGTACCTCTCGGTGTACCACTCCACCGCCGCGGGCGTCCATAGATACTCGGTGGAGTCCGGCGGGAAGCACTTGTAGTCCTCCCGAAACAGCGCCAGCGCCTGCCCGATCGCTTTCAGGTTCGAGGCGCACGTGCTGCGCCGGCTGTGCCGCGCCATCACCATGTAGCTGGGTACCGTGATCGCGGTGAGCACGATCATGATCGCCACCACCACGATCAGCTCCACCAGCG
>CAYLPT010000231.1:0-11138 GCA_964385645.1 uncultured bacterium
AACCCCACCCCACCACGAGGCGGCAGACTCCCCCGGTCTGCCGCCTCACCTTTGGCCAACCGTTGCGTGACCGCACCCGCCGCAGGGCAGGAGACGCGCTCTCGCCCTGCGAATCTGTGCCCCAGATCGCGGCTGTCACCCCGCGCGTAAGGAGTCTCTCCGTGACCAAGTGGAAGTGCACCGCCTGCCCGTACGTCTACGACCCCGCCGTCGGCGACCCCGAGAACGGCATCCCTCCAGGCACGGCTTGGGAGGATGTTCCGGACGATTGGGTCTGCCCTGTCTGCGGGGTCCCCAAAGACCTCTTCGAGAAGGTCGAGGACTAGGGCGCCGGCCATGCGCGCGGTGCTCGTCCACGGCCTCCGGGACGTCCGGCTCGCCGACTTGCCCGATCCTGCCCCCGGCCCCGGCGAAGTCCTGGTGCGAGTGCGCTCGGTCACCATCTGCGCCTCCGACGTCCACATCTACGCCGAGGGCAACGTCGGCGGCGTCTCCTGGGACCGCCCCTTCATCCCTGGCCACGAGGCCGCCGGCCTCGTCGCTGACCCCAACGGCTCCGACCTCGCGCCCGGCACGCCTGTCGTCCTGGACCCCGCCGTCCCCTGCCGCCGATGTGACATGTGCGCCGAGGGCCGCTTCCACCTCTGCCGCAACCTCAAGTTCTGCGACTTGCCCCCGGTGGACGGCGCGATGTGCGACCTCCTGGCCTGGCCGGCCGAGCGCGTGTTCCCTGTCCCCGAGTCTGTGGACCTCGCTGAGGCGCCGCTCATCGAGCCCCTCTGCATCGCCGTGCACGCCCTCGAGCTCACCTCGGTCTCCGGCGCCGCGGTCCTCATCGCCGGCTGTGGCGCCATCGGCCTGTTCACCCTCCAGATGGCCCGCCTCCGCGGAGCGGCGACCATCATCGCCACCGACCCGATCCCCGAGCGCCTCGCCGTCGCCCGCGCCCTGGGCGCCGCCCATACCGTCCAGGTCGGCCCGCAGGACCCCGTGGGGGAGGTGATGCGCATCACCGGCGGCCGGGGCGTGGACGTCGCCTTCGAGGCCGCCGGGCCGCTGGAGGCCCTCCAGCAGTGCCTGGCGGCCGTGCGGCCCGCCGGCGAGGTGGTGGTCATCGGAATCCCGGCCGAGGACGAGTATCGGCTCAGCGCGGCCTCCATGCGCCGACACGAGTTGACCCTGCGTTTCGTGCGCCGCCAGAACGAGAACTACCCGGAGGCCCTCTCCCTGCTGCGGGCCGGCCGCGTCCAGCTCCGCCCCGTGCTCACCCACCGCTTCCCCGCCGAGCGGGCCGGGGAGGCGTTCGCGCTCGCGGAGCGAAAGGATGAGGGCGCGATTCGGGTCGCCGTCACCTTCGACTGAAGCGTCCCCGAATGACAATGAGGAGCGAGGTTCCCATGCCCGAGCGCAAGCTGGCCCTAGGCCTCGACTTCGGCACCGAGAGCGGACGCGCCGTCCTCGTGGACGTGCACACCGGAGAGGAGGTGGCCTCCGAGGTCCACGCGTACCAGGACGGAGTCCTCGATCAGGCCCTCCCGGACGGCACGCCTCTACCCCCCGACTGGGCGCTCCAGAACCCCCGCGACTACATCGAGACCCTCCGCCACGCCATCCCCGCCGCCCTGTCCGCCTCCCGCGCCCGACCCGAGGAGGTGGTCGGCGTCGGCATTGACTTCACCTCCTGCACCATGCTCCCCACCGACCGGCAGGGCACCCCCCTCTGCCTCAAGCCCGAGTGGAGCGGCAACCCCCACGCCTGGGTGAAGCTCTGGAAGCACCACGCCGCCCAGCCTGAGGCCGACAAGATCAACGAGATCGCCCGCGCCCGCGGCGAGCCCTGGCTCGCTCGCTACGGAGGGAAGTACTCCTCGGAGTGGTTCTGGTCCAAGGTATGGCAGATCCTCGACGAGGCGCCGGAGGTGTACGAGGCCGCCGACCGCCTCACCGAGGCCGCCGACTGGATCGTCTGGCAACTCACGGGGCGGGAGACGCGCAACCTCTGCACCGCCGGCTACAAGGCCATCTACGACAAGCGCGCCGGCTTCGTCAGCGACGAGTTCCTCGCCGCCCTCGACCCCCGCCTCGCCGGCTGCATTGACCAGAAGATGTCCCGCCAGGTGGCGCCCCTGGGCGAGCGCGCCGGCGGCCTCACCCCCGCCATGGCCGAGCTCACCGGGCTGCGCGAGGGCACCCCGGTGGCGGTCGCCAATGTGGACGCCCACGTCTCGGTCCCCGCGGCCGGCATCGCCGACGCCGGCAAGATGCTCATGATCATGGGCACCTCCATCTGCCACATGCTGCTGGGCACCGAGAGCAAGCCCGTCGAGGGCATGTGCGGGGTCGTCGAGGACGGCATCCTGCCCGGGTTCTACGGCTACGAGGCGGGCCAGTCCGGCGCCGGCGACATCCTCGCCTGGTTCGTCCGCGCCTGGACCCCGGGCGAGCTGGGCGGCCGCAGCGCCCACGAGCACCTGGAGCGGGAGGCGACCAAGCTCAAGCCCGGCGAGTCCGGCCTGCTGGCCCTCGACTGGTGGAACGGCAACCGCTCGATCCTCGTGGACACCCACCTCTCGGGCCTCCTGCTCGGCGCTACCCTCGACACCACGCCCGCTGAGATGTACCGCGCCCTCATCGAGGCCATCGCCTTCGGCACCCGCGTGATCATCGAGAACTTCGAGAAGTACGGCATCCCCGTCGAGGAGCTCTACGCCTGCGGCGGCATGCCCGACCGCAACAAGCTGCTCATGCAGATCTTCGCCGATGTCACCGGCCGCTCCATCAAGCTTGCCCGCTCCAAGCAGGCCTCCGCCCTCGGCTCAGCCATGTTCGGCGCCGTCGCCGCCGGCCGAGAGGGCGGCGGGTACGACACCATCTTCGAGGCCATCCCCCACATGGGCGGCGTGCGAGACCTAGTGTATGAGCCTGACCCCGGCCGTCACGCCGTCTACAACGAGATCTTCCCGGAGTACGCCGCGCTGCATGACTACTTCGGCCGCGGCGCCAACGACGTGATGAAGCGCCTCCGCGCCCTCAAGGCCCGCCAGCGAGCCTGAGCGCCGGCGCCAGAGATAACCCAGCACAGGAGAGCGACATGCAGAAGGTACGCATCGGCTTCATCCCCTCCCACCGCGTCCCCTTCGGCGAGGAGTGGGCCAAGGACATGCGCAAGCGCTGCCTCGCCGCCATGGCCGAGGTGCCCGGCCTCGAGGTCGTCGTCCCCGACGAGTCCCTCACCGAGAACGGCCTGGTCCGGAACCTCGCCGAGGCCCGCAAGACCGTCCAGCTCTTCAAGGAGCGCGACGTCGTCGGCGTCATTCTCGGCGGCATGACCTTCGGCCACGAGACCTCCGCCGTCGGCGGAGTGGTCGCCAACCTCCCCTTCGGCACCCCCGTGCTCCACTTCGCCACCAAGGGCAAGGTCGCCGCGGACGGCACCCGGCCCTCCGACTCCTGGTGCGGCCAGTTCATGATCACCTCCGCCCTCCGCCGCCGCGAGATCGTCTTCGAGCACCTGCCCACCTGCTTCCCCGAGGAGCCGGTGTTCCGCCAGGGCGTCGAGCGCTTCACCCGCGCCTGCGCCGCCCACCAGACTTTCCGCGGCGCCCGCATCGGCCAGATCGGCGCCCGCCCCGAGGAGTTCGAGTCCGTCTGGTGGGACGAGGCCTCCCTCCAGCGCGACTTCAACCAGACCGTCGTCCCCATTGACCTCGCCGATGCCTTCATGCGCCTCGACGCCGTGGCCGCCGATGACCCCGATGTCAAGCGCGTCCAGAAGGAGATCGCCAAGGGCGTCGAGGTTCCGGCCGAGGCCGGCGAGGCCATGAACACCCTCGCCCGCATGGAGGTCACCCTCAAGCGGCTCGCCGAGGAGAAGGAGCTCAACGCCCTCGCCGTCAACTGCTGGGAGCAGGTGCAGAAGCGCTATGGCATCTGCGTGTGCTCCGTGCTGGGGCGGCTCACCGACCAGGGCATCCCCTGCGCCTGCGAGGTGGACGTGTACGGCGCGGCTACCATGCTCGCCGCGGTGGGCGCCTCCCTGGGCGAGGTCGCGCCCCACTTCATAGACTGGACCGAGCTCCACCCGGAGCAGGAGAACGTCTGGCTCGCCTGGCACTGCGGCAACGCGCCCCGCAGCACCTGTGGCAGCGACTGCCGGGCCTGCATCATGGAGCACAGCATCCTGCCCCTGCACCCCTCCTGGGGCACCCTCGAGTTCCAGGAGAAGCCCGGGCCCGTGAGCTGCTGTCGGCTCGTGGAGTACGACGGCTTCTTCACCATGTTCGTGGGCGTCGGCGAGGTCGTGAACATGCCGCCTAAGGTCCGGGGCTCCTACGGCTGGGTGAAGGTCAACGATGTCATGGACTGGGAGCAGAAGATGGTCGAGCATGGCATCATCCACCACGGGGTGATGATCCACGACCCCGCGGTGGCGGACGCGCTCGAGAGCTTCTGCAAGTTCAACGGCATCGAGGTGGTCCGGGGCGCCTAGCGCACCGGGCCGTTCTGTAGGGCGCGGATGTCGGCGCGGCAGCGCCGCATTCGCGCCGCCGCGCCGGCTTGTCGGGCCCGGCCGGGCTGTGGTACACTCACAGATGCCTGCCGCGCGCCAGTAGCTCAGCGGATTAGAGCACCAGACTTCGGATCTGGGGGTCGGGGGTTCGAATCCTCCCTGGCGCGCCAGGCATAGAGCCCTCCCGCAGGCCAGGCTGAAGCGTTCCCGCGGCCGCGCCCCAGGGCCTCCTGCCCCAGCCCCGACCACCGCGTCGCGCCTCAAGCCCCGAGACAGCCGCGCCGCACCTTCGGCCGGGCCGAGGCGGCCCGGTACGGGCTTGACACAGGCCGCGCGATCTCGTATTCTCTTGGGGTATAAGTAGGCGTAGACCAGATGGACCCTTCGTCACGTAAACAGGCAGGGGAAGCATCCGAGACGGCGGGAGCGCTTTGCGATCGCCGTCGCCGGGCGCGCGTACGCGGCATCGGGGGCGCCCGCGCCGGGCCGCTGTGAGCCGGTCGGGGCGCCGCGCCGCCCGTGCAGCCTTCCCCGCCTGGGAAGGCTGTTTTCATTGGCCGGCCGCCCGCCGGCGGAGAGGAGGCGCCGCGATGATCTTCTATGCCGAGGCCTACCTCAGCGACCTGCTGCGCATGACCGTCCTCGACCGGGACGGCCGCGCGGTGGGGCGGCTCCGCGATGTCGCCGTCCGCCCCGGCGACACCTTCCCCCTCGTCACCAAGCTCCTCGTGCGCCGCCGCGGCCAGCGCGACCCCCTCGTCCTCCCCTGGTCCAGCGTCCGCAGCGTCTCCAGCGAGGCCGTCACCCTCCTGCACCCCCTCGCCGACCTCCCCACCGCCGCCCTCGAGGAGGGGGAGGTGCTGCTCGCCGAGTCGGTGCTGGACCGCCAGATCGTGGACGTCCAGGGCCGGCGGGTGGTGCGGGTGAACGACCTCAAGCTGGGCTCGGTGCGGGGCGCCATCCGGCTGGTGGCGGCCTCCGTGGGCACCCGGGGTCTGCTGCGGCGGCTCAACCTGGAGGGGCTGGCGCTGCGGATCTGGGGGTGGTTCGGCCGGCGGCCTCACGAGCGGCTCATCTCCTGGGAGTACGTGACCTCCCTCGACGCCTCGGGGCAGTCGGTGAAGCTCGCCCTGGAGCGGGAGAAGCTCAAGCTGCTCCACCCCGCCGACCTCGCCGATATCCTGGGCGAGCTGTCGGCCCAGGACCGGGCCGCGGTCGTCTCCTCCCTCGATGACGAGACCGCGGCCGCCGCGCTCGAGGAGATGGACTTCGAGCTCCAGCGCTCCGTCATCGAGTCCGTCGAGGACGAGAAGGCGGCCGACATCCTCGAGGAGGTGGACCCCGACGACGCGGCCGATTTCGTGGGCGACCTCCCCAAGGAGCGGGCCGATCAGCTCCTCGAGCTGATGGAGCCCGAGGAGGCCTCCGACGTCAGGGAGCTGCTCAAGTATCCCGACAAGAGCGCGGGCGGCCTCATGACCCCCGAGTTCGTCGCCGTGCCCGCCGGCATGACCGCGCAGGAGGCCATCGGCTATCTGCGCCGCGCCGGGGAGGAGGCGGAGACGATCTACTACTGCTACGTGGTGGACCCGGACAAGCGACTGGTGGGCGTGTTCTCGTTGCGCGACCTGATCGTGGCCCCGCCCACGAGGGTTATTGACGACATCATGACGCGCAAGGTTGTGTCGGTGACGCCGGACAGCTCGCAGGAGCACACCGCGAGCCTGATGGCCCGCTACAACCTGCTCGCGATCCCGGTGGTGGACGAGGAGCAGCGCCTGATCGGGATCGTCACGGTGGACGATGCCCTGGAGGCGGTGCTTCCGACCCGGCTCAAGAAGCAGATGCCAAAGGTCTTCGCGCACTAGCCCGGGAGGCCCGCTGTGATCACCCTCCTGCGGCGCCGGCTGCTCTGGCCCATGGGGGCGCTCTTCGCCGTCCTTGGCCCGGCCTTCATTACCGCCACCGTTGACCAGGACCCGCCCGGCATCGCCACGTACTCGGTGGCCGGCGCGGAGTTCGGCTACTCGGTGCTATGGCTCCTGTGGTTCGTGGTGGTCTTGGGGGCGGTCATGCAGGAGGTGGCCGCGCGCCTGGGGGTCGCCACCTCCAAGGGCCTGGTGGACCTCATCCGGGAGCACTTCGGCGTGAAAGTGACAGCCCTGCTCATGCTGGGGCTGCTCATCACCAACTACGCCAACACCGCGGGGCAGTTCGCCGGGCTCGCGGAGGCCGCCGAGATCTTCGGCATCTCCCGCTTCTTCGCCGTCCCGGTGGGCGCGGCGGCGATCTGGCTGCTGGTGGTGAGCGGCTCCTACCGCGGGGTGGAGCGCATCTTCCTGCTGGCCTGCCTGGTCTACCTCGCCTACCCGATCTCGGGCTACCTCGCGGAGCCCGACTGGGGGGAGGTGGCCCGCCAGTCGGTGCTGCCCAGCATCACCGTGGACCGCGCCTTCATGCTGGTGGCGGTGGGGATCGTGGGGGCATCGCTGGCGCCGTGGATGCAGTTCTTCCTGCAGTCGGCCATCGTCGAGCGGGGCGTGAAGCCGGAGGAGTACGGGCGGGTGCGCCTGGACGTGATCGCGGGGGCAGTCTTCGCGATGGCGATCGTGTTCTTCATCATCGTCGCCTGCGCGGCCACGCTGCATCGCGAGGGGCGCACCATCAGCTCCGCCGCGGAGGCCGCAGAGGCGCTGCGGCCGCTGGCCGGCCGGCACGCCTCGACGCTGTTCGGCGTGGGCCTCATCAATGCCGGCCTCTTCGCCGCCACCGTGCTGCCGCTGACGACGGCCTACGTGGTGTGCGAGGGGCTCGGCTGGGAGCGCGGCTTGGGCCGCGGGTTCCGGGCGGCGCCGCACTTCTACGGGCTCTACACCGGCATGATCGTGCTGGGCGCGGCGGTGATCCTGATCCCCGGCGCGCCCCTGCTGGGGATCCTGCTCGCCTCCCAGGTTATGAACGGGCTGTTGCTGCCGGCGGTGCTGATCCTCATGCTGCTGCTGGCGGGCCGCTCCGGCCTCATGGGCGAGCTGGCCCACGGCCGGCGCTACGGCATCTTCTGCTGGGGCTTGTGCGGCATCGTCATCGTCCTGGACGTGGTCCTGCTGGCGACCGCCTTCATGCCGGGGGGGTGAGCGGCGTGGGCTGCCGGCAGGTCCGCGACGCCGGCCGGGGAAGACAGAGGCGCCCGGCCGGGCGCGCGCTCGGCCGAAGGCCCACCGAGAGAGGACTCGAATGCCCAAGATCGCCTTCGTCGGAGCCGGTAGCCTAGGGTTCACGCGGACCCTGGTGATTGACTTGATGTCGTACGAGGACCTGCAAGACTCGACCATCTCGCTGATTGACATTGACGAGCAGCGCCTGGACTACGCGCGCCGCGCGGTGGAGCGCATCATGACGGTGGGCAGCTACCCCGCGAAGGTGGAGGCGACCCTGGACCGCGCGCAGGGGCTGAAGGACGCCGACATCGTCATCATCACCATCCTGGCCCACGGGGTGGAGGGGTTCCGGCCGGAGATCGAGATCCCCATGAAGTACGGGGTGGACTTCAACGTGGGGGACAGCTATGGGACGGCGGGGGTCTTCCGGGCGCTGCGGACCATTCCGGTCATGGTTGACATCTGCCGGGATGTCGAGAAGTACGCGCCCCAGGCCTTCGTGCTGAACTACACGAACCCGATGGCGATGCTGTGTCGGGCGCTGCACCGGGCGACGGACGTCCGGGTGGTGGGCCTGTGCCACAGCGTGCAAGGGCTGGCGGGGATGCTGGCGGGATGGATCGGCGTGCCGGCGGAGGAGGTGGTGTGGGAGTGCGCGGGCATCAACCACCAGGCCTGGCTGCTGCGCTTCGAGCGCAACGGCGAGGACCTCTACCCGCGCCTGCGCAAGGCGGTGGACAAGCCCGAGATCTGGCGGCGGGACATCGTCCGCAACGAGATGTTCAAGGCCCTCGGCTACTACGTCACCGAGTCGAGCGGGCACAACTCCGAGTACAACTGGTGGTTCCGCAAGCGCCCGGAGCTGATCGAGAAGTACTGCACCCACGGCGAGGACTGGAACCCGGGCGTGCACGGCTACATCCTTCAGGGCTACTCGGAGGCCGCCGAGACCTGGCGGCAGCGGCTGGAGGACTACGCGGAGGGCCGGGTGGAGATCAAGCTGGGCCGCTCGCACGAATACGCCTCGAGCATCGTGAGAGGGCTGCTCTACGACCAGACGTTCAAGTTCAACGGCACCGTGGCCAACGAGAAACTGATCACCAACCTGCCGGACCAGGCGGCGGTGGAGGTGCCCCTGATCGCCGACCGGACGGGGTTCAAGCCCCTGCACGTGGGAGATCTGCCGCCACAGCTGGCGGCGCTGAACCACGTGAACACAATGGTGGTCGAGCTGGCGGTAGAGTCGGCGCTGAGCGGCGATCCCGAGGCCGCCTATCATGCCTGCTGCTACGATCCGGTAGCGGCGGCGAAGCTCTCGCTGGCGGAGATCAGGGAAATGGTGGGGGAGCTGTTCCGGGTGCAGGCGCCGCTGCTGCCCCAGTTCAAGCACCTGAGCTGAGGCTTGCGGCCGGGGCCTGCACTACCGGGGGATGAAGGGCTCGCGCCGGGCGCTCCAGCGGGCGCTGCCGTCGAGGTAGATGTAGTTGGCGCCGCCGCGGTGGCGGCGATCCACATCCTCCTCTCCACCGACCAGGCAGTCGCCCGCGCGCATGCTCTCGTAGAGGAGGACGGTGCGGCCGGGGTCCGTGTGGAGGGTGCGGCGGCCCTCGAGGTGCTTGTTGAGGCCGTAGTTGGTGGCGCCGTCCTGGGGTCCCTGGGGGCAGAGGAGGAGCTCGCCCCTGAGGTTCCAGTGCTGGTAGCGGGTGGGCCAGTCGCGGGGGATGGGGCGGTCGTCGCCGTAGCCGAGGGCGAGGCCGATCTGGCGCATCTGGTTGAGGCAGGCTGTGGCGCGGGCGCGGCCGCGGGCCTGAAAGGCGGCGACCATGAGCAGGGACGCCAGGATGGTGATGATGGAGATGGCGACGAGCAGCTCGATGAGGGTGAAGGCTCGTATCGAGATGGCGCTTGCTCGTACCATGGGAGCCCCTGGAGGGCCGGCGGGGCGGCCGCCATGCGGTATTTACAGGCGCGGTAGACCGTGATATGATACGGCGCGCCGCAGTGGGTCACCTGCGGCCGAGGCGGCGAGGCTCCCCGACGGCGGCCCGGCACGGCGAGGAGGGTGACCGGCGGCGCAAGCACCAGCATTGCAGCCATGGTCAGGCCCCGGGGCGCGGTCGCCCCGGCGGCCGAAAGGGAGACCGTCGTGTCGGAGGCCGGCCGCAGCCCTCGCTTCGCCCATCTCCACGTCCACACCGAGTACAGCCTGCTCGACGGGGCCTGCCGGATTGACGATCTGGCCCAGCGGGCCGCCGCGCTGGGGCTGGCCGGCCTGGCGATCACCGACCACGGCGCGCTCTACGGCGTGGTGCCCTTCCACCGGGCCTGCGAGCGACGTCGCATCCACCCCGTGATCGGCTGCGAGGTATACGTCGCGCCCCGGAGCCGCTTCGACCGGGAGGGCAAGGCCGACTCCGATCTGCGGCACCTGGTGCTGCTGGCCGAGAGCGACGTCGGCTACCGGAACCTGATGGGCCTGGTGACCGACAGCCACCTGGAGGGCTTCTACTACAAGCCCCGGGTGGACCGGGAGCTGCTGTCCCGGTATGCGGAGGGGCTGATCGCGCTGAGCGCCTGCCTGGCCGGCGAGATCCCGGCCCTCATCCTTGAGGACCGGGAGGAGGAGGCGCGGCGGTTGGCCGGGGAGTACCGGGAGCTCTTCGGGCGGGAGCGCTTCTTCCTGGAGCTGCAGGACCACGGCATCGCGCAGCAGGAGCGGGTGAACGAGGCGCTGGCGGCGCTGGCGCGGGAGCTCGGCGTGGGGCTGGTGGCCACCAACGACGTGCACTACACGGGGGCGGCCGACGCGGCCAGCCACGATGTGCTGCTGTGCGTGCAGACGAACTCGACTGTGGACGACCCGGGCCGGCTGCGGTTCGAGAGCCAGGAGTTCTACCTCAAGTCGCCAGAGGAGATGGCGGCGCGCTTCGCCCGCTGGCCGGAGGCGCTCGAGAACACGGCGGCGATCGCCCAGCGGTGCCGGGCCGACCTGGGCTTCGGCAACGTGGTGCTGCCCGATTTCGCGGTGCCGCCCGGGCACACCCCAGACAGCTATCTCCGGCAGCTCTGCCTGGAGCGGCTGCCGGCGCGCTACCCGGGCGCGCCGGAGGCGGTGCGGGAGCGGCTGGAGCACGAGCTGCGGACCATCGCCGACAAACAGCTCTCCACGTACATCCTGATCGTCTGGGACCTGATCCGGTACGCCCGGGAGCAGGGCATCCTGGTGGGCCCCGGGCGGGGCTCGGCCCCGGGAAGCGTGGTGCTGTACCTGCTGGGCGTCACCGGTATTGACCCAGTGGCGATGGGGATCCCCTTCGAGCGGTTCATCAACCCTGATCGCCTCTCCATGCCGGACATTGACTGCGACTTCGAGGACGAGCGCCGGCAGGAGGTGATCCGCTACATCACCGACCGCTACGGGTCGGACCACGTCGCCCAGATCATCACCTTCGGGACCCTGGGGCCGCGCC
>CAYLPT010000232.1:0-2706 GCA_964385645.1 uncultured bacterium
GTTGTACCCGACCTCGCAGATCTATGCCGCGGGCCTGAACGAGTCGGTGGCGCTGATCACGGACGGACGCTTCTCGGGCGCGACGATCGGGCTGTCCGTGGGTCACATCGCGCCGGAGGCGGCGGTGGGGGGGCCGATCGCGCTGGTCGAGGAAGGGGATGAGATCGCCATTGATGTGGACCGGCGAAGCATCGAGGTGCGGGTGCCGGAGGCGGAGCTGGCGCGGCGCCGGGAGCGGTGGCGGCCGCGGCCGGCGAAGGTGGCCACGGGTTGGCTGGCCCGGTATGCGGCCCAGGTCTCGTCGGCGGCGGAGGGGGCGGTGATGAGTGCGGAGGTGGAGCCATGAGGGCGACGAAGGCGGCGAGCCCAGCCCGGGCAACGGGCAGGCGCAGAGGAGGTGCGAGGATGAAGATGACGGGCGCGCAGGCGCTCCTGGAGTCGCTGCGGCGCGAGGGGGTGGAGGTCATCTTCGGCTACCCGGGCGGGTCGGTGCTCCCCATCTACGATGCCCTGTACGACGCCGCCGGGCCCCGGCACATCCTCGTGCGCCACGAGCAGGGCGCGGCCCACGCGGCGGACGGCTATGCGCGCGCGACCGGCAAGGTGGGGGTGTGCCTGGCCACCTCAGGGCCTGGCGCGACGAACCTCGTGACGGGGATCGCCACCGCGTATATGGACTCGGTGCCGATCCTGGCCATCACGGGCCAGGTGCCGACATTCGCCATCGGGAGGGACTCCTTCCAGGAGGCGGACATCACGGGCATCACGATGCCCATCACTAAGCACAACTACCTGGTCAAAGACGCGGCCTCGCTGCCGCGAGTGCTTAAGGAGGCGTTCTACATCGCGCGCACCGGACGCCCGGGCCCGGTGTTAGTGGACCTCCCACGGGACGTGCAGCAGGCAGAGCTGGAGTTCGAGTACCCGGAGGAGGTGGAGCTAAGGGGCTATCGGCCCACCACCGCGGGCCATCCGCGGATGATCGCGCGCGCGGTGGAGATGATAGACGGCGCCGAGCGCCCACTGATCTACGCGGGAGGGGGGATCGTGGCGGCCGGCGCGCACGAGGAGCTGCTGGCGCTGGCCGAGCGCGCGAACATGGGGGTCACCACCACGCTTCTGGGCAAGGGCGGCTTCCCCGACGAGCATCCGTTGGCGCTGGGGATGCCGGGCATGCACGGGACCGCGTACGCGAACTACGCGCTCCACCACGCGGACGTGATCCTGGCCGTCGGGACGCGCTTCGACGACCGGGTGACTGGTAGGCTGGATATGTTCGCGCGCAACGCGCGCTTCATCCACGTGGACATTGACCCGGCGGAGATCGGGAAGAACGTTGCGGCTGCGCTTCCCATTGTGGGCGACGCTAAGGCCGTACTGGCGGAGCTCGCGAAGCGCGTGTCTCCCGCGCAACATGCCGAGTGGCGCGCGCAGCTCGACGAGTGGAAGCGGCAGTATCCGATGCGCTGGAAGGGCGACGGCCTGAAGCCGCAGTTCATCATCCAGGAGATCCACCGCGCGACCAACGGCAAGGCCGTGATCGTCACGGAGGTGGGCCAGAACCAGATGTGGGCGGCGCAGTGGTTCCCCTGCTCGGAGCCGCGCCAGTTCCTGAGCTCGGGTGGCCTGGGCACGATGGGCTACGGCCTGCCGGCCGCCATCGGGGCCCAGGTGGGGCGGCCGGACCGCGTGGTGTGGGACATCGCGGGCGACGGAAGCATTCAGATGAATATCCAAGAGATGGCGACCGCGGTCGCGAACAGGCTGCCGGTGAAGATCGCCATTCTCAACAACGGCTACCTGGGCATGGTTCGGCAGTGGCAGACGCTGTTCTTCAGGAACCGGCTGGCCCATACCGATTTGGCGGTCGGCACCCCGGACTTCGTGAGATTGGCCGAGGCCTATGGGGCTGTGGGCCTGCGAGTGACACAGGAGTCGGAGGTGCCGGAGGCGATCGCCACCGCGATGGAGGTGAAGGACCGGCCCTGCCTGATAGACTTCCACATCGCCCGGGATGAGAACGTGATGCCGATGGTGCCGGCGGGGGGCACAGTGGACGACATGCTGGTGGACTGAGGGAGGACGGCGATGAAGCACACGATCTCGGTGCTGGTCAACAACCGGCCGGGGGTGCTCGCCCGGACGGCAGGGCTGTTCGCCCGGCGTGGGTTCAACATTGACAGCCTGGCCGTCAGCACGACCCAGGACCCGGATATGTCGCGCATGACCATCGTGGTGGACGGCCCCGATCAGATCCTGGAGCAGATCACTAAGCAGCTCTACAAGCTGATGGATGTGATCAAGGTCCTCGATCACCGGGACGAGCCGGTGGTCAACCGGGAGCTGGCCCTGATCAAGGTGGAGGCGGAGCCAGCGAGCCGCGGCGAGATCATGCAGATCGTCAGCATCTTCCGGGCGAGCATCGTGGACATCGCGGAGCGCAGCTTCATCGTGGAGGTCACCGGGAGCGCGGAGAAGGTGGACGCGCTGGTGGGCCTGCTGTCGGGGTACGGGATCCGGGAGATGATGCGGACGGGGCGGATCGTGCTGGCCCGCGGCTCGCGCACGACGTGAGGCGACGGTGGAGGAGATGCGCGAGATTGTGACGGTGGCGCAGGCCGCGCGCGCGGTTCGCGCGGCCGCGGTCGCGCTGCCGGCGCTGGGCGTGCTGTTGGGGATCGGGGTTGGGGCAGTGCGGCGCAGCGC
>CAYLPT010000233.1:0-3313 GCA_964385645.1 uncultured bacterium
GCTCCCTCACCCCGCGCTCCCCCCCTTGGCGGGCGGCGCCCCGTAGCCGTGCCTCAGGAAGACCTCCCGCGCCCGGTCGCTGGCCAGGAACTCCAGGAACTCTCTGGCCTCGCGCGGGTGCTCGGAGAAGACGAGTACGCCCACGGGTATGGGGCTGGCGACCCGCCACTCCTCGGCCACAGGGATCGTGTCCACATCGCTCCGGAACAGGTGGGCGGTGGCATCCCAGACGATGGCCGCGTCCAGGTGGCCGAGCTTTACCCCGATGCCCAGCTCCTGCACGTTGAGCGCGACCGCGGCGACGTTGCGCTCCACCGCCTCCACCAGCCCGGCCTTCTCCAGCGCCTCCCGCGCGGCGCGGCCCGCGGCCACCGCGTTCGGGTCCCCGATTCCCACGCGCAGCCCGGGCCGGGCCAGGTCACTCAGGCCGCGGATGTCCTTGGGGTTGCCGCGCGGGACGATGATCACCGTGGACATGGCCCCGACGATCTTGCTCTCGGCGACGAAGCCGCGCTCCTGGGCCTGTTCC
The DNA here is from genome assembly GCA_964385645.1 of uncultured bacterium. GTDB lineage: Bacteria > Armatimonadota > Hebobacteria > Hebobacterales > Hebobacteraceae > CAYLPT01. The sequence continues at coordinate 530 of CAYLPT010000233.1, forward strand.
ATGTAGTAGAGCTCGCCCGGGATGTAGACGTCGCCGCGGCCGGAGAAGGTGATGTCCGCGAGCAGACAGCCCGACCCCTTGTAGCTGAAGTCGGCCCGCACCCCCGTCTCCTCCTCGAAAAGGCGGCCCAGCTCGTCCAGGGGGGGCCTGATGCCCGCGCCGGCGTGCACGAACAGGCGCGTCGCAGCGTGCCCGGGGCGCACGAGCAGCAGCACGCCCACCGCCGCCGCGGCGCACAGCAGGCTGAGGATCACCGCCCTGCCAGTGCTCGACATCTCCGGCCCCCGATCACCGATAGGTCTTGATCGCCGTCGCCTTCACCGAGGCGTAGACCGCGTCTCCCTCGCGCAGACCCATCTCCTCCAGCGCGCTCGCCGTGACCTCGGCGCACATCGGCAGCTCGCCGTTGAGCGCCACCCGCACCCGGTCGCCGAAGTGCACGATCTCCCGCACCTGGGCGCGGAAGACGTTCCGCGCCGAGGTGGCGGGAGCGTCGCGGCCGATCGCGACATCGCTGGGGAAGAAGGTGAGCATGGCCCGCCCGTCCGTGCTCCCGTCGCAGAACGCCTGGAGCCGCGCGCCGCCGACGACGATCTGCGCCAGGCCGTCGTGCCCCCTCTCGATCACCTGCCCCGCGAAGCAGTTCACGCCCGTCAGCTCGGCCACGAACTGCGAGCGCGGGTGCAGCAGCAGCTCCTGGCGGTCCCCGATCTGAAGCACCCGCCCGCGGTCCAGCACGCATATCCGATCCCCGAAGGTCAGCGCGTCTATGTAGTCGTGGGTCACCATGATGGCGATCCGCCCCAGCAGCCGAAGCGTCCGCTGGAGCTCCCCCCGCAGGCGGTTGCGCGTCTGGGCGTCCAGCGATCCGAGCGGCTCATCCAGCAACAGGATCTCCGCGTCACACGCGATCGCCCGGGCGAGGGCCACCCGCTGGCGCTCGCCCCCGGAGAGCGCGCTGGGGTGGCGGTCGCACAGCTGCTCGATGCCCAGCAGGCCCAGCACCTCTCTCACCCGTCGCGCGATCTCCGACCGCGGTCGGCGGCGGCACCGAAGCCCGTAGGCGACGTTCTCGCCCACCGTCATGTGTGGGAACAGCGCGAAGTCCTGGAACACGTAGCCCACATTGCGCTTCTCGGCCGGCAGGTCGAGCCCCAGGGCGTGGTCGTACAGGACCCGCTCGCCCAGCGAGATGCGGCCCGCGTCCGGCGCCGCCAGCCCCGCGATCAGGTTGAGCGTGGTGGTCTTGCCGCACCCGCTCGGCCCGATGAACACCAGCGTCTCCGCCGGCCTGGCCTCGAAGGCGACCTCCAGGCGGAACTCGCGGAGCTGCTTGCCCACCGACACCGACAGTGTCATGCCGCGCCCGCCGTTTCGCGTGTGGACATGATTGTGCGATACAGATGCGACGGAACTGTGACGCGCCGGCTAAGATTTACTGACCGGCGCGCCGGCGCTCCGCCGGACGCGCCCCCGCGTGGCTACACCGCCGCCGCCACCATGTCCCCGATCTCGCTGGTGGGCGGGCAGCGCCCGGCCGCCAGGTCCGGGATCTTGCCCGCCGCCAGCACGCTGGCGACCGCACCCTCCACCCGCTCCGCGGCCTCCTTCGCCCCCGCGTGCGCCAGGAGCATCTGCATCGCGCAGATAGCCGCCAGCGGGTTCGCCTTGTTCTGCCCCGCGTACTTCGGCGCCGAGCCGTGGATCGGCTCGAACATCGAGGTCCCCTCCGGGTTGATGTTGCCCGAGGCGGCCACCCCCATTCCCCCCTGCACCATCGCCCCCAGATCGGTGATGATGTCCCCGAACATGTTCGTGGTCACGATCACGTCGAACCACTCCGGGTTCTTCACCATCCACATGCACGTCGCATCCACGTAGGCGTGGTCCTTCTCAACCTCCGGGTACTCCTCCCCTACCTCCCGAAAGGTCCGCTGCCACAGGTCGTGGCCGTAGGTGAGCACGTTGGACTTGTCGCACAGCGTCACTTTCTTCTCCCGCCCCCGGGAGCGCGCCAGCTCGAACGCATAGCGGATGATCCGCTCCGTCCCCCGCCGGCTGTAGACCGCCACCTGGGTCGCCACCTCGTGGGCGGTGCCGTAGTGCATGAACCCGCCTACGCCGACGTAGAGGTCCTCCGTGTTCTCTCGCACCACCACGAAGTCAATGTCCTCCGGCCCCTTGTCCTTGATCGGCGTCCAGACCCCCGGGTATAGCTTGATGGGCCGCAGGTTCACGTACTGGTCCAGGCCGAAGCGAAGGGCGAGCAGCAGCTCCTTCTCCAGGATGCCCGGCTTGACGCCGGGGTGCCCGACCGCGCCCAGGTATATGGCGTGGAAGCCGCGCAGCTCCTCCAGCGCGCCGGCGGGCAGCACCTCCCCGGTACGCAGATACCGGTCACCGCCGAAGTCGTAGTGCGCCAGCTCGTAGCGGAGGCCGGTCACCGAGGCCGCCGCCTCCAACACCTTCAGCCCCTCCCGCACCACCTCCGGCCCGATCCCGTCCCCCGGTATCACCGCGATCTTCAGCACCTTCTCCTCCTCTGCAGGTCAGTGATGCTCACTCTGCCACCTTCGCCCGGCCGCCCATCACTCCTCGGCCAGGGTCAGCAGCCCCATCTCCCGCACCACCCGCGCGAACTGCGGCGCGCTCCCCCGCGGGCAGCGCCGCAGGGCCTCCCCCAGCGCCCACGGCCCGGCCGCCTCCTCGACCAGCAGCGCCAGCCCGAGAAAGCGGTCTCTCGACTCCTCCCCCACCCCAGCCAGCACCTCCTCGGCCCCGGCC
>CAYLPT010000234.1:0-9234 GCA_964385645.1 uncultured bacterium
CGAAGGCGGCGCGGAGGGCGGCGGGGACGGCCGGGGTGAGGGAGGGCAGGTCACAGGGGAGGATCAGCACCGCGCGGGCGCAGCCCTGGAAGTGCGCGAGCGCGGCCTCGATGCCGCCGAGGGGGCCGTTGCCGGGCCGCAGGTCAGGGACCACTGGTGGCCCGAGGTGCAGGTAGAGAGTGGGGTCGTTGGCGATGACGGCGATGTCGTCCAGCCCCACGGCGCGGAGGGCCGCGATCGTGTGCGCGAGCATGGGGCGGCCGTCCGGTAGGGTCGCCAGGCCCTTGGGGCGGCCCTGCCAGCGGCTGGCGCGGCCGCCGGCGAGGATGGCGGCGGCGATCATCGGGCGGGCTCCAGCCGGACGGCGCAGACCTTGAGCTCGGGGATCTTGGCGACGGGGTCGAGGGCGGCGATGGTGAGGCGGTTGGCCGGCGCCTCGCGGTAGTGGAAGGCCAGGAACACCGTGCCGGGGGCGACGCGCTCGGTGACCCTGGCGGGGATCTCGATCTGCCCCCGTCGGGAGCTCACGCGGACCGGCTCGCCGTCGGCGAGGCCGAGGCGGCGGGCGTCGGCGGGGTTGACCTCGATGGCGCCCACGGACACCAGCGTGTCGAGCACCTGGGAGTGGCGGGACATGGTGCCGGTGTGGAAGTGCTCGAGGATGCGGCCGGTGGAGAGAAGGAAGGGATAGTCCTCGTCGGGCAGCTCGGGGGCGGGCAGGAACTCGACAGGATGGAACTTGCCGCGGCCGCGGGCGAAGCGCTCGGTGTGGAGGATGGGGGTGCCGGGGTGGCGCTCGTCGGGGCAGGGCCACTGCAGGGAGCCGCGGGCGAGCCGCTCGTGAGTGATGCCGCCGTAGATGGGCGTCACCCGCGCAATCTCCGCCTGGATGGCGGCGGGCTCGGGGTAGTCCATGGGGTAGCCGAGGCGTTGGGAGAGGTCGCAGATGATGCGCCAGTCGTCGCGGGCCTGCCCGGGCGGGGCGAGGGCCTTGCGGACGCGCTGGACGCGGCGCTCGGTGTTGGTGAAGCAGCCGTCCTTCTCGGCGAAGGCGGCGGCGGGGAGGACGACGTCGGCGAGCTGCGCGGTCTCGCTGAGGAAGATGTCCTGGACGACCAGGAGGTCGAGGCGACGCAGTGCCTCCTCGACGTGCGTGATGTCGGGGTCGCTGAGCATCGGGTTCTCACCCATGATATAGAGGGCCTTGAGCCGCCCGTCGGCGGCGGCGTTGATCATCTCCACCAAGGTCAGGCCTGCAGAGGCCGGGAGGGGGACGCCCCAGGCGGCCTCGAACTTGCGCCGGACCTCCTCGTCGGCCACCGCCTGGTATCCGGGGTAGACATTGGGCAGGGCGCCCATGTCGCAGGCGCCCTGGACGTTGTTCTGCCCTCGCAGGGGGTTGACGCCGGCGCCGGGCCGGCCGATGTTGCCGGTGAGCATGGCCAGGTTGGCGAGGGCGAGCACGTTGTCGGTGCCGCAGGCGTGCTGGGTGATGCCCATGGAGTAGACGATGGACGCGGCGGGGGCGGAGGCGTACAGGCGAGCCGCCCTTACGATATCGGCGGCCGGGACGCCGGTGATCTTCTCAGCCAGCTCGGGGGTGTAGGGGAGGACAGAGGCGCGCCACTCCTCGAAGCCCTCCGTGCGCTGGGCGATGAAGGCCTCATCGTGGAGCCCCTCGGCGAGGATGACATGGGCCAGCGCGTTGACGAGGGCGGCGTCGGTCCCGGGCCGCTGGCGCAGGTGCAGCTCCGCGTAATCGGTCAGCTCGATCGCCCGCGGGTCGGCCACGATGAGGCGGGCGCCGGCCAAGGCGGCGCGCTTGATGGCGGCCCCGATGACGGGGTGGCACTCGGTGGTGTTGGAGCCGATCACGAAGATGGCGTCGGCCTGCTCGAGGTCGGCGATGGAGTTGGTCATGGCCCCGCTGCCGAAGGCCTGGGCGAGGCCGGCGACGGTGGAGGCGTGGCAAAGCCGGGCGCAGTGGTCCACGTTGTTGGCGCCCAGGGCGGCGCGCACGACCTTCTGGAAGAGGTAGTTCTCCTCGTTTGTGCACTTAGCGGAGGCGAGCCCGCCAATGGAGTCCGGGCCGAAGCGGTCCCTGATCTCCAGCAGCCGCCGGGCGACGAAGTCCAGGGCCTCCTCCCAGGTGGCCGGCTCGAGGCGGTCGCCGCGGCGCATCAGGGGGGTGGTGAGCCGGTCGGGATGGTGCAGGAAGTCGAAGCCGAAGCGGCCCTTGACGCACAGCAGCCCCCGCGCGCCCCCGGGCGCGGGCCGGCCGCAGACCCTTACCAGTCGTCCGGCCCGCAGGCTGAGCTCGATCTCACACCCACAGCCGCAGTAGGGGCAGATGGTGACCACATGGTCCAGGTCCCACTCCCGCCCCTGACCCTCGGCGGGGGCGGGGTAGAGGGCGCCGGTGGGGCAGACGTCGAGGCAGTTGCCGCACTCGACACAGGCGGACTCGGCCCGGGTGAGCCCGGGGGGCAGCCCGACGCGGGTCTCGAACCCGCGGCCGAGGAACTCAATGGCCCCGGACACCTGGACGCTCTGGCAGACCTCCACGCAGCGGCTGCAGAGGATGCACTTGGTGTCGTCCTGGAGGATGGCGGGGCCGTCCCGCAGCGGCTGGGCGCGCACCGGCGGGCCTGCGAACTCGGACTCCTTCACGCCCAGCTCATAGGCGTAACGCTGGAGGTCGCAGGCCCCGGCCTTCTCACAGGTCAGGCAGTCGTGCGGGTGGTCGGAGAGCAGCAGGTCAATGACCATGCGCCGGTATTCGCGGAGCGGCTCGGTGTCGGTGTGCACGACCATGCCCGGGGCGACGGGGTGGACGCAGGAGGCGACGGGCGCGCGGGCGCCCTCGACCTCGACGAGGCAGAGGCGGCAGGCGCCGCTGGGCGGAAGGCCCAGGTCAGGCTGATGGCACAGGTGCGGGATCTCGATGCCGGCGGAGAGGGCGGCCTCGAGAAGGGTAGCGCCCTCGGGGGCGGTGACCTCGCGGCCGTCTATGTTGATGGTGACATGTCGGGTCATCGGGGACTCCGAGTGGGGGTCATTCGACAGCGATGGCCTCGAAGCGGCAGCGCTGGAGGCAGGCGCCGCACTTGATGCAGACGGCCTGCGTGATGGCGTGGGGCTGCTTCCGCTCGCCGGAGATGGCGCCGACGGGGCAGGCGCGGAGGCAGGCGCCGCAGCCGTTGCAGCGCTCGGCGATGACGCGGTAGCTGAGCAGCGCCTGGCAGGACCCCGCCGGGCAGCGGCCCTCGCTGACATGGGCCTCGTACTCGTCGCGGAAGTAGCGGAGGGTGGACAGGACAGGGTTGGGCGCGGTCTGGCCGAGCCCGCATAGGGAGGTGGAGGCGACCATCCGTCCGAGGCGCGCGAGGCGCTCGATGTCGGCAGGGTCGCCCTCGCCACGGGTGAAGCGGGTCAGCAGGTCGAGCATGCGGCGGGTGCCGATGCGGCAGGGGACGCACTTGCCACACGATTCGTCCTGCACGAACTGGGTGAAGAAGCGGGCGATGTCCACCATGCAGGTGGTCTCATCCATGACGATCAGGCCGCCAGAGCCCATGATGGCGCCGACCTGCTGGAGCGAGTCGTAGTCAATGGGCAGATCGAGGTAGCGGGCGGGGACGCAGCCCCCTGAGGGGCCGCCCATCTGGGCGGCCTTGAAGCTGCGCCCCCCGGGGATGCCGCCGCCGATGTCGTAGACGATCTGGCGAAGGGTCGCGCCCATCGGCACCTCCACCAGGCCGGTGTTGCGGACCCGGCCGGCGAGGGCGAAGACCTTGGTGCCCTTGGAGGTCTCGGTGCCAATCTGCGCGTAGGCGGGAGCGCCCATCTCGATGATGCGGGGCACGTTCGCCCAGGTCTCGACGTTGTTGATGGTGGTGGGCTTTCCCCAGAGGCCGGACTGGGCGGGGAAGGGCGGCCGCGGGCGGGGCATGCCGCGGCGGCCCTCCAGGGAGGCGATGAGCGCGGTCTCCTCTCCGCACACGAAGGCGCCGGCGCCTCTGCGGAGCTCGATGTCGAAGCTGAAGCCGGAGCCGAGGATGTCCTCCCCGAGCAGGCCTGCCTCCCGCGCCTGGGCGAGCGCCAGCTCGGCGTGCTCGATGGCGATGGGATACTCGGCGCGGACGTAGATGAAGCCCTTTGCGGCGCCGATGGCATAGGCGCCGACGAGCATGCCCTCGATGACGAGGTGGGGGTCGCCCTCCAGCAGGGCGCGGTCCATGAAGGCGCCGGGGTCGCCCTCGTCGGCGTTGCAGACGACGTACTTCTCATCCCCGGCGGCGGCGCGCGCGAACCGCCACTTGCGCCCGGTCGGGAAGCCCGCGCCGCCCCTGCCGCGCAGCCCCGAGGCCAGGATCTCCTCGATGACTTGCTCGGGGGCCATCTCACACAGGGCGTGGGCCGCGGAGCCGTAAGCCCCCAGGGCGAGCGCTTGCTCGAGGCTGGTGGGGTCGAGCCGGCCGCAGTTGCGGAGCACCAGCCGGGTCTGGTGGCGGTAGAATGGGAGTTCGGCGAGGAGGGGGATCGGGTGCTCGCCCTCGGCGTAGCAGAGGCGCTCGACAACCCTTCCCCCCAGGAGCGTCTCGGCGACGATCTCAGGGGCGTCCTCCGCGGTGACGCCCTGGTAGAAGACACCCTGAGGATCCACTACCACCGCCACCGCGCCCGCGCACAGGCCGTGGCACCCCACACGCAGGACACGGGCGCGCGCGCCCCTCCCGCGGTGCGCGAGCTCGGCCTCGAGCGCCTCGCAGACCTCGAGCGCGCCGAGCGCGCGGCAGCCGGTGGCGCAGACGCGGATGGCGGGCTGGTCGGGGTCGGGCGCGAGGCGGAGGCGGAGCTGCTGAAGGTCAGCGGGGGAGCGCAGAGGCGTCATGGGTCGCGATCCCGGAAGTTCCGCAGCACGGCCTCGACCTTCTGGGGGGTGAGGTTGCCGAAGTAGTGGCTGTCCACCATCATGACGGGGGCCAGGAAGCAGGTGCCGAGGCAGGCCACGGTCTCGAGGTGGAAGGTGCGGTCGGGGGTGGACTCACCCTCCTGAATGCCGAGGGCGCTCCGGATCGTGTCTAGTATGCGATCGGCGCCCTTGACGTGGCAGGCGGTGCCGCGGCAGCAGCGGATGGTGTGGCGGCCGCGGGGCTCGGTGTAGAACTGGGAGTAGAAGGTGACGATGCCCCAGATGCGGCTCAGGGGGACGCGGGCGCGGCGGCCGAGGGCCGCCAGCGCGGGCCGCGGGAGGTAGCCGTACCGGCCCTGGATCTCCTGGAGCGCCCCGATGAGGTTCGACCGGCAGAGGTCATCGAGCTCGTCGAGGAGCCCGCATATCTCGGCCTCGGAGGGCTCGACCGCCATTGCCGCGGCTGAGGGCGACTCGTGCTGCATAGCCTCATCCTACCCTTCTTGGTCCGGCCCGCGCGGCCTGGCGGGGCCACCCGGGCGATGTTGTTAGATAGCACGAACAGCGCTTCAATGCAAATCGGAGATGCGGCCCGCGTCGGCGTAGACGGTGAGGCTGTCGTCGCGCAGAAACCCGACGAGCGTCAGGCCGGCCTCCTGTGCGAGGGCGACGGCGAGGTCAGTCGGGGCGGAGACGCCGGCGACGATGGGCACCCCCGCGCGGGCGGCCTTCTGGACCATCTCGAAGCTGACGCGCCCGGAGAGCACGGCGACGCAGGCCTGCTCGAGCCGCCTCGCCAGCAGCAGCCGGCCGACGGCCTTGTCCAGGGCATTATGACGGCCGACGTCCTCGGCCGCCGCGAGCAGCTCGCCGGCGCCGTCGAAGAGCGCCACGGCGTGGGCGCCGCCGGTGGGCGCGAACCAGCGCTGGGCCTGCCGCAGACGCCGGCCGACCGCCAGCAGGTCTGCCGTGGAAAGGGGGGCGGCGCCCCGCAGGGGCGGAAGGCGACGACGGAGGTCGGCGATGAGCTCCCGGCCGCACAGCCCGCAGCTCGAGGCGGTGAGGAGGGCCGCCGGGCGGGCCGGAGGGCGGCGGCCGCCGGTGCGCGTGATGGAGACGCTCTGGGCGTCCTCGCGGTCGCAGTGCTGGATGGCCCCGAGGTCCTCGGGCCCCTCGATGAGGCCCTCGGCGAGGCAGAAGCCGGCAGCGAGGCTGATGTCGTCGCCGGGGGTGCGCATGAGGACTGCGCAAGGCGCGCCGTCAACGATGATCTGGAGCGGCTCCTCGACTATGACCTGGGCCTCGCCGGGGGAGAGGGCGCCGCCGGAAAGCCGCCAGACCGCGAGGCGCGCGAGCGCGCGCTCATCGCCCATCGGGCTCGCCTCGGGGGCCGAGGATGGAGCAGGCCTTCACAGGAAGCCTATTCGCCGCCGAGGCGCTCCTGTCCTGGGCGCGGCCGGGGGCCGCGCCTTGCTTGACAGGCGCGAGGAGAGGGCTAGAATGGGGGACCGTTGCGCCAGGAGGAGGGGCTATTCCGGGGCCCACCATCGGGCTGCTACCACTGGACGACCGACCCTGCAACCGCGCCTTTCCCATCGCCGTGGCGCGGGCGGCCGGGGCGGAGGTGGTGGGGCCGCCGCAGGAGCTGCTGGGGCGCTTCACGCGGCCGGGGGAGTGTGAGGCCCTGGGGGCCTGGCTGCGCGGATGCCCGGCGGAGCGGCTGGTGGTGTCCCTCGACATGCTGTGCTACGGGGGCCTGGTGGCGGCGCGCTCGCCCGCGGTGAGTGGGCAGGAGGCGCAGGGGCGCCTGGACGCGCTGCGGGAGCTGCGCCGCGAGCGGCCGGACTGCGTCGTGTTCGGCTTCAGCACCATCATGCGCCTGGGCACGACGGTGGAGTGCGAGGCGGCGCTGGTTCGGCATGAGCGCCTGCGGCTGTACTCGGAGCTGGTGGACCGGGTGGAGCGCATGGGCGAGGAAAGGGCGCGCCCGGAGCTGGAGGCGGTCGTTCGTCAGCTTGGCGAGGCGGAGCTCCGCAGCTATCTGGAGGTGCGGCGCCGCTGCCATGCCATCAACCGGGCCGCCATCGGCCTGCTGGCCGAGGGGGTGCTCGACTACCTGGTGCTGGCGCAGGAGGACGCGGGTCCCGCGGGGCTCCACGTGGCCGAGCAGGTGGCGCTGCGGGACCAGGCGCGGGAGTTCCGGGTGGCCGACCGGGTGGCGGTACACCCGGGGGCGGACGAGGTGGGCGTGGTGCTGGTGGCGCGGCACCTGGCGGCGGAGGCGGGGTGCGCGCCCGCGATGGCCGTGGACTACGCGCGGGCGGAGGGAGCGGAGGCGATCGCGCGGTATGAGAACGGTGCGCTGAGCGCGACGGTGCAGGGGCAGATGCGGGCCGCAGGGGCGCGCCCGGCGGCGCCCGGGGATGCGGAGGCGATCCTGTTCGTCCACACGCCCATAGGGCCGCAGCAGGAGGCGGCCGAGGCGCCGGAGCCGGGTCACTCGCCGGCGCTGGCCCTGCAGGCGGAGAGCCTCGCGGAGCGGGTGGAGGCGGCGGGGGAGGCCGGCCGCCTGGTGGGGCTGGCCGACGCGGCTTATGCGAACGGTGCGGATCCGGAGCTGCTGGCCGCGCTGGGGCGCGCGGGAGCTGCGCGGCGGCTGTCGGCGTACGCGGGGTGGAACACGGCCGGCAACACGGTGGGGACGGTTGTGGGGCACCTGTGTGCGCTGGCGGCGGCCAGGGCGGCGGGGTGGGAGCGCGACCAGGCGGCGACAGAGCGCTTCCTGGTCGAGCGGTTTGTGGACGACTATGGCTACCAGACGCGGGTGAGGCCGCGCGCGCTGGAGCAGGCGCGGGCGCGGGGCGCCGACCCGTTCGCTCTGGGTGAACACGCGGGGGAGCTGGAGCGCTGGGTCAGGGATGAGCTAGAGCCACTTGCCCATGAGCTTCACTCCAATCTCGTGGCGCGGCCCGGGGGGCCTTCGCTGCGGCGGCTGGCGGTCTCGCTTCCGTGGGCCCGGCTGTTCGAGGTGGAACTGGGGGTGGAGCTGGCCTGAAGGGGCCCGAAGAAGCGGCGGTAGACGTCGAGCAGGGCGTAGTCGAGGTCCACCTTCTTGAGGAGGGCGGGGTGGGGCCGGCGGCCAGGGTGGCGGCGCCGGAAGCGGCCCCGCTCGTCGTGGCGGGATGCGGAGATGCGGTAGCACAGCTCGGACAGTTCGGCGTACCTCTCGAGCAGGAGGCGCATGATATCGCGGTCGGTCAGCATGCGTCGGGCTCCAGAGAGGTGGGGAGCTCAAGGCTGCGGTAGGCGCCGGAGGGGCTGCGCTGGAGGCGGGAGCGGCGGCGTAGGGCGCCGTCGCGGCCGCAGTAGGCGGTGGCGAGAGAAAGGTAGAGGGAGAACTCGTACTGCTCGACGCGCTCCTGGAGCAACTCGAGGCTGTAGTCGGCGAGGCGGTAGACGGAGACCTGGCGGCCGCGGACGAGGGGGACCCAGTAGCGGCCGGCGTGTCTGAGGCAGCGGCGGGCGCCGCAGGCGGCGTGGAGAAGTGCCTGGAAGGTGCCCTGGTCGTAGATAGGGGTGCGCCTGATGCGGCGCCGGACAAGCCCCTCAGAAGCTTTTTTGTCTCGCATAGTATCCTTTCATGCCCCATGACGGCGGACAGGGCTGCCCCAGGGGCGGCATCGTCACCACAGAAGCATCCGACAGTGACATTATACTCTATCGCTTCTGCCTAGTCAAGTAGGTGCAGGTCTATGTATGAATTCGCGTGCGAATGCACTATTTCGGTGTATAGCGCCGTGTGAGAAGACGTGAAGATGTGGTATCCCTAGTAGTGGCTGTAGCACTGGCTGGGGCCAGAGGTGAGGATATGGCAGAGGTGAACGTGGGCAGGCGCATCCGGGAGGCGCGGGAGTCCTTGGACCTGAGCCAGCACGAGCTGGCGGACCGGGTGGGGGTGAGCCAGCGCGCGGTCTCATATGTGGAGAAGCAGCCCTGGGTCAAGCAGTCCACGCTGGAGAAGTACGCGGCGGCCCTGGGCCGGCGGCTCGCCTACTTCCTGCGCCCCTATGGCGAGGAGGAGACGGGCCTGGAGGGCCTGGGCCGGCACGAGGCCATCCAGCAGGCCTTCGCGGTGGTGTGCCGGGACCCGGAGTTCGGCTTTGGGGCCCGCCCGGACGAGCAGCTCTCACTGGAGACCAAGAAGGACATCGTGCGCCTGTACGAGCGCTACAAGGGGGTCAGCCTGCTGCCGCCCAGTGTGGAGTGAGGGGCCGGGGGGGTGTCGTGGGCCCGAAGGGCTGAGACACCGGGGGCGGTCG